>DOBT01000120.1 GCA_003503675.1 Cyanobacteria bacterium UBA8530 | reverse complement strand
AATATCTCTTTAAGGTCGGCCCTGTCGAGCTAACCGAAGGGACGGGTTTGCTCTCGGGGATTATCGATCTTTTTGAAGAGGGCGCGGCCTTGGGGAAAGGCGTGCTCGAAGTGACGGGCAGTGACGTAGCGGCTTTCTGCGACGATCTAATCAAAGATTCAAAAACTTACGCTGACATCTATCAAGAATCTGTTGACCAAGAAGTTAACAAGGCCATGAAAAAGGTTACGGATAAAACAAAGTAAAAGGGGGATATCGGGATGGAAAAAGCAATTGAAGTGAAAGGTCTGCGAAAATCTTTCAAGACCACGGAAGTCCTAAAGGGAGATGAACGCTGCCTGGAAAACGAAGCCCTTATCCGGATGGACCTGCTGCGCGAAAATGACGTCAATGTTCTTGTTTTCTCGGAAGCGGCAAGGTGAACCAGAAGGTGCTGCTTTTCCCAAGTTCGCTATCCACCCCGATCTGTCCGCCATGAGCATCGACGATGGCCATGGCGATGCTCAAGCCGAGTCCGGTTCCATGTGCCGCTCGGATTACCGTCGTGTCCAGCTGGGAGAAGCGTTTGAAGAGCTTCGAAATATTTTCCGGAGCGATCCCGATGCCCGTATCCTTTACCTCGCAGCGCAGCGATTCCCCCTCGATGAAAGCCCTGACCTGAATCTTTCCGCCCTCCGGAGTGAACTTGATGGCGTTGTTGATCAGATTCGATAATACCTGGCAGATGCGCTGAGCGTCCGCCGTCAGTTGGGGCAAATCAGCGGGGACCTCGTTGAACAAGGTTAGGTGCTTCTGAGCCAATAAGGGGCTAAGGCTTTCGATGACTTCGTCCACCAGCTTAGGGAAACTCATCAAGTGAGGGACTACCGAGAACCTTCCAGCCTGTATACGGCTGATGTCGAGGAGGTCGTCGACGAGGACCAGCAGAGCATCCGCGCCTTTGAGCATCTTTCTGAGATATTCATGCTGTCGCTTGGTGAGCAGTCCGGCCACCTCGTCGTCGAGGATGCTCCCGAAGCCGGTGATGAGATTGATGGGAGTTCGCAGTTCATGAGAGATGATGCTCAAGAACTGATCCTTGAGGGCATCGGCTTGCTTCAAGGTATCGATCTTTTGTTGTTGAAGCTGCGACTTCTCTTCTTCCGCCCGCTTACGATCCGTGATGTCCCGGGCAGAAACGAACACCCCCTTGATCGCGCCTGAGCGGTCCCGAAAGACGGCGGCGTTGAAGGAAATGGGGATTCTTTGTCCCGAGGCGCCCAGCAAGGTCAACTCGTAGTTGCTGACTTTGCCTTCTTGGAAGGTCAATCGTACCCCTCTTTCGGCGGATTCTCGCTCTGCGAAATAGGAGGCAAAGGAGGTGCCGATGAGTTGGTTGCAAGGTTGATCCACCATTCGACACATCATCTTGTTGGCGTCGGTGATGATCATTTTTTCGTTTATGGTGACGAGGCCATCGATGGAGGCTTCGAGCAATCCCCGGCTAAAGGTCTGCTCCTCGGCAATTCGGGTCTGAAGCAGTGCCTTCTCGGCGTTCGTTTCTTCCAATATTCGGGCCTTCTCGATGTTCGCATTTTTTAACAGTCGGGCCTTCTCAGCGTTCGTTTCTTCCAACAGTCGGGCCTTCTCGATGTTCGTTTCCTCCAACTGTCGGGCTTTTTCGGCATTCGATTCCAACAATCGGGACTTCTCGCCGTTCGCTTCTTCCAACAGTCGGGCCTTCTCGGCGTTCACTTTTTCCAACAGTCGGGACTTCTCGTCGTTCGCCGCTTCCAACAGTCGGGCCTTCTCGGCATTCGCTTCTTCCAACAATCGGGCCTTCTCGGCGTTCGCCTCTTCCAACAGTCGGGACTTCTCGGCATTCGATTCTTCCAACTGTCGGGCCTTCTCCTCGTTCGCTTCTTTCAACTGTTNNCATCTCGGCGTTCGCTTCTTCCAATTCTTGGGTGCGTTCGTTGACACGCTGCTCCAGCGTGTCGTTCAAGTGATTGAGTTCTTCTTCCGCCCGCCTGCGTTCGGTGATGTCGGTGCAGGTGCCAACCCACTTCACGATGCGGCCAGCAGAGTCCATCAGGGGATGGGCTGGCACGATGAACCAACGGTAAAGGCCGTCATGGCGCCGCAAACGAAACTCGATATCGTAGGGTTCACCGGTCTGAAGGGAACGGGTCCAGATGCTGGTGGTCCGCTCGACGTCTTCCGGATGAAGGGCCTTCTGCCAGCCCCAGCCACAACTCAGGCCGGACCGGAGACCGGTGTATTCAGTCCAGCGTCGATTGACGTAGTCGAAGTCGCCGTTTGGCTTATTGGTCCAAACCAGTTGAGGCTCGGCATCGGCGAGATCTCGGTTGCTGAGTTCACAGGAAGGACTTTTCGAATCATCCATAAGCCCTATGATCGCAGGGTTCCTCGCCGGGAGCAATGACGAAAAATTCGAATGATTTGGTGCAGGATGGGCACAACTGCTTGACAGAGGTATCAGAGAAAGAAGGCTTCCCAAGGGAATTTGAAGCGGATCGCGCGGGCACAGCGAAACTAGCAAACAGCATATACTTCGAATCCACCCGCAAGAGACATTCCCATTGACCAGGAGATCGTGGCCTATTGCCACGGCCCATACTGCGTCCTTTCTACGGAAGCAGTGGAGTTCCTTCGCCAAGCGGGATATCGTGCTCGGCGCCTGGAAGAAGGCCTGCGCCGATTCGAGCTCGATTATCTCGCCATCGACTTGATTATTAAGAACGGCTTAAGATAGGATAATCATGGTAATACGAGTATGCGCTTCGAGACCCGACGATAATTCCCTTCGGAACAACGGGCGACATGAAAGTTCAACGAAAGGAAGCATCTGAAGATGAAAAACCGGCTCCTGGTCGCTTTGGCGGCCACCACTCTGGGCCTCTCTGCCTGCGGCGGAAACGTTCATCCGACCTTGACCTCCGGCAGTCTGCTCGGCGTGCGCAGCCAGTCAGTGCACAAGGCGGGTCAGGCGAAATGGACCCTTTTGTTGCATATGGCTGCGGACAACGACCTGGATAAATTTGGCATCGAGGACCTCAACCAGATGGAAGTCGGATTGAACAATCCCGACGTCAACATGATCGTCCTCTATGACGGATGGAAGAGAGGCGACAGTTGCATCTACAAGATCAAGCATGACGCCTCCATGAACGGCGAAATCGTCTCCGAGAAGCTCAACGATGGCGGCGCCATCATCGACCCGAGCACCAACGAGATCGACTCCGGCGACCCCAAGGTTTCTGCCAAGTTCGCCCAATGGGCCGTCAAGCAGTTCCCCGCCGATCGTTACGGGATGACCTTCTGGGACCATGGGTCCGGTCTGTTCGACCCTAAGGACAAACGCCCCAACCCCTCGAGGTCTTTCTGCATAGATGCCAAGGGTGGCTTCATGCGTACCAGCGATCTGGATAAAATCCTCGCCTCCGGTGTCCAAGCTGCAGGCAAGCCCTTTGACGTGCTTGGCTTTGATGCCTGCCTGATGAGCCACGTCGAAATGGCATACCAGGCCAAGGGGCTCGCCGATTTCATGATCGCCTCCCAAGAGACCGAGCCGGCCGCCGGCTGGGATTACATCAACCTGCTGAAGGCTCTGAGCGCCAATCCGGACATGGACGGCGCTGGACTTGGCAAGGCCGCAGTTGAGACTTACGTCAACTCGTTCAAACCCGGTGGGTCGCAGAACCCCACCAATCGGTACCTCTTAGCGACGCTTTCCTGCACGAACATCAAGAATGTCGTGACCAAGCTAACGCCGGCGTTGAACGATTTCGCACGCATAGCGATGGCAGGCTATTCCGCAAACAAGGCTGTTTTGGATGCCGTCCGCCTAGATAGCAATTACTTCCTGAACGGTGACTGCCCCGACCTCGGGGACTTCCTCAGCAAATTGGATAAGAGCTCGGTCCCGACTGACATCAAGGCCGCCGGCGCAGCGGTCGAAGCCGCTCGGGCCGGATCCGTGGTCGCCTATGGTGGCGTGGGGGATCCCAAACACGTCGCCTCCACCGGTTTGGTCATATATTTTCCCTCGATCAAATGGTCCTATGAAACTTACTACAGCGATCCTTCGAAGATCGCCTTCGCCGCCGAAAACTGGAAGAACTACCTGATCCTGACTCATAGCCCGAAAACCAGGTAACTGAAGTCAATAGAAGACGCCCTTCTTGAGTATGAGATAGTTGCAAAACAACTCATACCCAAGAAGGGCACATCTGCATGATACTGCCGATGATTCACGACGGCTGCCTCGCGGTTAGCGCGCCATGGCCCCGATATCGGGCGATCGACCCCCGCTCCAGCGGAGCAAATAGGCGAATTTAGCCTGAAGTTCCTGAATGAAAAATAGCGAATGCGAATTCATCAGGCCTTGGCCCCCCGTCCGTCTACTCCAACAAATTCAAAGCTTGCAAGACGCCATTTGGAAGCATGCGATCGCTGCCCACATGGCCGACCCGATCCCGACTCCATCGCCGTTGAATCGACCAAGAGATTCGAGTCCGCGGCGTGCTTACCATCGGACAGCGAAAAAATCTGCGATGGGGAGGAAGCCCTGACGCCACCGAACGCCGTAACCATGAAAGAAACTCGAAGGCGGAAGTATCATCGAAAGAAGAAGTCGATGCCGCCACGAACCCATCGAACTCGACCGGATCCGTTCGAAAGCGTAAAAGACGATCTGAACCAGTGGGTGCTGAACGCACCGGAAAGCACATCAAAGTGGCTTCTCCAGGAGTTGCAACGTCTCCATCCTGGGCAGTATCCTGATCAAAAGACCTCGATCCGAGGATCGAGGTCTTTTTCCGAAATCAGATTTTTCCGTTCAGCTTGCTTTCGAGCTGGCTTTTCGACATATAGCCGACCAGGCGCTCGACGGGTTCGCCGTTCTTGAAGAGAATGAGGGTGGGGATGCTCATGACCCCGTAGCGCTGGGCGACCGGGCCGTTGGCATCGATGTCGAGCTTGGCGATCTTGAGCTTGTCCCCCTTTTCCTGGGCGAACTCCTCGAGAATGGGAGCGATCATCTTGCAGGGGCCGCACCAGGATGCCCAGAAGTCAACGAGGACGGGCATGTCCGACTTGATGACCTCGTTGTCGAAAGTATCTGCGCTGATTTCCATCGGCTTGCTCATTTTCATTTCCTCTCATCAAACTTTTGTTCCATCTTAGCATTTTCGAGGGCCCGTTCGGTAGACCCCACTCGGCTTGTTTGGTAAGATCCCCATGTAAGTAGGAAAGGAATGCGATGAGAAGAAGAAAAGCCGCCGCCCTTTTAGCCGCTTCGCTCTTTTTGGCCTGCTGTTTGGGCTCCGAAAGCGCCTGGGCGGCGTCCCCACGCATCGAGAAGTTGAAGACCCTGTTGTCCTCCTCTCTCGATTCCTATCGTCAACGCGACCTGAGCGCCTCCGAGATGTCGCTGAAAAGGGCTTCCCGTCTGATCGAGGGTGCCAAGTTGGCGGGAGACGGGGAGTTCTTCACCGATCCCGCCTGCCAGGGCTTGCGGCGGCAACTCGATTCCTTTGGTGCCGAACTGCAGTGCGAAATCGCCTATCTAACTTTCACCAGGGCGCAGGAAAGCCTCGCCAAGCTTCCGACCCTCACCGGGGAAGAGCGGAACGACCTCAAGAAGGTTCTCAAGGAAGTCGTTTCTCGCGTTCGGCGCCTCGAACTCGCCGGCTTCGATATCTACGTGGAGCGGTCCGTTCCGGACGGCCACCGCTTCCACCCGTTCGAGATGTCGAAAACCTCCAAGAACGCTCTCGAGGAGCTTACAGAATAGCGCCTATTCGCTTTTCCGCTTGAGCGGTAGCATGGACGATACCTCCGGGTACATGAAGAAACTGGAGGTCAACGATAGCCATGCCTTTCCCCGTCATTTCCAGTCGCAAACCCATCCTTCTGCTGGCAATCGCCGCCCTGCTGCCCGTTTTGCTTTGGCTACCCGGTATGCACGGCGCGGTCTTCCTCGTTCTCGCCCCGGAGACCTTCCTTCCCCTGCACTCCATCCTGACCAGTCTCTTCGCGGTGGTGGCCTTTGCGATCTTCTTCATCGGGTGGTATTCCTATCACCGGGCCGGGGAAGCCCGCGAGGCCTTTCATGCGGCGCTCGGCATCGCCTTCCTGGTCGTGGGCAGCTTGGATCTCTTGCATGCCTGGACGTTCGTGGGGATGCCCGCTTTTTTTTCGCTCAATTCTCCCAACCGCACCGAGAGTTTCTGGTTTCTGGCGAGGGCCTTCGAGTGTCTGGGGCTGCTCGGCGCGCACTTCGTTCAAAGGCGGGGATTGAAGCCCCGCTATCCCTTTCATGCCCTGGGAGGAGCGGCACTGATCATCGCCTTGTCCGTGCTGGCGCTGTTTTCATCGCCTTTTCCGATCTTCGGCGAGGGCCCCACTCCCTTCGGGTTGCTCCTGGAAGCCTCCCTCGTCATTGCCTTCGGCCTGGCCTTCGTCCTCATTTTCCGCTCGGACTGGGAAGAGGAGGCGAAGTCCTACATCCTCGCTTCCATCCTCTTCAGCGGATATGCCGAGCTGTGCTTCCTCAGCCACCAGAGTTTGACCGACGTTCTCTCCTTGATCGGCTTCCTGTACAAAGGATTGGCCTATCTGCTGCTTTTCCGGGCCCTGGTGGTGTCCGGGATCATGGCCCCCTATTCCAAGCTGGAACACATGATCGCCCTTTACCGGAGGGCCGACCGTCAGGCCCAGACCGACGGGATGACGGGGTTGCTGAACCACGAATGCTTCATGGGACACCTCAACCGCCAGTTCCAGGAGGCCCGACGCTACGGGCGTCCCCTTTCCCTCGTCATGGTCGACCTCGACCACTTCAAGGAATACAACGACCGTTACGGCCATCAGGCGGGCAACGTGATGCTCCAGCGGGTCGCGGCGCAACTGCGCGAGTCATGTCGCGACAGTGACCTGGTGTTCCGCTTCGGCGGCGACGAGTTCGCCGTGC
>DOBT01000115.1 GCA_003503675.1 Cyanobacteria bacterium UBA8530 | reverse complement strand
GGCCAAGGAGTCTTTCCTGAAGGCGCTCGAAATACCCGAGGCCGCCTTCGAACTCGGCGAGATGTTCTTCGAGGACCAGAAGCCGTGGGAAGCCGAGCCCTTCTACCGGAAAGCCGCGGAAGCCGGACATGTGGGCGCCCAGTACAGCCTGGGCTACCTGCTCGACCGGGGGGAAGGGGTTCAAAAAAATCGGGAAGAGGCCGAAAAATGGTTTCTCCTGGCGGCGGAGAAGGGAAGTGCCGGAGCCCAGTTCGAGATGGGTGAACTGGCCTATTATCAGAGGGACTTCGAGAAAGCGCGCGAGTGGTACCACCGGGCCGCCGACCAGGATCACCCGGACGCCCAGTACAGCCTGGGCTTCATGCATGAAGGCGGGAAAGGCCTGCCCCGGGATCTGCTCGAAGCCGCCGTCTGGTACCGCAAGGCCGCCGAAAGGGAGCACCTCGACGCCGAATACCGGCTCGGCCTCTTGCTCGTCCAGGAAGAGCCCGAACAAGCCAAGGAATGGCTGCAAAAAGCCGCCGACCGGAACCACCCGGCGGCTCAGTTCGAACTGAGCACCCTTTTGCAGGATAACCGCAAATCCCTTTTCTGGTGCCAGAAATCGGCCGAACTGGGCAACGTCGATGCCCAGTACAAGCTGGGTTTCCGCTACCTGCACGGCCAGGAAATTCCCCAGGACCTGGCCAAGGCCGCCCACTGGCTCACCAAGGCCGCCGAGCAAGGGGACGAGATGTCCCAGGTCAACCTGGGACACCTCTACGAGCAGGAAAATGACCTCGAAAAGGCGGCCTTCTGGTACCGAAAAGCCGCCGAAGCGGGCGACGGCACCGCCCGGGAACGCCTGGCATCCCTGGAAAAAAGAGAATAAAAAAGGGACCTGGATGAAGCACTGGGGCTATCGCTCAATCCTGCCATCGTTCCAGCTGAATGATTTGCTCAGAATTCCTCGCGGGGCTTCCGCAAGGGAAGGAATTGACCTTCCTCCGGATCGAACGCCAAGACCTTGCCCTTTTCGAACTCATAAACCCAGGCGTGGAGGTGCAGCGTTCCGGCCGCAACGGCGGCAGAGACGGTGGGATGAGTCTTCAAGTTTTCGAGCTGGAGGAGCACGTTCTCTTTGACCGCGATGGCTTGACGCACTTCTTCGGGACGATCGGCGTAATTCTGCATCACGCGTCGAATGGCCTCGACATGGGTTAGCCAAACCTGGATGGCGGGATACCCCGAGAATCTTTCGGGGTGAAGCAGGATCTCCATGGCGCCGCAATGGGAGTGCCCGCAGACGATGATGTCCTTCACCCCCAAGAAGGAGACCGCATATTCGATGGTCGCCGATTCCCCCCCGCTCACGCCGTAGGGCGGCACGAAGTTACCCCCGAGGCGAAGCACGAAGAGGTCGCCGGGAGCGGTCTGGGTGATGAGTGCGGGGTCGATGCGGGAATCCGAGCAGGTGATGAACATGGCTTCAGGTGATTGCCCCTCGGCGAGACGTTCGAACAGTTCTTGGTACGAACTGAAGATATGGTTTTGGAAATGATGCAAACCCCGGATCAGTTTTTCCATCGAACATTCCTCTCAAAAGGGGTGAGTATAGCGGCTCCCGTCCCTTTCCGCAAGCAAATCCCGATTTTGAGCTTTTCCGGGAGGATGTCGGCGCCTCATCGCCCCTTTTTCCCGGCTAGCCCTTCAACTTGTAGCCGCTCTGGAAGAGGAGAAGAGCGAAAGCGATCGCTCCCACGGCGAAGATGGCCGCCAGGCCCAGGTCGAACATCAGGGGCGCCGGCCATCCCGGCAGCATGCAGCCCCGGAAGCCGTCGATGAAGTGAGTGATCGGGTTGAAGGCGACGATCCCCTTCAAGACGGGGGGGAGCTGCCGCACGGAGTTGAAGACCCCGCCCAGAAAGATCAGGGGAGTGATGACGAAGGTGGCCGGGATGGCGAGCTGGTCGAAATTTTCGGCCATCAGCCCGGCGGCTAGCCCCATGGCGGCGAAGAAGGCCGACACCAGCAGCATGAAAAGGAGATAAAGGAAGAAATGGACGGGGAAGACCCCGGCCACGAAGAAACCGAGCAGCATGATCAGGTTGCCGATGATCAGTCCCCGCAGCACCCCGCCCGCCACGTAGCCCAGCACCATCTCGGTGTAGGACAGGGGCGCCACCAGGAGTTCCTGGACGTTGTTGGTGAAACGGGCGACGAAGAGGGAGGCCGCGCCTTCGTTGAAGGAGGAATCGATGACGCTCATCATGATCGGGCCGGGCAAAAGGAAGGAAAGGTAGGGGACGCCCTCGATCGACTGGATGCGGCTGCCCAAGGAATAGCCGAAGATCAAGAGGTAGAGCAGGGTCGAGATCAGGGGCGGCCAGACGACCTGGTTGATGATCGCGAAGGTGCGCTTGATCTCGTGCTTGACCAGAGTGCGGAAACCGATGGAATTCAATATTTTCAGCATTCTCGTTCTTCGCTTTTTTTTCCGATGAGCTCCAGGAAAATGTCCTGCAGGGATTTGCGCTCGATGTCGATGGAACGAAGGCGATAGCCGGCCACCGTGAAAGCGTCGAGGATGGTGCAGACGTCGTGCGGGTCGCAGGAAGGAAAGCGCAGAGAGCTTTCCCCCGGCTTCCAGTCCGATTGAAAAGCAGACAATTCCTTCGGCATCTCCGAAACGGGGCGATCCAGGTCGACGGCGATGATCGACTGGTCCTTCTTGCTGACGAGGGTCTCGGTACGATCGAGAGCCACCAGCTTCCCCTGGTCGATGATGCCGATGCGGCTGCAAAGCTGTTGCGCCTCTTCGATGTAGTGGGTGGTCAGGAAGATGGTGAGTCCCTGGCGGTTCAGCTCCCTCAGCTCTTCCCAGAGAGCGAGGCGCAGCTCGACGTCAATCCCGGCGGAAGGCTCGTCGAGGATGAGTACCCTGGGACGGTGGATCAGAGCCCTCGCCAGACCGAGGCGCCTCTTCATCCCGCCCGAAAGCTGCATGTAGCTTTGTTTTCCCTTATCGGTCAGGTCGAAGCGCTCCAACAGCTCATCGGCACGCCGCGCCGCCTCCTTGGAGGGGATGCCGAAGTAGCCGGCATTGTAGGTCAGGATCTCCCGGATGGAGAGATAGCGATCGAAGTTGAATTCCTGGGGGGACAACCCGATGCAGGCGCGAGCGGCACGGTAGTCAGAGACGGCGTCGTGTCCGCAAATCTCGATCTTCCCCCCCTGAAAGGCCACCAACCCGACCATGGCGTTGATGGCAGTGGTCTTGCCGGCTCCGTTCGNNGATTTCCAGGGAAAGATGGTCCACGGCGGTCACTTCGCCATAGCGCTTGACGAGACTCTCGATAAAAATGGCGGGTTCGGACATCGAAATTTCCCCTTGGCAAGCTATCTTTCTTGTGCTACTCTTAACATAAGTTTATTGCTTTTATTAACTCAAAAGGAGGCTCTTCATGGCGTCGACCCAGGATACCCTTCAACTTTTCCAGCGCACCGAAAAGGAATTCCCCCTCAACAAGGTTCAATCCTATCAGAACAAGGATTTGGATCCCATCACCCGTTTCAACCATCAGAGCGTGCTCTCGATGGCCCATGCCGCCGAGAGCCTCTATTTCGACCTTTTCGTCCGCGCCAAGGAAGAGGAATCGAGAGAGACCTTCGCCACCCTCGGGATGATGGCCCATCACAACCGCTGCGTCCTTCTCGCCATGACCGATCCGACCGAAACCCCCATCGAGAGCCTCTACTCGGGTGAACTGGGTTTGATCTACAACTACAGCAACATCTCTCAGGTCGAACCGAACACCCAGGTGAAGACCCTCTTCCAGTACTTCGTCTTCGACCACCTCGATCACCTCCACAGCCTGAAAAAGGACTTCCAGAAGGAACTGGGCGAAAGCGTCAACACCTTCCTCCAGGATCGCTTCCACCTGATAGAGGGCCGTCCCTTCAACCAGCAGCAACTCACCCCCAAGGACGTCAACCAGGGTCCCCTGCAGAACCACGTCGACGCCATCACCTGGGCCAACATCATCGGCATGAAGGCCATGGAACGGCATGCCCATTCCCTCTACCTCAACTGCATCCGCTCCACCAAGACCCCCGAAACCCGGACCAAGCTCGAGCAATTCGGGATGGTCGAAATCCAGCACGCCCAGATCTACGGCTCCTGCTTCAAGGGTGACCTCAACGATCTGCTGCGCCTCAGCGCCTTCGAGTACAGCAAGGTCCTCAACCTGCGCCGCGTCATCGAGACCGAGCCCTGCGCCGATCACAAGGCGACCTATCAGAAGATGCTGTCCATCGCGGAGACCTGCTTGCAGACCTGCAACCAGTTCGCCACTTCGATCGGCAAGCAGGACACCAAGAGCTTCGTCCAGAGCGGCCACGAGAAGGATCGCCCCACGCAGACGGTCGATGCCTACCTCAACACCATCAAGGACCTGCGCACCAAACGGGTGACCCCCAAGATGACCATCAGCATGATGCCCGAAGAGCGCGCCAAGACCCCCAAGCAATAAAAAAGGGATCGAAAGAGCCCGGCTCGCCTTTGAGCCGGGCTCTTTTCGCTACTTGCCGCAGATGAAGTCGGTGATCGGCTTCCCGTTGATGAAGAGGACGTCGATTGCCGGCTCGCCGTCTTCCAGGGCGAAGGGACGGTATATCCCGTCGATCCTGGCATAGGTTCCGTAGCGGAAAACGAGGGCTTGCCGCACCTCCGGCTTGAATTCATTGCAGAGACTGATTTGCTTGGTTTCCTTGTCCAACGCCGCGAAGACGTTGTTGACCCGGATTCCGTTCCCCTCATGGTCCCAGATCTTGTAGCCCAAGAAGATGGCCTCATCGGTTTCCCAGCGGTCCTCTTCGTTGTGGCCGAAAGACCCTTCGATCGAAACCATCCTCTCCTCATTGTCCATCTTGTTCATTTCGGTCGACATGAGGTCCTTGACGGTGGAATCTTCGAAGCAGATCTTCTCGCACACCGTCGTCTCACCCTCCGAAAGGAAGGTGACGTAGTACTGGCGCTCCCGTTCGGCGAGATCCGGTCCCTTTTCGTATTCGACGTAGCGATCGAGTTGATCGGCCGTCACGTCGGGGAGAAGGATCTCCTTGTCGTTCCAGTTGATCATGACCTGCTCGAGGGGGATCATCCGGACTCGATCCCCCACCTTGATCCCGAAGTGGGTGATTTTCTCCCGATTGGTATCGACGATCATGCTGTCGACGGTTCCGGCTTCCCGGCTGTCCTTGTCATAGACCTTCCAGCCCCTGACGTCGACCTCATAGGGAACGAGCTGGAACTCCTTGAATTCTGCCAATTTCCCGATCATAGGCACCACCTTTCCTGCCCGTGCGCGCACACGTCGCGGCGATGGATTCCATTAGGGGAAAATCTATCACGGCCAGTGGTTGCTGTGTAAACAAACGAAAATAGGTTCTCGACGATTTCTCGGGTCTCGAAGGAGGAGAAATCCCTCTCTCTCTTGAAATGGGCAGAAGCGGATGTTTTCATGGACGAGGACCCGAAGAAGGAAAAATCGATCGAGCCGAGGAGGACCATGAACCAAGCAATTCATACCCAGAACCCCACGCGCGCCGGCGCCATCGCGGAATTCACCTTCAAGGCCGTGTTGACGGGAATCGTCCTCGGTGTGATCTTCGGGGCCGCCAACGCCTATCTGGGATTGCGGGTCGGCATGACCGTCTCGGCGAGCATCCCGGCCGCCGTCATGACGGTGGCCCTCTTCAAGCTCTTCCGGGCCAAGGGAACGATTTTGGAGGCCAATCTCTCCCAGACCATCGGCTCGGCCTCGACCTCTTTGGCGGCCGGGACCATCTTCACCATCCCCGCCCTCTTCCTCTGGGGAATCACTCCCCCCTACTGGCAAGTCGTCGCGCTTTGTTTCCTGGGCGGGGTGCTGGGCCTCTCGGCCATGATCCCCCTGCGCCGCCTGCTCATCATCGAGTCGAGCGACGAGTTGCCCTACCCCGAAGGGACCGCCTGCGCCCAGGTGCTCGAGGCCACCGCCGCCAACTCCAAGGGCAGCGAAAAGATCTTCTGGGGCATGGCCGTGGGAGCCTTCATCAAACTTTCCATCGCCCTGTTTTTCCTCTTCCCCTCCGAGATCGGCTATACCTTCTCCTTTCTTCCCAAGGCCGCCATCGCCCTGGAAATCGCTCCCGCCCTGATCGCGGTCGGCTTCATCCTCGGCTACCGCCAATCCGCCATCGTCGTCTCGGGCTCGGTCCTTTCCTCTTTCATCCTCATCCCCCTCATCGCCCAGTTCGGGGCCCCCATTCCTTCCCCCCTCTTCCCCGAAACGATCAAGTTGATTTCAGCCATGGACCCCGGGGAGATCTGGTCGCGCTACGTGCGCTACATCGGAGCGGGAGCGGTCGCCCTGGCGGGAATCGTCACCGTCCTGCGCTCCCTGCCCGCCATGGCCGAGGCCTTCCTCGCCGTCCTGAAAGGCCTGAAAAAAAAGAAAAACAACCTGTCCGTCCCCGCGGAGACGGATCGGGATCTGCCCTTCGGCTTCGTGGTGGGGGGGATCCTTTCGGTGGTGGCGATCGCCGGCTTCGTCCCCGGCGTCTTCTCGGGCGGGATGGGGCTCTTGCCTCGCTTGATCTGCGCCTTCGGCGTCGCCTTCTTCGGCATCCTCTTCGTGGCGGTATCCGCCCGTATCGTCGGCATCGTGGGGGTTTCCTCCAACCCCACCTCGGGCATGGCCCTGGTCACCCTTCTCGGGGTGGCCTCGATCTTCGCCGCCCTCGGCTGGAAGGATCCGAGCGCCCGGGCGGCCGTTCTGACCGTCGGGACCATCGTCTGCATCGCCGCCTCCAAGGCGGGCGACATCTCCCAAGATCTAAAAACCGGATACCTGGTGGGGGCGACCCCCTACAAGCAGCAGTTCGGACAACTGATAGGGGCTTCCTTCGCCTGCTGGGCGATCGCCGCCACCGTCCTCCTGCTCGGTAGCGCCTACACCTTCGGAAGCAAGGAATTGCCCGCTCCCCAGGCCACCCTGATGAAGACCATCATCGAAGGGGTGCTCTCGGGATCCCTTCCCTGGAACCTGGTCCTGATGGGCGGGGGGATCTCGGCCTCGGCCATGCTCTGCGGCATTTCCGGCCTGGCCTTCGCCATCGGGGTCTACCTCCCTCTCGCCTCCATGGTGCCCATCTTCATCGGCGGCTGCACCCGCGCCCTCTCCGACCTCCTGAACAAAAAAGAAGACAATGATGATAAGAACCCGGCCGTGCTGGCGGCCTCGGGCCTGGTGGCGGGGGAAGGCCTGGCCGGGATTTTGCTGGCCGGCCTGGTGGCCCTCAAGGTGATTCCGAAATCGAACAACCCCCTGATATCCGGCCTACCCGGAGAACTATTGGCCCTGCTCATGGTCCTCTTGATTTGCGTCTTCCTCTTTCATTCCGGCAGGAAGAAATAAGATGTCGAAAACCTTCGAATTCGACGCGGTGATCCTGAAGCACGAGGGGATGGACGCGGCATTCAGTGAAAGTCTTCGCCACCTTCGATGGCTACGGATATCGGGGCTCGCTCGTAACGATGGGACACCCCTGCCATTTCATCGGACTGACCAAGAAAATCCGGGGCGCCATCGGAAAACAGCCCGGCAACACCGTCCACGTCACCCTGAAAAAAGACGAGGAGCCCCGATAACTATGAAAAAAAGGAAATCTCGAAGCGAGACTCCTGTACCTGCCGTTTTCCGTGCTCGGCGCCGCCGCCGGGGTCGTTCTCTCGGATTTCGGCCCGCGTAAACGAGTGGATTGAAGCCCTTCAGCAATGACCCGATGGGCTAAGCACCGACCGTCATTCCCGCGCAGGCGGGAAAATGCCATCGTTTATCGCTCTACTCCTCGATCACGGCCGCCAGGAGATTTTTCCTGAACTCTTCCACCGTCATCTTCTCTTCCCAGCCACGAGGATTGATCAGATGGACGAAACCATCCTTCACTCCCGTGACGAGCATCCAGTGGGCCGGGGCGATCGGGGCCTTGTCCTGGTAGCTGAGGGCCACCGGAACTTCCAATCTTTCTTTTTTTTCGACGGCTTGCTGGATCTTCGACCAGGCTTCCTCCGATTTCCCGAGCAAGGGAAGAAGTACTTTTCTTTCTTTTCCGTCCAGTTGTTGAAGGAGGTGGGCCAGGCCGCCGGGCATCACCCCGGGAAAGGCGCCGAGTCCCAGGTTGATGTCGTGGCGGTTGTCGTAGGCGAAGAGCTTGCCGTTGGCGACTTCCATGAAGGCGGGCTGCAAAAGCCTGGAGGGGAGCGTCCTTCCCCCGTCCTCGGCCTCCCAGTCTTCCTTGCGGGCGAGGCTTTCTCCGCTTTTCATGGAAACCTTGCCCTCGGGAGAGGCCAGGCCGGAAATCAGGCGGACGTATTCTGCGGGAGCCCGGCGAGCGAGCAGGATCTGGGCCGCGGTGGCCCCGCAGGTGTTGGCTTTCTTCTGGGCGATGCGGGAAGGGTCCTCCAACTCGCTCGTTATTTCGGAAAGCAATTCCTGTTTGTCGATGCCGGGGGCCAACGCTTGATTGGACAGAGCCGTGAGGGCCGCCTGGGTTTTCGCGTCGAAAGGAGAAGTCGGGGTTTTCGATGAAAGGCCGGCATCGGGGGGATCCCTCGTCACCTCGGTCTTCACGGGCGGCATCCGCAAATTGTTTTTGGCCCATTCGAGGGAATCCTGGGCGAAGTGAACGGCGTTCTCGGCTGCCTTCTCGACGCCTTCCTCGCTCGATGCTGTTTTCTTGGCCTTGTTGAGGCCGGATTTGGCGGCATTACGGATGGAGAAGTCCATGTTCTGCCTCCGATGCTAGGAAAGGGGGGGCGNNTCTGTTTCGACAAACCGAAGTACATTCCCTGCTTCTTGAAGACCTCTTTGCGGATCAAGAGGTTATAGGAAAGATAGATCCCGAATCGGGTAAACGAGCGCATGTTGGTTTTCAGATCGAGGGCCCTTTTGAAGATCGAGGAATAGCTGTTGAAACCGGCGCGGGCCCTGAAACCCGATTCCGTGAGTTCGTCGGGAGTCATGCCCTTGGGGACGAAGGCGGCGTGGTTGAAGCGGTACTCGGGATGCAGCCACCACTTCTCGTCGAAGAGCAACCGACCTTCTTTTTTCAGTTTCTCGTAGAGCGGGGTGTTGGGGTAGGGCACCAACACGTTGAAGGCGGCGAAGGCGAACTTGTTGTCGATGCAAAATTCCAGGATGCGTTCGCCGGTGTACTTGGTGTCGTGGTCGTGCCCGATGGTGAAGGCGGCCCAGGTTTGCAGGCCGTATTCCCTCAGGATCCTCAGCTCTTCGCTGTAGGCGCCCGACTTTCCGATATTGATGGACTTGTTCATGGACTGCAGGTTTTCGGGATCGATGGACTCGAAGCCGATCACGAAGCCGAGGCAGCCGCTTTTGACCATGATTTCCATGAGTTCGCGATCGCGGGTCAGGGAAATGGTCGCCTGGCTGACCCATTTCACCTTGTAGGGAATCAGCTTCCTGAAAAAATCCTTCGCTCTCTCCACGTCGGCGATGATGTTGTCGTCCACGAAGAAGATGAACTTCAGGTTTTGCTCCTCGATCTCCCTGAGGATCTCGTTCGAATCGCGGCGGTAGTGGTTTTGCTTGAAGAAGGCACCCGTGGCGCAGTAATGGCAGGCATGGGGGCAGCCACGGCTGGACTGGAGCAGGGAGATGGGCAGATAGCCCTTGCCCTTGAAGAGGTCGCGCCGGGTGGAGAGCCCCGGCTGGGGGATTCCCGGCCTGGAGCGGTAGAAGGGTTTCAGGCGGTCGACCTTGGCATCCTCGATCAGGTCCTTCCAGATGAACTCGGCATCGCCGATGCAGACGGAGTCGGCGAAGGAAACCACTTCCTCGGGGAGGAGCGAGGGATGCATCCCCCCCATGACGACGGGGACCCCTCTTTGACGGAATTCGGCGGCGATCTCGTAAGCCCTGCGGGCCGTGAAGGTCTCGACGGTAATGGCGACGAGGTCGGTGGGTTCGTCGAAGGGAATGGTCTCGATGCGATCGTCGTAAAGGACCACCTCGACTTCGGGAGGGGTCAACGCCGCCAGTACCCCCATTTGCAAAGGCTCCATGCGGCCTTCGTCGACGTAGAGGCTGTGCTCCAGGCGACCGATGTTGGGTTTGATCAGCGTGACCTTCATTTTTCGATTTCTCTCATCCTCTTTTATCGCGAAAAAAAACAGTTCCCTTGCTAAAGGAGAAATTCAATTTTCCCCGAGTCGATGCCCCTGCTTGCCGAGGATCTCCCGCCGCGAGATCAGGTTGGCCAAGAAGAAGAGGAAGGATTGGCGCAGGTTCGCGGAAGAGAAGAATCGAGCGAGGAGGGATGAAAAAGCGTTGAAGCGCCGCCGGGCCAGGAAGCAACCAGCGGTCAATTGCTCGGGCGTCATCCCCCCGGGCTGGAACATGGCCTGGCCGTAGCGGTAATCCGGAGCCAGCCACCACTGCTCATGGATGAGCCGCCCTTCCTCTTTCAGGCGCTTGAAGAGGCGGGTTCCGGGCATCGTCATGAGCGGGTTGAAGTTGGCGAGGAAAAATTTGTTCTTCCGGGCGAAGGCGACGGTGGGAAGGAAGGACTCCGGGGTGTCGTAGTCGTAGCCCAGGACGAAGGTGCCGTAGATCATGATTCCGCGCTTTCGAAGGGCCTCGATGGCGGCGAGGTAGCCCCCCTCGTCGAAATGCTTCAAGTTGGCCTTTTTCCCCATCGCTCCCAGGTTGTCCTTGTTCAGGGACTCGAAACCGGTCTGGGCGACCATGCAACCGCTTTGCTTCATCAGATCGAGCAATGCCGGGTTGGAAGCGACGTCCATCGAAATCTGGCAACCCCAGCGGACCTTCAAGGGGATCAAGCTCTCGAGCAGTTCCCTGGTCTTGGCTTCGTCGACGAAGAGGTTGTCGTCGACGAAAAAGATGTTGCGGGTCTTCAGGGACCGGATCTCCTCGATCACTTCCTTGACGGGCCTTTGGCGCAAGGTGCTGCCGTAGAAAGCGTTGATCGAGCAGAAATCGCAGGCGAACTTGCAGCCCCGACCGAACTGGACCGGGGAGATCGGGACGTATTTCTTTCCCTGGAAAATTGAGCGATCGAAAATGATTCCATCCAGAGGAGAGGCTTTCTCGCTTCGATAGGTTTTTTTCAGTTCGCCCAGGCGAAGGTCTTCGAGGAGCCTGGGCCAGACTTCTTCGGCGTCGCCGATCACCACGGCGTCGGCATGCTCCAGGGCTTCCTCGGGGAGGAAGGTGGGGTGGAAGCCGCCCATCACGACGGGGATCCCTCGCTCCCGGTAGGCATCCGCGATCTGGTAGGCGCGCCGGGCGGTGAAGGTCTCGACCGATAAGGCCAAGAGATCGGCTTTTTCGTCCAGGGGAATGATTTCCAGGCGCTCGTCGAGGAATTTCCTCTCGATTTCGCTCGGGGTCAATCCGGCCAGAATGGCGAAAGCCAGTGGCTCCATGGCATCGGAAGACCGGCCGGCGCTCATGTTGGGACGAACGAAAAGGATCCTCATGCCTCAAAGCATAACACCGATTGGCCGTACCTGGAATCATTCGTTTCGAATGCTATACTTGAATGCTTTTCGAAGGGGAGGAAGCCTTGAATCTACCGGAAGCGGAATCGATCCGCCTGCTCGGCGCCCTGCTCGCCCTGCTGATTGCTTCCCAGGTCATGGGGGGGATCATGCAGAAGCTGCATCAACCCCGGGTCATCGGAGAAATCCTGGGCGGGGTTTGTCTCGCCCTGCTCGGCGGCCTCTTTCCCCAAGCCTTTCGAGAGCTGTTTTTCGCTTCCGAGGCGCACCAACAGAGCCTGGGCTTCTTCTGCTGGTTGGGCCTGCTGCTCCTGATGTTCTGCGCGGGAATGGAAACCAATCGGGGGGGAGGGCGCTCCGGCTGGAAGAGCATTTTCTGGCTGACCTCGACCGGCCTGCTGATTCCCCTGGGGGCGGGTCTACTCCTGAGCCGCACCCTCGATTTCTCCTCCTATTGGGGCGCGAGGGGCAATCCCCTGCTGTTCGGACTCGTCCTGGGGATGGGGCTCGCCGTCACCTCGATCCCGGTCATCAGCAAGATCTTCTTCGACTTGGGGCTGAGCGACACCCCTTTCGCCCACGTCGCCCTTTCGGTCGCCATGATCGCGGACGCCCTCTTGTGGGCGCTGCTCTCGCTCACGATCGGCCTTAGCGATGGGCTTTCCGCCAGTCCTCTCAACCTGCTTTCGGGGGTAATCGCGACGGCCGGCTTTTTTGCCCTCTGCCTGCTCTTCGGCCATCGTTTTTTCGACGCCTTCATTCGTTCTTCCTGGAACCCCTTCAAGACCGCCGCCGACGGGATTCCGCCTTTCCTGCTCTTTTTCGCCGTGGTGCTGATGGGCTATGCCCTCGGAGTGAACCCCATTTTCGGGGCCTTCCTGGCCGGCAGGATCGCCGCGAGGTCCGAAACCGTCAAGCCCGAAACCATGAAGCAGATCGCCTTCCTTTCCTTCGCCCTCTTCATCCCGGTTTTCTTCGCGAGCGTGGGGCTGAAGCTCGATCTCGGACGGGGCTTTCCCTTCCAGGGCTTCCTTTTCTTCCTGACCCTGGCCTGTTTGGTCAAGATTTCGGCCACCTACCTGGGGGGCCTCCTCGCGGGCCAGAAGGCTTTCCTGAGCCTGCACCTGGCCATAGCCCTGAATGCCCGGGGCAGCCTGGGGATCGCGCTGGCCACGGTCGCACTGGACGCCCAACTGATCAACAAAGATTTCTATGCCATCCTCGTCCTGGTTTCCCTGTTGACGACGCAAGGAACGGGCTGGTGGCTGCTGCGAACAAAAAACCGGGCCCTCTCGGAGTTCGACCTGTCGACGGGATGAATCGAAAAAAGCCCCCTGAAACCAGGGGGCTTTTTGGGCTAGATAGAAAACCCTTCACCTCAGCGCTTCAGGACGCCGCCTTGGAAGCTGCCGGCGGGGACCCAGCGGTAGGTTCCGTTGTCCAGGCGCACGGCCCAGAAGTCGAAGGCGTTGACCTGGCGATCGCCCGCATCGTTCAAGGCGGTGGACCCGGTCACTCCGGAATGGCTCTGGGCTTTCTCGAGGAAGGCGCTCTTCCACTGGGCGAAAGCACCATTTCCGACTACCCGATAAGCCCCGGCCGCCACCTGGATGGCGTCGTAGGAGGCGAGGGCGAAGGCATCGGGAACGATGCCGGTGCTCTGAACGATCTGATCGGACAGGGGCTGCCAGCGGCCCTTGAGGGCCTCGTCGAGTCCGAAGATGGGGGCGGTGAAGCCGACCTTTACGGCGAAATCCGCCGCCTTGGCATTAGCGGGGAGGGCGTCGCTCTTGGCGAAACCGTTGCTGCCATACCAGGTCACGCTCTTGAGGACGACGTCGTCGCTTGCCTTGTCGAAAAGACTCGCCGCCTCGTCGAAGCTCGCGCAGTAGATCCCCACGGAGTTGCCGTAGGTCGCCTTGGCTGCCTGCACCGCGGCGGAAAGGGAAGAAACGTCGGCCGAGAAGTCGTGGGCTTCGGCGGAATAGCGGACGCCGTTCAGCATCGTGATCCCCTGGCGCTCGAGAGCCGCCTTGTGAACGGCCTGCAAGCTATCGTTACCCTCGTCCGCTCTCCAGACCGGAACGACCGCCGTGAGTCCGTCGGCCTTCATGAGGACGGCATTGGCCTCGCTTTCCGGAGCGTCCGAGGGGCAGAAGCGCAGGACGTTGTCGTTGGGAAGGGCCAAAGAACCGGCGGTGCTGCTTTGACTGACCAGGAGGATGCCGTGGGAGTCGGCATAGGGCTTGAGCGCCTTGAGTTCGGCGCTGGACTGAGGCCCCACCACGATCTTCACGCCCTGTGCGTCCAGGCCCTTCAACTCTTCGAGAGCGAGCTCGGGCGATAATTTGGTGTCCCTGATGAGCAAGCTGATTTTCGGAGCGCCCGCTTCCCGTTCGATCGCCTCTTTTCCGATCTCGAGGGCGGCTTTACTGGTCTTACCAAGGTTGGACCAGCTCCCGGTTAGGGAAAGCAGGGCTCCGACCTTGAGAGGGGTGGATGTTACGGAAAGAGAAGCGACGGGAGTCTTGCAGGAAACCAAAGCGAGGGTCAGGGCGAGAAAAAGGAAATTTTTGGAACGAGTCAAAGCGAAGGCCTCCTCAAACGATACAAAAGCGATTTTCCCTAACATTACCACATTAGCGGAGGACGAGCCAAAAAGGAGCCCCTGAAAACAGAGGGCTCCTTCTTGGCGGTGATATTGGTATTACTCGTTGTTATCGAACCGGGAAGTCTCCGATGGCGTCGAAGAACTCGGGGTGATCGACGTAGGGGTTGCGGTTGCCCTGGGCATCGTAAACGCGGTCGTTGCGGGTTCTTTCGGCATCGTCGACGGGATCCAGCTTGTTCCAGGTCATCAACACGTTCCGCTCGATGTGGAAGTTCTTCAGGTTGGCCGGGCCGTTGGCGCCGTAGCAGGTGTAGAAGTACAGGATGGCGCGGGCGAGGTTGCCCTTGTGGACGCTCCGGGGCTCGAAGACCTTGTTGCCCTGGGCGTCGTTGCCGAGCGCGCTGGTTCCCTCGTCGACCTCGAACTGGGGGAAGGACTGTGTCACGGACTTCACTTCGCCGAAGGGGTAGGAGCTGCGGGCCCCGTTGGTGTCGATGTCGGTGGGGAAGAGGTGGTGTAGATCGGCCTTGGCGGGCCCTACGGCACCCAGGGACTGGGGCCAGGAGTGCTCGGTGTTGAATTTGGCGGACGAGGCGGAGCCGGTGTTGTTGACATGGGGAGCCACGCGGCCGGTGTAGACGCACTCGATCTGATCGTTGTTCTGGTAGTCGTCGAGGGAGCCGAACATCACGTTGCGGGCCCCATTGTAGCCGAGGTCCTTGTGGTTCTTGACGATCCCGACCAGTGCGGCGAGAAGGTCCTTCCCGACTTTGCCCTTAGCCGCATTGTAGAAGTCGGCGGGGGCGGCGAGAGCGCGCAGTGAAGCCTGCTTTTGAGTAAGCGAAGTGGAAAGTTGGACGGGCTCGGCGCAACCAGCGAGCCCCATGAGAAGGCTACCCAACACGAGGACGGTCATTCCAGAATTCGAGCGCATCATCGCATCCCTTTCTTTTTTTCATCCCTCAAGGTAACCCTATCTTAACCTATTTTTTACTTATCGGAAAGATCCCCCTCGAGCTTGCTGAAAAAAAATCTATCTTTAACAAAGGGACCGCTCGAAAGGACTTATTGAATTAAAAACAATAAGTCGCTAAAATATCATAGAATTTTCAATTTCAACGCAAAAAAAGACACCGGCTTTATTCCGGTGTCTGGCCTTGAACTTTTTTATTCGTGGCGGAAGCGGTAGACGACGTCGAGGTCGGGGCAGTTGCGGAAGTCCTCGTTGGTGATCAGGGACCAATGACGCTTGGTGATGTGGGGGGCGACCTTCGAGACTCCCGAATGCTTCAGGGCGGAATAAACCAGCTCGGTGCAAAAGAAGCGGTCGTCGGAATCGGAAAGGAAGAGGGTGTCGTAGTCCTTGCCGACCTGGGCCTTGGCATAGGCGAGGGCGTCGGCCAGTTTCTCGAGAGTCCAGCGGGGGCGAAGGACGACGACCTTGTCGCGATCGACGCGGGCGAAGTAGCCGGAAAGCTTCTCTTCGAGGACCCCGATCATTTTCTTGCCATTGCCGGGTTGGGCGAGGGCGTGGACGATCTCGTCCGAGCCCAGGTAGAAGATGGCATGGACGAAGGAGCCGTTGTTGCCGCACTGGATGACGTCACCGGGTTGCAGGGAAGCCAGGAGGGCATCGACTTCCTGGCTGCCCATCCGGGGTTCGGGATCGGAAGTCAGCTTCTTGCCGGGCTTGTTGAACTTGATCTGGACGGGAATGGCGGTGATCGCATAGCCCATCGAGCGAAGGATCTTGCTCCCGGCGAGGGCCCGGTAAATGATGTTTCCGCGGCTGCCAGAAGAAGCGATCTGGGGCTCTTTCACCCCTTCGCTGAAGGTTTCGGCGTTGTCGTTGACGTTCGCCAGGAGTTCGGCCTTGTCGGGGCTGGAAAGGCTCTCCGCCTGAAGGGCCGAATCGGAGCCGCCCGCCCGCAGGTTGGCGCTCGGAGCGAGGCTTCCGCAGCCCGTAAATAGAAAGGAAAGAAGAAGCGCCGATATCGCGAGGGTTTTTGATGACTTCATCGAGGACCTCCGATGTTTTCATGCGAGGGAATCCAAGGTGTTATCCCCTTTCCTCGGCCTTCCTTGCGCAGGGATACTTAAGAAAAAGAAAAGAATGGGTTAAGATAGGAAGAAATTTCAGCGAGGTGAAAGATGAAAGAAGCGATTGAACTCGAAAAGAAAGAGATCGTCGAGATCGTCGAGAAGCAAAGGCGGTTCTTCGCTATCGGCAAGACCAGGAGCGTGGACTTCCGGATCGAACAGCTTCTCAAACTGAAGGCCGCCATCGAGGGCAATGAGAAGAAGCTTTTGGCCGCTCTCGGGAAAGACCTGGGCAAATCGGAAATCGAGGGCTATCTCAGCGAAATCGGGCTTTCCCTCGGCGAGATCGACCACATGGTCCGATACCTCGAGCAGTATGCTCGACCGAAAAAGGTCAAGACGCCCCTGATTTACTTCGGGGCCCGCTCTTTCGTGGTTTCCGAACCGCTGGGGGTGGTGCTGATCCTGGCTCCCTGGAACTATCCCTTCCAACTGCTCGTCAGTCCCCTGATCGGAGCCCTGGCCGCGGGCAACTGCGCCGTCCTGAAACCCTCGGAGCTGGCGGGAAACGTCTCTTCGGCGATCTCCGAAATCCTTCGTTCCGCCTTTCCCGAGGAATACCTCGCCGTCTTCGAAGGGGGCGTGGAGACCTCGACCACCCTTTTGGACCAGAAGTTCGACCACATCTTCTTTACGGGGGGAGAGGCCGTCGGGAAAGTGGTGATGAAGGCCGCGGCCCGCCACCTCACTCCCGTGACCCTGGAACTCGGCGGCAAGAGCCCCTGCATCGTGGAAGAGGATGCCGACCTTGCGATCGCCGCCCGCCGCATCGCCTGGGGAAAATTCCTGAACGCCGGCCAAACCTGCGTCGCCCCCGATTACCTGCTGGTCCAAAAAAACGCCAAGCGAGAGTTGCTCGATTTCCTGAAAGCCACCATCCAGGATTTTTTCGGGGCCGACCCCATCGAGAGCCCTTTCTACGGAAGGATCATCGACGAGCGCCACTTCGATCGACTCGAAGGCCTGCTCGCGGATGCCGAGGTCTTTTCCGGCGGCCACCGGGTCAAGTCGGAAAAATACTTCGAGCCGACCCTCCTCCACGGGGTCTCGCCCGACAGCCCGATCATGTCCGAGGAAATCTTTGGTCCCCTTTTGCCCGTTCTGGAATACGAAAAGCTGTCCGACGCGATCGCCTTCGTCAACGGGCGGCCGAAGCCCCTGGCCCTCTACTTCTTCTCCGGGGACAAGGAGAAGCAGCAGAGAATCCTGCGCGAAACCTCTTCGGGGGGGGTCTGCCTCAACGACACCGTCATTCACATCTCGACCAACGACTTGCCCTTCGGGGGGGTGGGGGCGAGCGGAATGGGAAGCTACCACGGCCGAGCCTCCTTCGACACCTTCTCGCATCGAAAGGGGGTATTGAGGAATACCCAGGCCTTCGACCTGAAGTTGAAATACCCACCCTACCGGCTCTCCCTGGCCTTCCTGAAAAAGATGATGCCCTGGACCATGCGCTGAGAGCGAAAGCATCCCTGGCATCCTGGCTCGGATTGTGTCAAAATGGGGAAATGGAAGAATTCAAAACTGCTTCGGATAAAGAAGAGCTTCTGGCCGTCCGGCTGGCCGAGACGGAGGCGAAGCTCCAACTCGCCCAAGCGAAGTCGCACGAGCTCCTCGGAGTACTGCCGGATCTGGTCTTCTTTTTGGATGCCGACGGAATCATCGTCGATCTCCATGCGAACGTTCTTGCGAGCCTGGCCCTTCCTCCCGAGGATTTCCTCGGCAAACCCGTCGCCGAGGTGCTCGACCGTTTCCCTCCCGAGGTAAAGCAACTTTTCTCTTCCGCGCTGGACAACGGCATGAGCACCGGGAAGCCGCAGTCCTTCCACTTCAAGCTGTTCAACCTCTTGGGAACGTTGTGCGACTTCGAAGCCGTCATCACCAGGGGAAGGCGGGGGGACGCCATCTTCGTCATCCGGGACATCACGGAGTTCAAAAAAGCCGAAGAGGACCTGATCCGGGCCAAGGAGGCCGCCGAGTCCGCTACTCGCGCCAAGAGCGATTTCCTGGCCGAAATGAGCTTCGAGATCCTGACCACCATGAACGGCATCATCGGGATGTCGGACTTGATCCTGGCCCCCAACCTCACCGTCGAACAGAAAGAATACCTCGAGGTCTCGAAGGCGTCGGCCTATTCCCTGCTTTCGCTCATCAACGACATCCTCGACCTCTCCAAGATCGACGCCCAGAAGCTCGAATTCCGAACCGCAGAAATCCTCCGCTTCGACCAGGAACCGGATGTCCCGAAGCCTTCATCTTTCCTGGAAACCCGGCCGCTTCGCGTTCTCCTGGCCGAGGACAACCGCCTGAACCAGAAAATCGCCACCCGGATGCTCGAAAAGCAAGGCCATTCCGTGGTCCTGGCCAATAATGGCCAAGAAGCCTTGGAGGCCCTCGAAATGGGTCCCTTCGACCTCGTCCTCATGGACGTTCAGATGCCCGTGATGGACGGCCTGGAAGCGACCAAGCTCGTTCGCGAAAAGGGACTCCGCATCCCCATCGTGGCCATGACGGCCCATGCCATGACCGGAGACAAGGAAGACTGCCTCGCCGCCGGCATGAACGGCTACCTGGCCAAGCCGATCCAAATCGAGACCCTTCGGGACGAGCTACAGCGCATCCTGCCTCCCTGGCAAAATTGAAGGTCCTTTCCTGGAACGTCAACGGCCTGCGGGCGGCCCACAAGAAAGGCTTCCTCGATTGGCTCTCGCTCGAAGCCCCCGATATCCTCTGCCTCCAGGAAACCAAGGCCCAAGAAAACCAACTTCCCCTCGAACTCAAGGAAATTCCGGGCTATCACTCCTTTTTCGTTTCCGGAGAGCGGAAGGGCTATAGCGGGGTCGGCCTGTACTCGAAAATCAAGCCGAATCTCGTCGCGGAATCCCTCGGAATGGCCGGCTACGAAAGCGAGGGGAGGGTCGTCCTGGCGGATTACGAGGACTTCCTCCTCCTCAACGTCTACTTTCCCAACGGAAAGGCCTCTCCGGAAAGACTGGCCTACAAGTTGGGCTTCTACCAAGCCTTCAGGGAACAAACGAAGCGGTTGCTCGACCTCGGAAAAAAGGTCGTCGTCTGCGGTGACCTGAACACCGCCCACCAGGCGATCGATCTGGCCCGACCGAAGGAAAACGAGAAGTTCTCCGGCTTCTTGCCGCAGGAAAGAGCCTGGATCGACGGTTTTCTGGCGGATGGTTTCTTCGACACCTTCCGTTCCTTCCACGGAGAGGGCGACCACTACACCTGGTGGGATCAAAAGACCCGGGCGAGAGCTCGCAATGTCGGCTGGCGAATCGACTACTTCTTCGCCAGCGAGAACCTCAAGGAGAGGATCTCTTCCGCCTTCCACCTCCCCGAGGTGATGGGCTCCGACCATTGCCCCCTCGGAATCGAAATAAAAGACAATTAGAAAAGCCTAGTCCTTGACCGTTCCGTAGCGCCAGGAAGCCAGACCACCGGCGAGTTCCTTGACGTTGCTGAAGCCCAGGTCTTCGAGATGCTTGGCGGCCATCCTGCTCCTCATGCCGCTTCTGCAGTAGAGGAGGACTTTTCGATCCTTGAAGGGAAGCAGTTCCTCGGCCAGGGCGGGGATTTCGTTGTGGGGAACGAGAATCGCCCCCTCGAGATGGCCTCTCCGGAATTCCGCTTGACTGCGGACGTCGATGACCAGGACCTCCGGATCGCTCCTGAGGATGCTGTAGGCCTGGTCCGCGGAAATGGGAGGGGCCGACAGGACGGACAGGAAGGCGGGGTTCGCACAGGAAGCGAGGAAGACCAGGAAAACCAGGGAAGCGAGCTTTTTCATGCTTTCCTCCTTTTGAAAGCCATGCTAGCGAAAGGTTTCCACGAAGAAAGGGGCGATCGAACAAAGGGATTTTCCCTCCCCGACGATCCCCTGATCGCCGCGGGCCCTTGACGGACGGGCCGCGTGCTCCATAATGAAAAAGGCGATCGCTCGGAAAGGAGCAAAAAAATGTCTTGGGCCTCTGATGCGGTTTTCTACCATGTCTATCCGCTGGGGATGTTCGGCGCGCCGAAGGAAAACGATTTCGCCTCTTCGCCCGTTGCCAGGCTCTCCGGAATTTACGATTGGCTGGGGCACTGGCGGGAACTCGGCATCGACGCCCTTTACCTCGGGCCCCTCTTCGAGTCCTCCCGGCACGGCTACGACACCGCGGACCTCTTCAAGGTCGACCGAAGGCTCGGGGACAACGCCCTCCTGAAAAAGCTGGTCGAAGACCTGCACAAAGAAGGAATCCGAGTGGTGCTCGACGGGGTCTTCCACCACGTCGGCCGTGACTTCTGGGCCTTCCGGGACTTGCAGGAAAAGGGACCGGGCTCCGCCTACTGCAACTGGTTCTCCGGGGTGGACTTCGGACATCGAAGCCCTTACGGGGACCCCTTCACCTACGATGCCTGGAACGGCGCCTACGACCTCGTCAAACTGAACCTCTCGAACCCCTTGGTCAGGGAGCATCTCCTGCAGGCGGTTCTTTTCTGGATCACGGAGTTCGGGATCGACGGCTTGCGCCTGGACGCGGCCGACAGCGTCGACCCTTCCTTCTTGCGCGAACTGGCTTCTTTTTGCCGAAAGAATCGCCCTGATTTCTGGCTGATGGGGGAAGTGGTCTTCGGGGACTATTCCCGCATCGCGAACGCGGAGACCCTGGACGCCACCACCAACTACGAGTGCTACAAGGGCCTCTTCTCCTCCCACAACGACGCCAACTACTTCGAGATCGCCCATTCCCTGCAGCGCCAGTTCGGCAAAAAGGGGATCTACGAGAATCTGTCCCTCTACTCCTTCGCGGACAACCACGACGTGGACCGGATCGCGAGCAGCCTGAAAAAATTTGAGCACCTCGTGCCCCTGCACTTCCTCCTTTTCACCATGCCGGGCATCCCTTCGATCTACTACGGCAGCGAATGGGGAGTGACCGGCAGCCTGCAGGACGGGGAGCAGGACATCTTGAGACCCTTCCTGGCGGGAAGACCGGAGAACCCTTCTTGCCCGGAATTGGAAAAGGCGCTCGCCCGCCTGATCGCCGTTCGCAAGGAAGTCCCCGCCCTGAGAGGGGGAAACTACGAGCAGATTCTGGTTTCTTCCGAGCAACTGGCCTTCAAGAGGCAGAAGGGGGAGGACTGGGCGATCGCCGCCGTCAACTNNACTCCTCCGCTCTTTCGAAATCGATCACCCTGCCCGCCTTCGGAGCCGAAAAGCTATATGACCCGCTCAACGGAGAAAGCTTCCTCGTCAAGAACGATCAGGCGAAAATATCTTTGCCGCCCTGCTGGGGCAGAGTTCTGATCAAGGGATAAATATTTTTAGCCGCCCGAACGTTTAACTTTGAAGCCCTTTTTCTCGAGTTCTTTGAGGACCGCCTCGGCGAAATCCCCCTGGATCTCGATGTTGCCCTCCTTGATGGTCCCGCCGGAGCCTACCCGGCGTTTCAGATCCGACAGCAACTCTTTCAATCCGTCCTCTTCGAGAAGGCAGCCGGCGACGACCGTGACGGTTTTCCCGCCCCTTCCCTTGGACTCGCGGCGCACCCGCAGGATTCCGTCGCCCGCGNNCTCACGGCATAGACTTATAGGCCCTTTCGCTCCATCATGTTGGCTGAGAACGCCTGATAAACTCAAGGAGCGACGATGCCCCCTTTCCTCAACGAAATGAACTCTTTCCTTTCCTGGCTCAACGGCTACCTCTGGGGCCCAGCCATGCTGATCCTGCTGATCGGGACCCACCTTTTCCTGACTTTCCGCCTGCGCTTCATCCAGCGCTACACCGGGCTGGGCATCAAGCTGTCCATCACCCGGGAGAATAAGGATCAGGGGGATATCAGTCCCTTCGGGGCCTTGACCACGGCCCTGGCGGCCACGGTCGGCACCGGCAACAT
>DOBT01000038.1 GCA_003503675.1 Cyanobacteria bacterium UBA8530 | reverse complement strand
GTAATTTCGCCGCAGTCCCTTAGTGTCTCCCCCTCTCCCCTACTATCTCCCTCAACTTCTCCCGATACACTTTCGTCAGCTTTTCCAACTGCTCGGAGTCCAGCTGCCCCCCCAAGGCTTTCGTCCTGAGGAAGCGCTTCGGAATGCTGACTTCATCCAATTTGAAGCCCAGCTTCTGCTTCAGCGTATGCTTGAGAGCAAAGATTTTCTTTCCGATCTCTCCCAGTTCATCGGGAGTCTTCTCGATGCCCAGGGTATCGAGACAGCGGGCGACCAGACGGCGATCGCCGTAAATCTTCCTCGCGAAGAGGCAGATCGCCAAAGAGGTCAGCATGTCTCGCTCGGCCTCTTCCTTGATCAATTCGTCGACCAAATTGTCGAGGTCGAAGCCTTTCTGCTGGTCGAAGGAATAGCCGCCGTTGTCGAGGTGGGAGTGCCTGGAACCGAAGGCTTGTCCCAGGATGGAGCCGTACCCGGTATGGTAGCCGGCCATCTCGTTCTTGCCGAGGGTACAGGCGAAATCCCCGCCCCCGAAGGTTTTCACGGCCTGATCCACGCCCTTGCTCAACTCCCGATAAACCGCGAACTCGCACTTCTCACCCTGGGCCAAGAAATCGAGGGCTTGCAAATAACCAACCGCATCGCCGAACTTCAGCTCGGGCCCCTCCTCGACGAGGCCGGTCGAGATCGCTTCCGTCAACCAGGCCAAGGCGACCCCCGCGGACATGGCGTCGAGCCCGTATCCCTCGACCCTCTCGATGAGCTGCAGAATGTTTTTCTTGTCCCCTACCCCGAGCATGGATCCCAAAGAATAAATCAGTTCGTAGTCATAGCCGACGCCGGTATATTTATATTCGTAGCCCTCGGCGAACTCTTCGCGCAGCAGGCCGATGTGGATGCAGCCGACGGGGCAGCCGGAACAAGTGATCTTGCGCAGCAACAGTTCCTCGGCGAAAGCCTCGCCGCTGATCTTTTCGGCATCCTCGAAGGAAGTGGAGGTCAGATTTCTGGTCGGCAGCCCGCTTGCGATGTTGAGCGGCATGATGTTCTGGGCCGTCCCCAACTCGTGGTACTTCTTCATGGCCGGGGAATCGGTGATGGTTCGGTAGATCTCCTGATACAACTTGCCGTAGGCGGGCATGTCGGGCAGGGTATAGCTGCGGTTGCCGCCGATCACCAGGGCCTTCAGGTTTTTGGAGCCGAAAACCGCTCCCAACCCCAGTCTTCCGAAGTGGCGGTAGGTGTCCACGTTGAGGGCGGCGAAGCGAACGAGGTTTTCCCCGGCTTGCCCGATTCTCAAGATGGAGCGCTTGCCGGCTCCTATCTTCGACTCGCGCTCGCGCAGGATGGCGCCGGTCTTCTCGATCGAGAGCCCCCAGAGGTAGCCCGCGTCCTCGAAGTTGACGTTGTTGTTGCTGATGGAAAGGTAGACGGGTTTTTCGGACTTGCCGGAGATCACGATGGCGTCGTAGCCCGCGAAGCGCATGGCCATGGCGAAGCGCCCGCCCGAATGCGACTCACCGTAATCTCCGGTCAAGGGCGAACGGAAGACGGCGACGGCCTTGGTACAAATCGGGAAAGCGGTGGTCATGGGGCCGATGGCGAAAACGACCGGCTGCTGAGGATCGAGGGGGTCAGCCCCGGCATCGACGTACTCATCGAGCAGTTTGGCCGCGACGCCCGTTCCACCGAGGTACTCGACGAGGTCCTTCCGGCGATCGATGGTGATCTTCTTCCGGTCCAGGTCGATGCGCAGGACCTTGATGTAGTCTTTTCCGAGCATTTTTATTCTTTATTTCCTTTCCTCGAACTGCAGGCAGGAATGGGGACAGGCCTTGGCGCAGGCTCCGCACTGGGCGCAGACGATGGGATAGGAAAGCTCCGCATCGAACTTGACGACCTTGACCGGACAGGCGTCCTGGCACTTCATGCAGCGGATGCAGACCTCCTTGTCGAGCTTCACCCCGCCTCCCGGTCGCGCTTTGAGCGCCTGGGTCGGGCAGACCGCCGCGCAGGCGGGTTCGAGGCAGCCGAGACAGATGTCGGCGAGAAACTGACTGTGGAATCCGCCCGCGGTCCGGATGCGCAGGGCGCTCCTTTCCACCGAAAAAGTCTTATAAATCGTCCGCGCACAAGCCAGCATACAAAACATGCAGCCGATGCACTGGTCCATTCTTTCCGCTTTGAGGATCTTGGCCATGTCTACTCCTGAATTCGAATTCTCCCCCTCTTCTCTTTTGAGGACGAGGAGGCCGGGGATACGGGATCTCTAATGGTATAATCATAACCTGAAGGAGTACTCATGTCTTCTTATCAAAATGCCTATCAGCGCCTTCTTGCAGCAATTCAAAAAGGCCACGACAACCAAATCCCCCTCTTGGCTGCCATGGAGGAGGCCTATGCCTTCCTCGATGAAAACGAAGAGCAGCTGAGCGACGAAGAATTCTTGTCCCTTCGCATCCTCTTGAAGCAGGGGGAGACGATGGCAGGACGCTATTTTGGGATGTGAATCCCCCCNNTGATCACCGGCATCACCGGGCAAGACGGCGCCTATCTCGCCGAGTTGTTGCTCGAGAAGGGATACCACGTCCACGGAATCAAGCGCCGCTCCTCGAGTTTCAATAGCGCCCGCGTGGATCATCTCTACAAGGACCCCCACGATCCCGAGAGCCGCTTCCACATGTCCTACGGCGACCTCACCGACGCCACCAACTTGATCCGCATCGTCCAGGAGATCCAACCGGACGAGATCTATAATTTGGCCGCACAGAGCCACGTGGCGGTTTCCTTCGAAACCCCCGAGTACACGGCCAATTCCGACGGAATGGGAACCCTGCGCATCCTCGAAGCGATCCCG
>DOBT01000056.1 GCA_003503675.1 Cyanobacteria bacterium UBA8530 | reverse complement strand
TGGTTGCGCGTTTTAGACACAACCAACCTACCAGGATATCGGCCCTTTGTCGATCATAGCCATTCCATGTTCACCGATAAGTCTCCGATTCTCCCCCTTAAGGGTCACGAAGGTGAGAGCGCTTGGGCGTCAGGCCGTCTAAGAGGTGGAGCAGGGCGAGGATCGGGTGAGGCAAGAGCATCCGAGGACCGGAATAGCGCATCACCTCTCGGATCTTCCGCCTTTCTTCCGCCTGAAAGCAATGGATCGGGCAAGCGCGGCAGGTCGGTTTCTCTTCACCGAAAGAGCATTGCTCGAGGCGCGCTTTCGCATACTGCCAAAGCGCCTCGCATTCGGAACAGAGGTTTTGATTTTTCCCGTGTTTCCCGTCGCAATAAAGACCGATCATGGCTAAAGCCGAGTTTTTTTCCCGCGCGATCCGGCCCCCGACGGCCTTGTTCCAGATCGAATCACGCAAGGGGAAGCCTGAAAGTAAAGGTGCTGCCCTTTCCAAATTCACTCTGGGCCTCGATCGATCCTCGATGGGCCTCGACGATGGCTTTCGAAATGCTCAAGCCCAATCCGACTCCCCTGGCTCTTCGGGTCAACCCCATATCCAACTGCTTGAAGGGGACAAAGAGTTTCGGCAGGCCCTCGGGAGAGATCCCGATCCCGTTGTCGGAAACCTCGGTGATGAGCTGATTCTTTTCCACGAAGGCCCGGAGGCGAATTTGTCCACCCGCCTGGGTAAACTTGATGGCATTGGTGAGAAGATTGGCGATCACCTGTTGGATCCGCCGATGGTCCAACCAAACCCGCATCGGCACTTCGACCGAGCTCTCGATCAGGATTCCCTTCTCCCCGGCCGTCGGCAGAAAGGAGGCGACGGTCTCTTCGACATAGGCGGGATAATCCGTTTCAGCCGGGGAAACGCCGAACTTTCCCGCTTGCATCCCCGCGAAATCGAGGAGGTCGTCGACCAAAACCAGCATGCTTTCCGCCCCTAGGAGGATCTTTCTGATGAAATCGGACTGCTGCTCATTCAGGGGACCGGCGGCTCCGTCAGCCAGGAGGGAACCGAACCCGGTGACCGCGTTGAGGGGGGTNNATGATGGCGTTGAGGGGGGTTCTCAACTCATGGCTGATGACCGAAAGGAACTCGTCCTTGTAGTGATCGGTTCTGGAAAGCTCCTGATTGAGCCGCTCCAACTCCTCGGCTCTCTTTGCCAGCTCCGCCTCGGCACGCTTGCGATCGTCGATGTCCTCGAGCATGTGCACGAAGAGTTGCGGGTGGCCCCTTTCGTCACGAACGGTGGTGATGACGACGCGAGCCCAAAATTTGCCCCCTCCCTTTTTCAGGATCTGGCAATCCAACTCGTAGCCTTCGCGTTTTCCCTCGAAGATCTCCCTGAGATACTCCTGATGTCCTACCGGCTCTTCGGGAATGATGAGCGAATGTTGGCTTATCCCCAGACGCTTTATTTCTTCCACCGTGTAGCCAATCATTGCTTCGAAGGCCGGGTTCGCGACGAAGTTCTTCCCCGCTCTTTCGGTGATCGCCATGCCGATCCCGGCACCCTGGAAGGTCGCCCGGAACAGTTTTTCGCTTTTCTCGAGAGCTTGTTCAATCCTCCGGCGCTCGGTCACGTCCTGGGTGGTGCCTACCAACCGGATCGCCCGGCCGGAATCGTCCAAGATGGTTTTGCCGATGTTCTGCAAGATCAGCACCTTGCCGTCGGGATGAACCACCCGGTGGTCAAAGGCGAAGGGGAGACCGTCCTTCATCGCCCGGACGAGCGGCTCCCAATCATCCGGATGGATGCGACTTCGGACCAGTTCGAGGGAGACTTCGCAACCGACGGGCTCGATGCCCAGGAGACGATACTGCTCGTCGGATAGTATCAGGCTATCGGCTCTTTCCCATTCCCAACTGCCGATATGGGCGATTTGCTGGGCTTCCGACAATCTTTCCTTGCTCTTGAGGAGCTCCCGCTTCTCGGCCGAACGCTGCAATTCTTCGGGTTCCCCGCAAGAACCGATCCAGATGAGGATCCGGCCTGAGGAATCCCTTCGGGGAAAGGCGCTTCCCGAAAAAAAGCGATAAAAACCGTCATGGCTCCGAAGGCGGGTTCGGATCTGGTAGGGCTTGCCGGTTTTCACGGCTTCTTCCCAATCCCGGACGGCGCGCTCGGCATCTTCCGGATGGAGGATGCTCTTCCAATCCCAGTTTTCTTTCGGATCGACGCCGGCATACTCGTACCAACGCGGGTTGAGGTAGTCGACAAAGCCATCCGGCCTGGCCGTCCAAAGGAACTGGGGCAGGGCATCGGCGAAATCGCGGTAAGTTATTTCGATGGGCGCTCTCTGATTGTTCATGAACCTTCGCTCTCGCAGGAAAGTGCCAAAGAAAGCTATTCATTGAACCTTACCATGGATTCCCATCGATCTTCAAAGAAAAGGACCTTGAGGATAAAAAGGGAGTTGTGAGCCGATCGGATTCCCAAAACGAAGAAAGCCAATGAAAGAAATAAAAAAGCTGAGGGCAACCCCTAAGTTTTCCTCAGATAGAGGAGAAAATGCCGGACATCTGATCATCCTTCGTTAAGGGGACGGTCCTCGGCACTTCGATCGGCCATGTCGCTGAAAACGATGCCCGCCTTCTGGACTTCCTGGTAGGGAAGAAGCCAAACCAAGGACTCGTCGTGAAGGTCCACCACCTGGATCCGGTTGCCCCAGGGATCCCGGAAATCGCAGCGAAAGCCCTCGATGAGTTCCAATCGGTACTTGTCCCTCACCTTCGCGCGCACCTGTTCGATCTGCTCCTCGTCCCGGACGATGATCCCGAAGTGCCTCATTCGATTGGGGGAAACTTCGGGAACCTCGAAAAAGGCCAAGAACTGATGTTCGCCGAGGCCGCACCAGGCGGCGCCCTCGCCGCCGGCGAGCATTTCGAGGCCGAAGACATCGGAGTAGAACGCTATCGCCTGCTGCGCATCGGAGACCTCCAGGGCAACGTGGTTGATTCCATAGGCCTTGACCGTCATGGCGCCTCCTCCAAAAAAGCTTCTCCGCGAGGCAATCTTTCCGAGGGCTCTTCCCGTCGGACTTCGCCATTCTTTCCTCTTATTAGTTCATAAAGGTTAACACTTATGCGGCCGGCAATCAAGGATTCGGGGGTATGCCGTCATNNATTGGGAACAATCTTTCGCCCGAGGTCGTCACAGATCAGTCACATCTTGAAAGGAGACAACATGCGGAAGGCCTTGTTCCTGATCCTGTCGGCCGGAATGGTCACCCTGGCGTCACCCGCGCAGGCGTTCGAGGTGAATCTGGTGATTCAGCCGAGCCTGGTCGTCCGGCCTCAAAGACCGGTCGAGAGAGTGGTTAGGGTCGAAAGGGGCTATCCGGAGAGGGTGGTCTACGAACGCGGGCATGACTGCGATCGGCAGGAAGAGGTCGCGAGGCCGACCCGGATCGTTCATTACTATCCGAACCAGGAATCGATCATCGTCGCGCGCAAACGGGCGCATCGNNAGCGGCGGTCGTTCCCGCGTCCAGAAACCCGTGGCTGACGCCGTCGTTTTTAGCGGGCGAAGACCTGGGTAACGACGAGGTAGCCTCGGAAATTGCCTTTTAGCACCCTACCCTCGAGGCGGGGGCGATAGGTTTTCTTGGGGGGAATGACGACGATGCCCACCCCGAGGCGGCGGAACGGGGGGCGGAGGATGTTGGCGCGGTGCCCGGGGCTGTTCATCAGGCCCCGATGGGCGATGGCGAGGTTGGGACCGAAGGCCAGGTTCTCNNCCCGCCATGAGGTAGAAAATCCTGCCCTTTCTCAGGCGATCGCCCAAATCCTCCCCCTTCGGCGATTGGTGGGCGAAGTAGTTTTCGTTCAACATGTCGCGGGAATGCCGTCGGGCCACCTCCGCCAGCCGGCCGTCCCAGACGACCGGCTTCAGTTTCCTTTTCGTCCTTTCCTTGTTCACGAGGGAAAGCATCTCTCGCTCGAGCTTGGTCGGGGAAACGCGGAGCTCGGGCCTCGCGGAGACGATTTCCCAGCCCTCGGGATAGAACAGGAGGCCGGGAAAGCTTTCCGCCGCTCGGTTCGACAGGCGATCCAGCGCGGGCTGGGTTCGTTGATACACCTTTCCGGCCAGCGAATGCGCGGAAGGCTCCCCCGCCCAGAGGGCGTAACACCAGACGAGGACCGCCGCTCCGGCAAAGCCCCAAAGCAAGCCGGAGATCGCCCCCAAGGCGTGATTGAGGGGCCGCCATACCCCGGGCAAAAGCCATCGCTGCGCGTATCGGCGCAAGCACAGACTGACCAGGACGTTCGCCGCCAGGACGAGAATCAGCGCAATCCCGAGGGTCAGCCATTCCCTGGCAAAAGGCAGGAAAGAAAGAAAAGAAGCGAGCACGGGGGCGAGGAAAAGGATCAGGAGGAAGAAGAGTAGAAAGCGGAAGATCCCCACCAGGCTCCAAAGCAAACCCTGCTGCAAGCCGATCAGGACCTCGAAGAGGAGGAAGAGCACGAGGAAGCTATCCAACCAGGTCATCGTTCATTCTCCCTGTCGAAACGAGTTTGCCAGAACCTTCCTCGAACAAGTGCCAAAAAGTCATGAAAGTCGCGACTGCCGCCTCATTCGTTCGGGATTGTTTTGGGCTGCAACGGGAGGGAAAACCAAAAGGTGCTTCCCTTGCCCAGTTCACTGCGGACTCCGATGCTTCCGCCATGAGCTTCGACCAGGGACTTGCTGATGCTCAGGCCGAGCCCGATCCCGCCGGGAGAATTGTCTTGATCTTTCCCGAGACGGGAGAAACGGCTGAACAGCTTCGGGAGGTCTTCCCGGGCGATCCCGATGCCGTTGTCGCTCACGGCGANNGGAGAACCTGTTGGATTCGCTGCCCGTCGCCCAGAATCTCCGGTAAATCGTCGGGGACCTCCTCCAGAAGCTGTTGATTCTTCTGCTCCGCCAGGGACCGGATGTCCGAGATGACTTCCCGGACCGCCTCCGGAAAACGAAAAGGCCGGAGGTCGAGTTGGAAGCGTCCAGCCTGGATTCGGCTCATGTCGAGCAGGTCGTTGACGAGGTGCAGGAGGGTCTGCGCTCCGCTCAGCAGTCGTTTCAAGAGAGAATGTTGCTGTTCGTTCAGAGGACCCGGGATCTCGTCGTCCAGGATGCTTCCGAATCCCATGACGGCGTTGAGGGGGGTGCGGAGATCGTGGGAGACGATGGAAAGGAATTNNGGAATTGATCCTTCAGTTGGTCCAGTTCCTTCAATTTTCGGTTGGCCGCCTCGAGTTCGGTCGTGCGTTCCCGCAGAGAAATCTCGGCTTGCCTTCTTTCCGTGATATCGGTCGCGACTCCGATGACCCCGGTCGCTCCGACGATCCTGCCCTCCCGGCCGATGAGGGGAGAAAAAAGGATCTCGTAGAAACTGCCTTCCACCTCGATGACGGCCTTGCCTCTTTGTCCTCGAATCGCTCGATCGAGGGCCTGGCAGATCTCGGCCTGGCAGTGATAGAGATCCTGGATCGGTTTTCCGATGGATTGATTCAATTGTTCTCGCAGGACATCCTCGCCTCTACCTTCGGCGAAAAGAATGTTGCCGAGATGATCGGTGGCGAAGAGGATGACGGGGGCGTTAGCGACGACGTTCCGTAGCAAGCCCTCCCTTTCTCTGACGGCCTCCTCGAGCCGCATTCTTTCCGTCAGGTCCCGGGTGACCTTGCCGAAGCCGACCAAACGTCGTTCTTCGTCATAGATGGCGGTGAGAAGGGCTTCCGCCCAGAAGCGGCTTCCGTCTTTGCGGACCCGCCAGNNGAGGCTTCCCTTCCCGGACATCGTCCGGGGGAAAGAAGATCGAATAGGGTTTGCCGATAATCTCGGATTCCCGGTAGCCCTTTATCTTTTCGGCGCCTTCGTTCCAGGTCGCGATCCGGCCGTTGGCGTCGAGCATGAAGATGGCGTAGTC
>DOBT01000185.1 GCA_003503675.1 Cyanobacteria bacterium UBA8530 | reverse complement strand
CCTGGCCTGGTACGACAACGAGTGGTCCTTCGCCAGACGGGTAGCCGAACTGACCGATTTCCTCTCGCGGCCCAAGGACAAGCGCCAAGAGTTTTGGACGGTCTTCATGAGGGAGATGCCCCTCGAACGCGTCTGCAAGTACTGAGCAGCGATGGTAGACGGTTAAAAAACGGGTGACCGGCGTAAAAACTGCCGGTCNNATTCCGGCAGGTGGCTGATTATTCTCTTTGGCAAAGGCTTCCACATTTTTAATCGCCTGCAGCGTTATGGTCTTGCTTCCGGTACCCGCAATCGTCGTTTGTCCCTGTAGATCCGTCTTGATGTAGCCGGACCATTGAACCCAGGAATCGCAGGTAATTTTAACGTCAAAGGTCCTGGTTCCGGTATTTAGCTGATGAACGATCTCTTCGGCAGGACCACCCACGCAGGCTGTGGTAAAAGCCAGGGCAAAAAACGGAGCAAGAATTCTCCTCATTTTTAGTTCTCCTAAAGTGATTCGGCTATCACGGTCACTTGACGAGAGTTTTGTCCAACTTTTTCGGGATCAGGTTCTTTTTGAAGCGGGTGAAGCGGGGGATGCCGTTGACGACCATTGGGGCGACCTCGCCTTCGACCAGTGGGCGCAGGTAATCCAGGCATTCCTCGTTGACGTGGTTGCCCGCCGCGTTGATCCAGGAACGGGGGATCAGCTTTTCGAGATTTGCCACCTTGTCCAGTTCGACCAGCTTGATGTTGCACTTGTAGGGATTGCGGGTGCAATCGAAGGCGACCATCTTGCCGCTGTGGCCTTCGAGGGCATAGCGCACCGCCATCTGGCCGGCGAGGTAGGCTTCGTCGGAGTCGGTCTTGGAGGCGAAGTGAAGGGCGCAGCGCTGGAAGGAACCGAAGTTGTTGAAGCGGACCTTCTTGCAGACTTCCTCGCGCAGCACTCCGGTGAGGAAATCCCCCACTCCACCGAGTTGGACGTGCCCGAAGGCATCGGTGGGACCGGCGGAAAGGTGGCTCTCGATCACGAACTTGCCGTCGGCGGTCTTGATCCCTTCCGAGATCACGATCAGGGCCTGTTGCTTGCGCGCCATCACCGCCCTGGCGTCATGGATGATTTGCTCGAGAGAGAAGGGGATTTCGGGAAGGTAGATCAGGTCGGGGGTCTCGAAGCCTTCGCCTGCCGCCAGGGCGGAAGAGGCCGCGATCCAGCCGGCTCCGCGTCCCATCACCTCTACCAGCTTGACCATGGGGTAGTTGTAGGCGGTGAGGTCGAGGAAGGCCTCGCGGATCGAGGTCGCCAGGTACTTCGCGACGCTGCCGAAGCCCGGGCAGTGATCGGTCTCGGGCAGGTCGTTGTCGATGGTCTTGNNATTTCCTCGGGGTTCTCGTCGCGCAGGCTGAAGAACTCCTCGTTCAGAATCCCTTCGACACCGTGGTTGGCGGCGTAAACCTCGCCGATCTCTTGCGAGCGGAGGGCTTCCTGGATAACTCCACAGGCGCTCGCGTTGATAACGGCGGTGGGACCGCCGGATTGTGCGACCAGACAATTGCCTTTTGCCATCTCGATCCTCATCCCTTTCCAGTAAAAAAATCTTCAGGTGATGGGAACCATTATACAACTTATTCTTTTTGGATGGCTAACGCGCGGTAAAGCTGAGACTCAGTACAATGCCCGAGGCGCACCAGAATCTGACCCAGCCTTTCGCCGGATCTTTCTTGGACCTGGAGCGCTTCCTCCAGTTGCGCGATCGAGACGATGCTCAGGCGCAGCATCAACTGACCCAGGCGAACGTCCTTGTACTGGTCTTCGAGGTTCTCCCTGAGCTGAGGAAAGGAAATCAATCCGAGGCCGAGCAGGACTTCTCCGATGCGCAGGTAGGGGCAGTGTTTTTGCTCTTCCAGGGCGATTTCGAGCTGAGGTTTGCTGATGATCTTGCGGGCGACCAAAAGCTGTCCGAAATGCAGAGATTCGGGTTTCACCTCTCCGGTTTCGGATTGGAAAGATTTCGCCAAAAAGCCTCCTCGTTTGTGTCCCCCTGGGGCCTGTATGACGGGAATATCAGACATTCTAGCATTATTCCCCCGGCGGATTGCAATCTTTTGGTCAGGTTCGCCGAAAATTGCCGATAAGACAGGAAGAGAAAGGAGCCTATATGGACGGATTAAGTTACTTGGGAGACGTAGGAGCCTTTCGGGCAAATGCATCGAGCAACGTCGGCCTGGCCAATCGGGCCCGCGGGATCAAGGCCAACCCGGAAGCGATCCCCTCCGGCATGCACAAGGCCGGTGAATTCTTTTGGATCGAGCGGGATCGCCTTTCTTCCACCCCGGCTTCCGGCCAGTGGACGCCCCTCGAGTCGACAGCTTTCGAAGCCCTGTCCCCCGCCAGCCAGCAGACCGTCCGCAACCTCCTCTGGTTCACCCAGGGCGATGCCACCGCCACCAAAGCCATCGGCTCTTTATTGAGCCAGGGAAAACTGTCGGTGAAGGATCGCTCCGGAGTGAGCCTCCTCGATCGCTTGGGTGCCCTGACCACTTCCCCGCTCGATTCCGGAATCGATCGAGGCAAGTTCCTCAAGGAATTGATTTCCCAGCTGAACGATCCCATGCTGGTGACCCAGGGCAATCGCAGCACCTGCGCAGCCGCCGTGGTGCAGTATCTCGCCATCAAGGCCGAGCCCGCCGATTACGTCGCCATGGTCGCCGGTCTCGTTTCTCCCAACGGACAAGCCCAGTTGCCCAACGGACAAAAAATCAAGAGGGACGGAGCGACCGCGCTCGACGGTTCCGGCAGATCCTCGGTGGATCAGGTGGTCCAGAACTCCCTCATGGAGTATGCCACCGGCGGCTTCAATTCCAACACCGGCCGCAACGAGGACTCCACCTTGGGGTTGACCGCCACCCGCTTCGATCAACTGGTGGAAGGGGTCATGAACGCCCCCTACCAGACCGTCCTGATCGGTAGCGACAAGGATTTGACGCAGGCCCAGGCGATCGCCAAGATGAAGGAAGCGACCGCCCGCGGAACGACGGTCCCGGTGGGTCTCGATTGGAAGAGCGGCGGCCACAAGATCCTGGTTCAGGGCTTCGATCAAGGCCTGGTTTATTACTACAACCCCTGGGGCCGCATCGAGAGCATGGCCGAAAGGGAATTCTCTTCCCGCATCCACAACGCCTCTTTCCGCTAAAAAAGAGAAAAGAAAAAAAGACGCCGAATCGGCGTCTTTTTTGTCTTTTCAACGGAATTTCAGGTCGCGGCGGGCAATGCTCTTTTTTTCGGTCAGCCAGTAGGCGATCGCCCCTTCGTTCGTCGGAATCAGTTTCGGGAGGGTCCCCGTAGAAGCGATGGGATAGGCCGGCCCTATGAGCTTGCCGTCGGCGCCCACGGCCTGCACCATCGGCTGGGTAACCGATTTGGGTGTGGCTACTCCTTGTAACGGAAAAGCAAAGGATAATCGAGGGAGCTAGCATTGCGGCGTAAAAGCGCCTCCTGTATGGATCTACGAGATTGTAAACCGTAGAGAGACCACAAGGAGGCGCGAACCGGTGACCCAGTTCACGAGCATTATCTCGGAATACGAAGTGAGTATCAAGGCAATGACGGAATATCTGGAACAAATTACCCAAGCCAGACCGATCCACGAGGTGGAATCGGAGGTATTTGCCTTGGCCCTCGCTGTTGGTCATG
>DOBT01000130.1 GCA_003503675.1 Cyanobacteria bacterium UBA8530 | reverse complement strand
TAATCGTGAAGCCGAGCTATCACGTTTACTTCGACTTCCCGAAAAGGAGCTCTTTAATCGTGAAGCCGAGCTATCACGTGTACTTCGACTTCCCGAAAAGGAGTTAGCCATGCGGATCTCTTTCTTTTTCGAGAACGTTCGCGCGGCGGTCTCGAACCTGGTCCACCACAAGCTGAGAACCTTCTTGACCACTCTCGGCATCGTTTTCGGGGTGGCGGCGGTCATCGCCATGCTCGCCATCGGGAAGGGCGCCGAGGTAGAGGCGATCGAGCAGATCCAGGCCTTCGGCATCAACAACATCCGGATTCGGGCGGTCAAGGTGGAGCGCGACGAGCAGCGCAAGGCCATCCTGCGCCTGTCGAAGGGCCTATCCTACGAGGACTCCCTCTATATCGAGGAACTCCTTCCCTACGTCACGGCGATCGCCCCCCAGAACCTCCTGGACAAGGAGTTCAAGGTCGGCTCGATCAAACCCAAGGGGAACTTGGTGGGGACCACTCCGGGCTACGAGCAAGTGGTCGGCTTGCGGGTGAAGCGGGGGCGCTTTCTCGTTCCGGAGGACCTCGCTTCTTACCGAAAGGTCTGCGTGATCGGGCCTTCCGTCGCTCAGGAAGCCTTTTTGACCGAGGATCCGGTCGGCAAGACCATGACCATCGGCGGGCTGCGCTTCAAGGTGGTGGGGTTGATGGGCGATCGCGCCCAAACCAAGGAAATGGTCAAGATCAAGACCCGCGACGTCAGCCAGGACGTGTACGTCCCCATCACCACCTCGCTCGATCGCTTCACCATGCTCAGGGACGAGATCCAGGGCGTCAATCAGACGGACTACAACGTGGTCGACGAGATCGCCCTGCAGGTCGACAAGCCCGAGCGATTGAGCGAAGCCAAGGTCACCCTGAAGAAGCTTTTTTTGAGGCGTCACAAGCAAACCAAGGATTGCGAAGTGATCGTGCCCGACGAGCTGCTGGCCCAGAGCCAAAAGACCCAGAAGCTCTTCAACTTCGTGATGGCCTGCATCGCCGGCCTGTCTCTTTTGGTCGGCGGCATCGGGATCATGAACATCATGCTGGCCACCGTCACCGAGAGGACTCCCGAAATCGGGATTCGCCGGGCGATCGGAGCCAGCGCCAGGGACATCCTTTTTTACTTCCTGATCGAGTCGGTCCTGATTTGCTTCGCCGGCGGCCTCATGGGCATCGGGGTCGGACTGGGCCTGGGAACGCTCGTCACCCAGGTCGCCAAGTGGCGGACGGTCTTCGCCCCGGAGTCCTTGATCCTGGCCTTCGGAGTGGCGACCTCGGTGGGCATCTTCTTCGGTCTCTACCCCGCCTTCACGGCGGCCAAACTCGATCCCATCAAGGCCCTGCGCCACGAATGACGAACGGGAAACAGTAGTCGAAACAAAGCTGCCCGACGGGATCTTCCTTCCCGTCGGGCAGCTTCAAATCAGCAGGGCGAGAGTCACGCCGACGTGGGACGAGGCTAACGTCTTGGCCGATGATTCGGACGACAGTCGTGGTCGTCATCATCCGCATAGACGATCACGACTGGAATCTCCGCCAATAGCGGATAGACTCCGTAAGCCCCATAGAGCCCGGGGTAGCACCCATAGCCTCCATAGGGTCCATACTCTCCATAAGCCCCCGGATAGCCGTACCCTCCCGGATAGGCCCCATAGCCTCCATACGCCCCCGGATAGGTTCCCCCGAGCGCGCTCGCTTGATCCATGAAAGCCAGGTCGCAGGGCTGCCCGCTGTTGACGGTCACCTGGTAGGCAAGCGACTGGCAAGTAGCGTTCGCTTGTTGGGGTAGAGTCACGCCTTTGGCTTGGGCCGTATCGAGCGGGGCGAGTTGCTGCATCCGCTCCCCGCTTTTCCCGGCCACCGAAGGAACCACCAGGTACTGCCCGTTTTCCAAGCCGCTGAAGGAGAAGCTTCCCGTCGAGTCGGTGGTCGTCGATGCGATCATGGGTGAGCTCCAATTGCTGATGTTCGAAGAAGGATAAAGGCGGATTTCCCAACCGGTTTCGGGAGTGTCACTCCCGCCGTATTGGCGATTTCCGTCCTGATCGATGAACTTCCGTCCCCGGATCTCGCCCTTCGGCTGGTAAGGTGTCATGATCGGTGCCGGGGTCTTCACCGCGGATTCGAGCAAGGGTTGCTGTTGGGGCGGCGGATTCACCGGAGCGACGGTCGGCGACTTGGTTTCACAACCATGAACCCCTACAAAGAACGTTGCCGCCATCAAGCCAGCACAGAAACCCTTTGGGAACAATTTTTTCTTCACGTTCATCGGTTCCTCCATTTCTAGCACGCTTCTCCGCTTCGTCCTGAATATTAGGGGAGAGGGCGATTTCAGGCTTGTGTCCATTCGAGATATGCTTTGTTCAGCGACAGCTCGGTAAGGGAGAGCTTGCATAACAAAAAGCTTCTCAAGAGGAGCCGAACGGTAGCGCGCCGGACATGGGTGGGCGTTTGGGAAACCGCCCACGGGAAGAAAGACCTCCGTCGGGCAATTTCACCCCCAATAGAAAAAGCTCGGGCGATCTCCGGGGAGATCGCCCGAGCTTTTTCTGTCAATGAGGCGGTGGGCTTATTCCTGGGCCTTCTTCAGCGCAGCGATCAGGGCCCGATAGCCGCTGATGGTGAGGTCCTTGTAGAATTTCTCGCCGCATTCGGCCTTGTTCAGCCGGAAGATGTTCTGACCCTTCAGGTCGAAGAAGTTGACGGCAAGGCCCCTTTCCTGGCGGGTGCCGGTGGGAAGGAGGAACTCGATCTCCATGTGGGAAAATTCTTCGGGCCGGAGCTTTTCACCGTGGACCATCAGATTTTCGCTGGCGGCTCGCTGCGTCGCCGCGTCTTTCGGGACGTACTTGATGAAGTAGGTGTAGTTGCCCTTGTCATCCTGGGTAACCCGGCTACTGTCCAGGTAAACGAGCATCGTCTGGTTCGTCAGCAAGTAAACCCAGTTCTCGGTCGCGAGTGCGGGCACCGCGAAAAGCAACAGGCTCAGGATCAATAGCAGCGTTTTTTTCATGCGATCTCCTTTTCATGATGCAAATTTCCAGGTCAATCGAGGGAAAGGCGAAAAAAAGGAAAGAATGCCTTTATCAGAATGCAGTATACCTCTTCGGTTGCCCTGTTGTCCGGTGGCCACCGGCAACGGATTCTCCCGGTTCAAAGCCGCCTCGCGTCGATCTTTCAACCAAGCTTAAACTCCCGATAAGAAACTGTGCGCNNCATGTCGCGGCGTGGAAATTCCTGCTTGTCCTTTCGAGCAGCCTCGGTGCATCGTGCAGCGAGGGGGTCGACTTTTTGGAGGAACAAACAAGGGAATCGGCTTTGCCAATTTTTTTACCAAGGTTAGCCCCGACTTAAGAAAGTTTGGGGCCAGAACTGCGATAGCCCTTTTGTGAGAGCGAAAGGGAGGGCGGCTATGAAAAACAATTTGAAGGCGATCGCCGTTGGTATAGCCGTTGCATTGCTCGTCGGTTGCGGCGCGGATGCCCCCTCCATGGCCCCCGATGCCGCCCGGAACAGTGGAAACCTGGTCATGATCCCCAACAACCAGAATGCTCAGAATCCCGCGCAGGCTTCCGCCCAGGATCCCCGCCAGATTCTTTCCGGCATCTCCACCCAGTACCAGCGCATCCAGAGCCTCAGCTCGAACATGACCACCTTCTGCACCGCCAACGGCAAATCCTCCTCTTGCGCGGTCAACGCCTACTTCCGCAAGCCCGGTAGCCTGAGCGTCGTGATCACCTCCAACACCGATGCCAAAGCGGTCGGTACCAAGGTCGTCTACCAGGGCGGCACCCAGTGCAACGTCAAGACCAAATTCTTCGGCTTCGCCGTCAAGCTCAATCTCGCCGTCACCGACTCCCGCCTCGGCTCTCTGCGCGGCGACACCCTGCTCGATACCGGCATCGTCCGGATGATGGAAATCCTGCTCGATCCCAACGCCAAGCACCGCATCCTCGGCAACGCCCTGCTCGACGGCAAGCCGGTCACCATCCTCGAAGTGATTTCTTCCAGAGCGCTCAAGGGCATCACCAGGGAAATCTACTACATCGATAACCAGTCCAAGATCCCCTGCGTCCGCGAGATGTACGAAGGCAACAGGATGGTCTTCAAGTGCCAGTTCAAGAACGTCGTCCTCAACCCCCAGGTCCCCTCCTCCGCCTTCATCCTCGACTGAAAAAAAAGCGAAATCCCGCTCCTCGAAAGAAGAGCGGGATTTCGCTTTTTTCTTTTTTTCGGAAACCGCTAACTACTTGTTTATCGCCGTTCCGTATTTCTGTATCTCGGCCTGCATCGCAGGGCTCAGTTGTTTGACCAGTTCGGCATTGTACTCCGGCTCAAACTTGGAATTGAATAGCCGCTGAGCCGCGATACCGTAAGAACGCGATTGGGCAGCGGGCGAACCGTCTTTGACTGCCGGATCGACGCTGGTCGTTTTTATTGAAATCGTATTGTCGCTGTTGCGGACGATCTCGAAGGTGCGGAACTGTTGAGGGAATTCCCGCAGTGATGGGGTTTCGATCTCCCAGAAGCCGAGTTCGGGACGGGATGAATCGGGTGTTTTAAATGCCGTGACGGTGTTTTGATGGCGATGTCCCGCGATCCACACGATGAAATTCGGATAGGAATGAAGCTTGGAGATCAGCGTCGCCTCGGATACGGGAGAACTGGGGACCCAACCGATCATCGAACCCGGCTCCTCGACGCCGATGGGGATGTGGGCGGCGATCACCATGAGTTTCCCTTCGGCCTGGCCCTTATCGAGCTCCTGTACGAGCCAGTCATAGCGTTCGTTGTCGAGAGTGCCCTGTCCCGTGCCGCTCTTTCGAATGTCGTCGAGCACGATGACCTTGATCGGGATATTCGACTTCGGCTCGAAGCTGTAAGAGGCAAAGTCCTTGTCGAGATTGGCCTGGGTGAAACCGTGGCCGACCGGGTTTGAAGCGGTTTTGAAAAATTCGCTCATCCACTCTTTATTCGAAAGCGGACGGCGCCTCGGATCGGCTGCAACCTTCGGCGGGGTCGCGAAGTCTGCGATGGGGCCTGCACCGATGACGTCACCGAGAGGCGTCTTGCCGTCGAGCACCCCCGAATAGAAACCATGGCTTTCCAAGCGGAGGGGGTCGGTGAAGATGTTTCCGATCTCGAGGATATTCTCGCCGGTATAGGCCTGTCGGATGCGATCGGTGGCAGTGAACGAACCCATCCAGAAACGATCGTGGTTGCCGATCGCCTGATACCAGGGGATCGACTTGTCGAGACCTGCCGCCTTGTATTCGTCCTGATAATCGTTATGGGGGCCGGGGACGGGATCGTCCTTGACGCCGGAATCAGGGTTGATGTTCTTGCCGTCGAGGACATCGACGTACCATCTCAGCTCGTTGTACTGAGCGCTGTTGATGGCGTCGCCCAAAGAGATCCCGAAATCGAGCGGGTTTTGTTTGTGTAGGGCGTTTATCGTCTGGACGGCTGCGTCGAGGACATGGGTCGAGTACAGCAGCGTCGCCGAGTATGCCGAAATAATACCGCCTTTGTAGCCCATATATATCGCCTGATTCGGAGTTTCCTTGTCAGTGATATGGATGTCGGTTAGGGTAAAGAAGTTCAAAAGTTTTGCGGCATTGGTGGTCGATGTGCCGTCATAACCTGCCGGCATGAGGTCGAGGCGCTTTTCCGAAGCGAGACCGGGGCCATAATGCCAGTTGCCGTAGCCGTTTTGCTGGTATTTTGAAACTTCGTAAGGAAAGAGCTTGACCGAACCCGAAGGGATCGCGTCAGCCACGATCGTCCGTTGTAGCGTGGTGAAGACCTCGGAAGAGATCGGGTATCCCTCGAAATCTCCTCGAGTGTTTTCCACTTTGAACGGCGTTTTACAGGAAACCGCCAGCAGGCACACTGGAATGGCTATCAGGATCTTCTTGAGCATTCAGCACCTTTTCAGCGTCATGAGGGGGACGGGTTATTTCCATCCTAAACACCCAAGCGCCTTAACGCAATCTAAAAATGGTAATCGTTCAGCCCCCCCTTCGAACCCACGTTCGGATTAGGCGGCGAAGACGATGAGGGCGGACAAGCATGCCTGGTGCTGCAGGCGGGGGGGCACCGAGTGCGGAGGGGAGCTCGAGGCTGAGCGATGCGGCGTTCGAGGAATGCACGATCCCTCAAGCCTTGCCTTATAGGAAAGTTAGTCCAATCTTAAGCTATGCTTAAGAAAGTTGAGGCGCCTCACCTCTATAAGCTTTTTAACGAATATCGCATTAACAACCATTTCGAAAGGAAAATAGTCGTGAAAAAGCTTGCACTTGTCATGGTTTCCCTGTTTTCTCTTCAATTGCTCGTGGGTTGCGGATCAAACCAAATATCGAATGTAGCCCTATCAAAAAACGCTTCCGCTCTAAATAGCCTATCTTCAGTGCCTTCCGGCTATGAATCGATTGATTACCGTGATTTTCGCAACCTGTGGGATCGCACCTGCGGTCTCAGCAAGACGGAGGATCCTGCGCGCTATCAGGGAAAAAAGTATGCCATCAAAGCGATCATGGAATACCAACCCTGCACTTCCTTTGCCGCCCTCCGCTGGAACGCCCTGCTCTACGAACCGAGCGGGAAGGATCACTCTAACGCCTTCTACGTGCTGACGAAGACCTTCTTGACCCATAATCAAGCCGACAAGTTCTATCAGAACCTCGGCGGGGTCCGTGCGGACGATGTCATCGGAGGGGCGGTAGACCCCGACACCGGGAAAACCTCGGTCAAACAGCATCCACAGGCCTCTCCGATGACTATCTATTTCGCCTTCGATGCCAAGAACCGCAAGAGTTCGGGAGATATGCTCAAGATCGATGCCATCAAGACTTCGCTCGGCGTGATCGTGAAATTTTAACGGAAAGACGCCGCGGAAACCGGGTCGTTTACGCGGCGCCCGTTGTTCTCGAAGCCCCGGATCAGAGGCCTGATCCGGGGCTTCTTTTCTCGATCGGTTTCATCCGGCAACCTCACGATTCGATCCGCTTCAAGGAAAAAAGCGAAAGGCCAGCATGGTGATGTCATCCGACTGCTCGGCCTCTTTGACGAAGCCTTTTATGGAGGCCCGCACGCCTTTTAGCAACTCCGCGCAATCTGCGTTTTCGAGGCCCGCCAAGGCTTCGAGCATGCCGGTTTCCCCGTAAGGGACATCGCCCTTGTCCATCGCCTCGGTGACCCCGTCGGTGTAGAGGAAGAGGCGATCGCCCTTTTTCAGCATGAGCCTTCCTTCGTCGAAGGCAATCCCCTTCATGCACCCCACCAAGGCCCCTCGAACCTTCGGGAGAAATTCAGAGCTTCCCCCTCTCAAGAGGACGGGCGGATTGTGGCCCCCGTTGGCATAGCGGCATTCCCCGGTTTTGAGGTCGATGACGGCGCAGAAAAGGGTGACGAACATGTTGGAGTCGTTTTCCGCCTCCAACTCGTCGTTCAGGCGGCTGAGGGAGGCCGCGGGGTTCTTGTCCTCGCGGAAAAAGGCCTTGAGGAAGGTCCTGGTCACGGCCATGAAGAGGGCCGTGGGTACCCCTTTGCCGGATACGTCCCCGATGGCCAGGCAAAGATGCTCGGGGTCCGCCAGGAAGAAGTCGTAGAAATCTCCCCCCACCTCGCGGGCCGGATCGAGCAAGCCTCGGATCTCGAAGTCCTCCCGCTTTGGGAAGTCCTTGGGAATCAGGCTGCGCTGGATCGTCTCGGCGACCCGCAAGTCGCTCTCGATGCGCTCTCTGGCCACCGTCGCCGCTTGCAGCTTTTCGATGTATTCCTTCAAGTCCCTGCGCATGCGGGCAAAGGACGCGGATAAACGCGCCACCTCGTCTTCCCCGCGGATCTCGGGGATCTCGAGGTTTCCCGTGGCGAGGAGTTGCTTCGGCTTGGATTTCCCGCCCACCTCCACCGTCATGTCGAGCGAACGAACGGCCTTGTCGAGTTGGCGCAACGGCTGGGTGATGGAGCGGGCGATGGCGAGGACGACCAGCAAGAGTAAGGTGAAGCCCACCAAACCGAGCAGGAGTTCGTCGCGGGTGAAGCTCATGACCTTGGCCATCGCTTCGGCGCGCGGGAAGATGACCCCGAGGCTCCATCCCGTGGAGGGAATGGGGGCGAAGGCCAACCATCCCGGCTTTCCGGTGATCAGGCTCTCGAAGGGGACGATGCCGGTCTCTCCTCGTTGCGTGCGTTGGCCCAGGCGTCGGAGGGCGGGATTTCCCCGCTCCTCGGCGAGGCTGAAGACGCTCTCGCGCATGATGAATTCGCGCCTCGGATGGGCGATGTAGGTTCCGTTCCTCGAAGTGAGCGTGGCGTAGCCCGTTTTCCCGATCGGCAAGGTGCGGAGGAATCCCGTCAGCCATTCGAGCGAGACGTCGCAGGTGACCACGCCCTCGAAAAGGCCTTTGCTGTCGAACAAGGGCACCGAATAGGTGACCATGAGCATGTTCCCGCCGCCTTCGTCGAAGTAGGGCTCGCTCCAGATCGGCTTTTTGAGCTCCTTGGGAAGGGTGTACCAATCCCAGATGTCGTAACGGTAGCCTCCCGCGCCGAGGTCCTTGCGGGCAAAGCTTCCGTCGACCCGGTAAACATAGGGTGCCGGGAGCAAAGTGCCCGCTTTCTTGGAGGCGAAGGCCACGGCGGACCCGGAAATCTCCGGATTCTCCCGCACCATGTGCTCGAGGAGGCGGTAAAAATCGATCTTCGAGGAGGCGGGATAATACTCCAAACTCATGGCCAGGCCGCTCGCCATCTTCTCCACGGCGTTCTCCACCGTCTCGATTCGGTTGGCCGTCGCCTGGGCGAGATAAAGGGCCTTTTGCTGGATTTCCTCTTCGAGCATTCCCCGGGCATGGAAGTAGCTGTAGCCCACGATGGAGCCCATGATGATTCCCGCCCCGAAGAGGACCAGGAGGGCCATTCGCCAGGCAATCCCCATCTTACGGAACATCGCGGGCCTCCTCGACGCAAAAGGTCTCGTAGGGGACGGTCCGGTTGAGGAGCCCCTGCCGCTTCATCAATTTGACGGTCTCGGCATAGGTCCGGCGCGAGAGAGTCGGCTCCTTTTCATCGATCGTCCCCAGGATGGTCTCCAGCATCCACTTCATGTGGGCCCGGTTGGTGGGCACGTTGGCCGCCTTCACCCGCTCCATCACGATATCGAGGGCTTCTGCGGGATGTTGGCGGACGTAAGTCCAGCCTTCCAGCGAGGCCAAGGCGAAGGCGCGGCAATCCGCGGGGCTTTTCCGATAAGTCGATTCCAGGCAGTAGATCCCGTCTTCGGGGAGGTCGAACTGCTCGTTCTTCAAATGGAAGGTCGTCAGTTCCTCGGGATCCACCCCGGCCTGTAGAATCTGGTGGAATTCGTTGTAGTGCATGGCGGCACAGGCGTCCACGCCCTTCCGCAAGAAGAGGTTCACCGTGAAAAACTGCGGAACCGCGACGGGCTTGACGGCGTTCTTTCTGAAGAAACCCAGATAGGCCGTACTTAGCCAATCCCCCCAGAGGCTCACGCGCTTTTTGTCGAGGTCCCCTATTTTCTCGATCTTCCTGTCTTTCCAGGCCACGAGCATGAGATTGGAGCTTTTCACCACCTGGGCGAGATTGATCAAAGGAACCCCCTTGTCCCGGGAGTCCAGGGCCGTGGTCAGGAAAAGAGGGGCGAACTGGGCCTTCCCGGATTTCAGGTACTGCACCGGGTCGTGATCCGGGCCCCCCACCAGGATCTTGGCATCGAGCCCGTGCTTTTTGTAGAAGCCCTTCTCTGCCGCGACGTAGTAGCCCGCGAACTGGGCCTGCGGGTTCCACTGGGGGATGAAGGATACTGTTTTCAGGGCTAGCGCGCTTTCCGGCGAAAAAAGCAGTGAAAACAAAAAGAGCAGCGATAAAAAATTCTTTTTCATGGATTGTTCGATACGATCAGGGTTAGCACGTTGTTTTTACCCTCTCGGCGATAACGCACCTCGTCCATCATTTTTCCGATGAGGAAAATTCCCAGTCCCCCGATTTCACGCTCCTCGAGAGAGGCGGACAGATCGGGAGCCTCGGTGGCGAGGGGGTCGAAGGGAATGCCTTCGTCCCACAGTTCGACGGTCAGACGGTTCCCGTCATGTTCGAGCTTGACCTCGATTTCCCCGTTCGGAGCCGAGTAGGCATAGTTGCAGATGTTGACCACCGCTTCCTCGAGCGCCAACTGCAGAGGCAAGGAGCGCTTGGGGGGCAACCCCTGTTCGGTAGCAAAGTCCCCCACGAACTCGATGAGGGAATCGATGACGGCAATCTTGGCTTCGAAGGTGCGTGACAAGGGCATCTAGGCGTTTCCCGCACAGGCCTTTTCGATGTCCTCGAAGATGGGCAGGAAATTATCGAAGCCGGAAACCGTAAACACCTCCAGCACCAGTCCGCTCAACCCGCAGAGGGACAAGCTCCCGCCCGCGGCCTTCATTTTTTTGGCCACGGAGAGAATGCCGCGGAGACCCGCACTGGAAACATACTCCAGGCCGGAGAGATCCAGGATCAGCTTTTCGCTGGAATACTGCGCGCAGTCTTGATCGAATTCGGTCGTCGTCACGGCATCGAGGCGCCCCGTCACGGCCATCACGACGGATGCATTTTGCTGATGAGCGGATGTTTGCATGTTTCTCCTCCAGAAAGTCGTTCGATTTTTCGATTATACAGGGATATCGAGAGCGTTGCTGCCCCCGGCGACGATGATTCTATCGGACCAATGACGATCCAAGGCCAGCTTGAGGCCCGGAAAAGCCTCTTGTAATGAGTAGGGCAATTCGATAGGCTTGGAGCTAGCTCGGCTGCAAAATATCCCGGTCGACCCAGCGGTAAAATGATTGCCATTCACCTGATCTTCCTCGCGGCTTTTTGTCCGACTTTAAACGACAGGATGTGCCCCTCATATGAGCAACCTTAAAAACCTCTCTCTCGGGCTTTTTCTCATCGTCCTTTGTTCATCGGTCCTGCTGGCGGCGGATTGGGGCAGGCGGAAAACGTCGGGCGGCCCTCTCAAGAGGATCGCCATTTTTCAATTCGCCTCGAGGCCCATTCTGGACGACAGCGTCAAAGGCGGCCTGGAAGGCCTTCGGGAAAGCGGCTACCAGATCGGGAAAAACCTCGAAGTCAGGGTCTTCAATGCCGAAAACGACCTCCCCACCGCGAGCAGCATCGCCAGCACCATCCTGGATGAAGGCTACGACCTGGTGATGACCTTCAGCACCCCCTGCCTTCAGGTGATGGCTTCGGCCAACAAGAAAGGAAAGCTCGTTCACGTCTTCGGGGCGGTGACGGATCCCTTCTCGGCCGGGGTGGGAATCACCAAGGAGGGCCATCCCCCCCACCTGATCGGCATCGGGACCTTTCAACCGGTCAAGGAGGCCTTTCGGCTGGCCAAGAAGATGAACCCCGATTTGCGTACCGTCGGAACCGTTTGGAACCCCTCCGAGGCCTGCTCCGCAGCCTGTACCCGCGTGGGGCGCGAGGTCGCTCATGAGCTGGGGATCGAGCTCATCGAAGCCAACGTGGATTCGACGAGCGGGGTGCTCGAAGCGGGACAAGCCCTGGCGCAGAGAGGCGTGCAAGCCCTCTGGATGGGCGGGGACAACACCGTCGAATTGGCGAACACCTCCGTCATCAGAGCGGCCAACGAGGCCAAAATCCCCGTCTTCGCCAATGCCCCCACTCACGCGGCGGCGGGCGCCCTCTTCGGCCTCGGCTGGGGCCTCCTGATCGTTTCGTTCGCCTCAACCCTCGGCGCGACCCTCGCATTCCTGGCTTCACGCTGGCTGCTGGGCGGGTGGGTCCAGGCTCGCTTTGGCGAGCGGCTGGCGGCCATGAATGCCGGCATCGCCAGGGACGGCGGCTTTTACCTGTTCACCCTGCGCCTGGTGCCTGCGGTGCCTTTCTTTGCCATCAACCTCGCCATGGGCCTGACGCCGATCCGCCCGTGGACCTTCTACTGGGTCAGCCAGNNTCGATGGCGTGCAGGCCCGCCGCGTCTACGCGCGTTGGCAGCGCCCCAGGACCTTCGAGCGCAATCTCGTCGTCATCGGCGGCGGTTCGGCCGGACTCGTCACGGCCTACATCGCGGCGGCACTGAAGGCCAAGGTGACCCTGGTCGAGAAGCATCAGATGGGCGGGGATTGCCTGAACACGGGCTGCGTGCCCTCCAAGGCGCTGA
>DOBT01000089.1 GCA_003503675.1 Cyanobacteria bacterium UBA8530 | reverse complement strand
TGCGGTCGGGGCGCATGCGCAGGGAATTGCGCAGAAGCTCCTTCTGGTCGACGCCGCCCTGGTTCTCGATGTTGCTGGGGCGGGTCTCCAAACGGATGACGTGCTCTTGCTGGAGTTGCAGCTCGGCCGCGTCTTCGATGGTGANNGTCTTGCCGCTGCCGGTGCCGCCCGAAATGAGCACGTTCAACTTGGCCTCGACGCAGGCCCTCATGAAATCGGCCATGCCCTGGTTCAGGCTTCCGAACTCGAGGAGATCGGAGACCTTGAGGGGATCGCGCCGGAACTTTCGGATGGTGAGAACCGGTCCGTCGATCGCCAGGGGGGGGATGATGGCGTTGACGCGGCTACCGTCGGGCAGACGGGCATCGCACATGGGGGATGACTCGTCGATCCGGCGGCCGACCTTGGAGACGATCTTGTCGATGATGCGCAGCAGGTGGGCGTCGTCGTAGAAGACCACCTCGCTCTTCTCGATCCTTCCCAGTCGCTCGATGTAGACCTGACGGGGGTTGTTGACCATGATCTCGGTGATGTCGTCCTCGCGCAGCAAGGGCTCGAGGGGGCCCAGGCCGAGCATGTCGTTGAAGATCTCTTCCACCAGGCGATCCCGCTCGTTTCGCCCCAAAAGCTGGCTTCTTTCCTGAGCCACCTTTTCCAGGCCCGAGCGGATCATCAGGCGGACTTCCTCGGGATTGCCCTCGTCGCCGCCCTGCTTCATTTCCTCGATCAAAAGCCGGTGGACGCGGGTCTTCAAAATGCGCAGGGGGTCTTCCCGCACCACCCTCCGGGTGGGCGGAGGGGTCGAGTCCTCCAGGTCCTTGGGAATCGCTTGGGAGCAATTCTCCGCGGTCGCGCCGAGACGGCTACGCAGAAACATCCGTCAACCTCCTGATCATGTGCCAGAACTGGATAAGGCGATGGCTCTTGGAAGAAATGGGGGAGACCGCTCCCGTGAGGCTGGCGGCCATCTCGCGCATCGCCTTGGAGAGGGAGGAATTCTGCTGCAGCAGGATCAGCGGGATCCCCTGATTGATGGAATCGAGCGTCCCGACCGGGTCGTAGGGCAGGTGGTGCGCGACCGCCTTCTTGAAGATTTTTTCGGCGGAAATTTCGCCGACCTCGCTTTTCTGCTCCCAGCGGCAGAACTCGATCTTGCCGCAGTTGACCCCCAGTTGTTCCCAGATCCGCAGGGCGCGCTGGATGTGGCGCAGCCCGATCATCTCGGGAAAGAAGGGAACCACCACCTTGTCGGCGATTTCCAAGAGCTTCACGTTGAGTTCGTTCAGCTCGGAGTTGCTGTCCACCACGACCCAGCCGTAATGTCCCTTCAGCACCTGAAAGACCGGCTCCAGATCGGAAGGATTGATTCCCTCCGCTTCTTCGGGGGTGGAGGGGGACGGCAGGAGGTGGATGCCCGAGCCGTGGGGGTGCATGGCCCCGAAGGCCGTCTCGAAGTCCAATTCGTTCGAGACCGCCGCCAGGTCGGCAAACCCCCGGCCCTGGGCGGCGGGCAGGTTCAAGAGGAGATCCTGGCCTCCGAAAGGCAGGGCGAGATCCACCAGGGCGACTTCCTGGCGGAAGAGCTGGTGAAGGGCGATCGCCAAGTTCGCCGCGAGGAAGGATTTTCCCGAGCCGCCCTTGGGGGAGTGGACGACCAGGACCTTGCCCAGAGGGCGCTCCGAAGTCCCCCCCCGGGCGTGGTTCAGGCGCTCGTGGAAGAGGTGGGCCCTCCGGATGGCGGCGGTGAGGTCCTCGGGGGCGGGATTGGGCAAGAACTCCCTGATGCCCCCCTGCATGACCCTGACCAGGTCCTCCTGAACGATCTCGTCCCCCATGAGCACGATGGCGGCGGTGGGGAGACTGGTCAGGATGGCCTCGGCCGCTGCGAGCGCCCGGTCCAGGGAATAGCCGTAGCCGAGGATGACCAGATCGGCCTTGAGGTTGATCCCCAGGAAGACCCCCGCCTCGAAGTCGGCGGTCTCCCCGATCAATTGGTAATTTTGGCGGATGGTCCCTCGATACTGGTCACGCAGGGAATCCTCCGCGAGGAAAAGGATGCGAAAAGGTTGCATGGGTTACTCCACCAGTTTTACGGCGTACTGCATCCCGGCGCCCGGGACCACGGATTGATCGAGAAGGGAAACGAAGCGGCCATGGACCTCTCCCTTGGCGGTGTAGGTGACGTAGAACTGGGCGAAGCCGACCACCAACTGGGGCGACATGCCCGTCGAAGCCTTCCACCAGCCGTCGTCCAGGATGGGAAGGATCACCAGGCGGGGGGAAGTGTTGGCGATCGCGTCCTCCAGGGAGGTCTGATCGTTGGCTATCCTCCGGCTGAAGCCCTTTTCGGTGGGCCCCACCATGTTGCCGGTCTCGGTGTAGTAGAAGCTCCCCACCTTGACCTCGACGTTCGAACCCTTGGCGATGTGGTTCTCGTAGTTGATGGCGCCCTTGCAGTCGAGGACGAGGGGCCCGAAGTTGCCCTTGTTGTTGGGAGAGCCGGTGCCCGGCTTGAGAACGTATTCCTGACCGGGGGTGAAGTTCTGCTTAGGGACCCCGATGGGGACCGCCCCGCCTCCGTTGGGGCTACCGGTGTATTCCGCCCCCGACTGGACTCCGACCCGGACGTTGAACAGCTTGAAGAAGGGCGCCAGAACGAGGCCCGCGGGGCTGCTCCACTCGACGCGCACCCTTTTGGGGGAAGGGTAGCTGACGTTGGTGGCGGTGATGGCGTAGCCGTTGCTCGCGGCCACGGCCACCGCGTCGAGGGAGGCCTGATAGGTGTTCTTGACGAGCCCCTTGGCCCCCGCCAGGGCAGCGGCATCGGCCGCCAACTGCATGCGGGTACGCTGGTTGAGCATCAGCCCGATGTCGATCGCCGCCCCGCTGAAGGCGAACAAACCCGCCATCATGACGGCTGCGAAAATGAGGGCGGCCCCCTTCTCGTTCTTCCTCACGGCTTGCCTCCTTCGTTTAAACGGCTTTACTTGACGCTCTTGTCGCTCTTGTCGGGAGCGGGGGCCTTCAAGAGGTGGGGGGTCACGATGACGTTCAACTCGGTCTCGTTGTTCTGGAAATTGTCGGAGCGGAACAACTGTCCCAAAACCGGGATGTCTCCCAGGAAGGGCAGCTTCTCGATGTTTTTGGATTCCTGGTTCTGGATCAGGCCCCCGATGAGCAGGCTCTGGCCGTCACGCAGGACTACTTGAGTCTCCGCCTTGCGGGATTGGAGGGCGGGTACCAGGAAGTTGTTGATGCGCACGCCGTTGTTGAAGTCCAAAGAGCTCACTTCGGGCTTCACCTTGAGGGAGATCTTGCCGGAAGCCATCACTTGAGGGGAGATGTCGAGCTTGACGCCGTATTCCTTCCAGTCGATGGTGACCTGTCCCTGGGCCTGGGCCATGGGGATGGGCACCTCGCCACCGACCAGGAAAGAGGCTTTCCCGCCCGAGA
>DOBT01000210.1 GCA_003503675.1 Cyanobacteria bacterium UBA8530 | reverse complement strand
CGATAGGCGATGAGCTCACGGGACTTGTTTTTCAGCTTGGTCAGCAGGTGGGAGATCTCCAGCAAATCGAACTCCAAAAAAAATGGGCAAGCCACGATGCGGACGGGGCCTTCCCCTCGACCAACGATTATAGCGCCGCGGGTATGGGCAGTCAATCTCGGCAAAAAAACATCCCCGAAGAAGGCTCGCTTCTTCGGGGAAAGGAGGTGCCTCAGGCCAGAATTGAACTGGCGACACNNAGGCGGAGGGCACAGGATTCGAACCCGCAACCCCTTTCGGGGCAACCGCTTTCAAGGCGGCTTCCTCACCACCCGGGCACCCTCCGCGTTTTCCTCATTCTACAGATTTTATAATGGGGAAGCAAGAATTGAGAGCGGCCATGGAAAACGTTTTTCGAGAGGTCTCCGAAATCATCATCGCGCGGCCCTTCGCCCGGACCATGGATCAAACGATGGAAGCGCTGAAAGGACTTTCGGACTGAAAATCGCGGCGATAGCCGCTCGCAGTGCGATCTCGTGCATGCGTACCCTGGCCTCGAAGGGGAGTCGGCTCGGGGTCTCGAAGGTAATGGCTCGCTCGGCATGCATCCGGGCCATGAAGGGGGCCTGTGGCTCCCCGCCGCCGCCTTCGGTCCTCGAAAGGAAGGCCACGCCGTCCTCGACCGCGAGCAACGGGTAACCGCCTTCTTCTTCCAGCATCTTTCGCAAGGTCGCCTTCCTCTCGACGGGAAAACCGGCATCCGAGAGGTCGCGTGCGGCGGAACAGCCCACTGAAGCGCATCCCTCCCCGACTTCCAGGGCGTAGAAACCTTCGGCCTCATAGTCTTCGTGCAGGTCGATGAAGAGGTCCCAGCGCCTTTCCCCGACGGCCCTTTCGAAAAGGCAGTTGGCGCCCCTTTCAGCCCCCTTCCCGAAGCCGCGGTTCAGATCGATGCCGGAAGGACCGCAACGGCTGCCAGCGAGCAGCGCGGGGGGATTCATGCAGGGGAAACAGGTCAGGGAAAAGGGGAAAGCGAAGTTTTCGATGAAATGCAGGATCGCCTCGACGCCGGCGGGCTCGTCACCATGGATGCCGCTCGCCAGGCAGATCCTCAAAGCGGGGTCGCCCGGGAAATCGAGCCTCCAGAAGGGGTGGCCTTCAATTTTTCCCAGATCGGCGAGGATCGCTCGGGGTCGGATCGCCGCTATCGCCCCCAGGCGATCGCGCAGGCACTGAAAGGTATGCAAGATGCCGATCAGGATACCTCAAAAAGGTCCCCGGCGCATCAATGAACCAGGCGTTGCGAGAGACGGGAATGGCGCTCGTTGCCCCTCACGTTGCCCAGGGCGATGGCGATCGCCCTCTTGCTTCCGACCACCACGATCAGCTTCTTGGCGCGGGTGAAGGCGGTGTAGAAGAGGTTTCGGGCCAACATGGGGAAGTGCTGGGTGGTCATCGGCAGGACCACGGCGGGATACTCGCTGCCCTGGCTCTTGTGGACGGAAATCGCGTAGGCCAGCGCCATCTCGTTGAGGTCGGAGAAATCGTACTTGATTTCACGCTCGAAGAAACGCACCAAGATTTCCTGCTCCTCGGGATCGATCCCCGTCACTACTCCCATGTCCCCGTTGAACACCAGGCGATCATAGTCGTTCTTCAACTGGATCACCTTGTCGCCGACCCGGAAGCTGCGACCACCCCAACTGGCGCAAGGGTCTTCCTTGCCCACGGGATTCAACGCTTCCTGCAATACCACGTTGAGGTTCTGGGCTCCGGCCGAGCCCCGGTTCATGGGGCACAGCACCTGGATGTCGTCGGGACTGAGCCCCAGGCGCTTCGGCAGGCTACTGCTCACGACCTTGGCCACCGTCCCGGCAATCAAAGCCGGATCCTCGACCTGGACGAAATAGGAATCGCAGATTTGGCCGTCCGGGACCCTCAAGCGGGGCATCTCGCCGCGGTTGATGCGGTGGGCGTTGCTCACGAGCAGGGAACCCTCCTTCTGGCGGAAGACTTCGGTCAACCTGGCCTGGGGAACCACCTGAGAGGAAATCAGGTCCTGAAGGACGCTGCCGGCCCCCACCGAAGGCAACTGATCGGCGTCCCCCACCAACAGCAATTGAGCCCCCTCCGGCAAAGCCTTCAACAGGCTGTTGGAAAGCGAAAGGTCCAGCATGGAGGCTTCGTCCACCACCAGGGCGTCGCACTCGAGGGGATTATCCCCGTTGCGGGTGAAGGCCATCTTGCTCGGATCGAACTCCAGTAAGCGGTGGACGGTCTTGGCCTCGCAGCCCGTGACCTCGGAAAGCCGCTTGGCCGCTCTTCCGGTGGGGCTGGCGAGCAAAACCTTCTTTCCGGCGGCCTGCCAGGCTTCCACGATGGCCCTGGTGATGGTGGTCTTCCCCGTGCCCGGTCCCCCCGTCAAAATGAAAACGAGGTTGTTCAGGGCCTCAAAGACGGCTTCCCGCTGCTTATCGGAAAGAGGAATCTCGGTAGGAACCATCGAAATCCCCCCTGAGAACTTCTTTTCCAGGGCGCGCTTCATCTTTTTCGCTATCCCCACCTCGCAGAAATAAAGGCCGGGCAAAAAAATCGCGTCGTTTTCCTCATTGCCGTCCAGGGGTTCGACCACGATCAATTGATCGACGTGGAGGGAGGCGATCGCCGCCGGGACGAGAACCTCCGGAAATTTCAGGTTTTCGAGCAGCTTCTTGGTCAACTCGGAGTTGGGAAGAAAGGAATGGCCCTCTTCGGACGCCTGCCCCAGGGTATAGAGGACGCCCGCCCGGATCCTGCCGGGATCGTCCTCGGGGACCCCCAGGGCCCGCGCGATGCGATCGGCCGTGATGAAACCGATGCCCCAGATCTCTTCCGCCAGCCGGTAGGGCGTTTTCGAGACCACCTCGATCGATTCGTCCCGGTATTTCTTGTAGATCTTCACGGCATAGGTGGTCGAAACCCCGTGCCCCTGCAGGAACATGATCACCTCGCGGATGGCGCGGTGCTCCGCCCAGGCCGTCTTGATCATGGCGACCCGATGGGGGCCGATGCCTTGGACTTCAACCAGACGATCGGGCGTGGTTTCGATGATCTCGAGGATCTCCAGGGAAAACTTCTTGACCATCTTTTTGGCGGTGACCGGCCCCACCCCCTTGATGAGGCCCGAGCCCAGATATTTTTCGATGCCGACCGAAGTGGCCGGGAGCATCACCTCGACGAATTTGGCGTTGAACTGCAAGCCATGCTTGGGGTGCTGCAGCCAGTGTCCGCGGGCGCGCAGGCTCTCGCCGGGATTGATGGAAGCGAGACTGCCGACCATGGTGATCAGCTCCCGCTCGGAGGGAACCTTGATTTTGNNGGTGTGGGGTGCCCCGAACGGCGAGACCTGGAGCACGGACCAGCCCGACTCCGGGCTGTGGAAGGTGACCCGCTCCACGATCCCCACCAAACTCTCGAGGGGCGGAAGATTTTCAGCGTTTCGATTATTTTCTATATTTTGGTCACTTTCTTTCATCGGCGGCTGTTGGCGAAGAAGTCCGCGATTTCCCTGGAAAGGTCGATCTCCGCCTCGAGAAGCTCGTAGTCGAGGATGGCCGGGGTGTCGGAAGGGGTGTGGTATTCGACCACCGGCAGATCGACATTCCAGGCACAGGGAATGCCGACGAGGTGGTACCAGATCAGGTCGCTGAAGACGAGGGGAGGGGAAAGGAATTCGATCTTGTGTCCCGTGAGCGAGGAGAACCTTTGAAAGGCGGGCAATTCCCTGATTCTTTCCTCCAGGCGCGCCGGACAGTTGAGATAGGTCTTCCCTTCCCTGACTCCCAGAGCGTCGAAGTTGACCATGGCCGAGGTGGCGAGCAGACGCTTCGGGTGGAGCAGGCAGGACCACAAAGAGCCCTGCATGGTGAGTTCCTCGGCGGTGAAAGCGGTAAAACGAAGGGTACGGAAGGCCGGACGCTTTTGAAAGGACGCCGCCACCTCGAGCAGGGCGGCCAGGCCGCTCGCATTGTCGTAGGCGCCACCGTTCCAGGAGTCGAAGTGGGCTCCGATCAGGACTTCCTTGGAGGTCCGCCCCTTCACGATCCCGGTCACGTTGTAGGTCCAGCAGAACTTCCGTTCGGCCTCGATCTCGATCACCAGGGGACGAGGGTTTTCCTTGAGGATGCGGCCGGTCTCGAAGGAAACCGAAACGGCGGGGATGGGCATCAGGGGCAAGCCCATGCCGATTTCGACGAAATCGACTTTTCCTTCCCGGGGCTCGTTGTGGCAGAGGATGAGGGCCTTGGCCCCGTGCAGCATGGCCTGGATATACTTCTGGGCGCGATGGGTTTCCCCGACCGAGGCGAGGTGGACGCGTCCCAAAAGATCTTTCCTCGAGAGCCCTGCGTAGTCTTCGGGACGACCGTAGCCGACGTCGACCGCCATTCCCTCGCAACGAACCGAACGGGTTCCCCCGAAAGGGATTGCCTCGAAGAATCGCTCGTCCTGCGAGAGATGAGCGAGGCCGCTCCAGTCGAGGACGGGGACGCGCTCGGTTTTGACCTCGGCGAGGCCGATGAGGGAAAAGGCGGCGAGTATTCTTTCACGGGCTTCCCGCTCGCCCGGGCTTCCCGCCATGCGGGGACCGATCCCGTAGAAACCTTCTACATTCCTTCGAATGCGCTCCCTCGAGGATTCCTTCTCTCGCGAGGGCAAGAGATATTTCGAGTCGCGGAAATCGAGCCCGCGCGAGCGGCGCTTCCAGGCAACGGCGGCGGCGAATCCCGCCGCCAAGCCTCCCAACCCCCAGAAGGCGGCCTTCCTTTTCATTCGATGAGAGATCTCTTCGACCATTTCTCCACCACCCCGAAGCGATCCAGATCGGCCTCCAACTCACTGGCCTTTCCGACCACGGAAATAACGTAGTTATCCGGATCGAAATACTTCTTCGAGGCCTTGAGGAGGTCTTCGGCGTTCAGGCCGTCGATGATTTCGGAATAACGCAACAGGGTGTCCGAGCCGAGGTGGTTAGAGGCGATGTCGACCAGTTGGTCGAGCAATTCGTCGTTGGACTCGAGCCCCCTCGCGAATTCGCCCTTCATGGCGATCTTGCCGGAGTCGAGCTCGTTTCTGCCGACCGGTTTCTTGTTCATTTTCTTCATCTCGAAAAGGATGCTCTCAAGAGCCTTGGAGGAAGAGGAAGACTTGGTCTGGATCTTGACGCTGGCCGAGCCGGCATAGGCCCCCGGAGAGATCTGGCTGTGCACGCTGTAGGCCAAACCAAGATTGGTTCTGATCTCGCGGTAGAGGTGGGAGAGGTAGCCGCCGCCGAAAAGGAAGGACATCAACTCCGACCGGTGGTAGTCGGGGTCGTTGCGGCGCAAGGCGGTGTTGCCGAGGGAGATGTAGGCCTGGTTCACGTCGGCGTCCACCAGGACCACCTTCTTGCCGGAGAAACGGGGAGCGGGTGCCGGCTCGAACAAGGTACCGGCAGGGGATTCGTTCTTCCAATCCCCGATGGAGAGATTGAATTTCTCCATCAGCTCGGCGGAAGTGATGTCGCCCACCACCACCAGGGTGGAGGTTTCGGGACGGAAGAAGCTTCTGTGGAAGTCGAGGGCGTCCTTCCGCTGGATCCCCTTGACCGAGCCGAGGGTCCCGCAAATCGGACGTCCGTAGGGATGGTCTCCGTAGAGTACCTTGGAGGCCAAGAGGCGGCTGATATCGTTGGGATCGTCCAAACTGGACTCTATCTCGGCCAGGGTCAGTTCCTTGGCCTTCTTGAACTCTCCTTCGGGGAAAGTCGGGAACATGACCGCTTCCCGGAAGAGTTCGAGCGCCAGTGGCAGGTCCTTTTTCAGGAAGGAGAAGGCGATCGTGGCTCGGTCCCGGCCAGCGGCGGCGTGGATGGAGCCTCCCACGAACTCGGAAAGTTCGGAGAAATCCTCCGCCTTGTGCTTTTGGGAGCCCTTGGTCAGGAGATAGGCCGTCAGGCCGGCAATCCCGGCCTTGGTGGAAGGTTCGAGGGCCTGCCCCGCCTTCACGATCAGCTCGGCGCTGACGATGGGGAGGTCATGGCGCTCGATGAAAAGAACGGGAATGCCGTTCGAGAGGGTCATCTTCTCGATGACGGGAATGGACTGGGCCCTGGCAGGGGCCTTCTTGACGGCGGCGTAAGCCTGGGGCGCCGTGAGGGCCACCGCGAAGCCGAGCACTCCGGCCAGAATCCGATGCGTGCGATTCATTTCTTCACCCCTTGCGCTTCGTTCTTTTCCTTTGAAAGCAGGGAAATGATCGTCCTCTTGCTCGCGACGAAATAACTTTCGGCGGCCTTCATGACGTCTTCCTTGGTGACCTTGCCCAGTTCCTCGACGTAGCGATTGATCAGCTTGTAATCGCCGAGAGCGTCGAAGCGGCCGATGGTGAGGGCCAGTTCGTGGTTCTTTTGTTGGCCGTAGATGAAGGCGGCTTCGGCGTTGTTGATGGCCTTCTTGAGTTCGCGATCGCTGATGGGTTCTTTCTTCAGGCGCTCGAGATGCTCCTCGATGGCTTTTTCGAGTTCCGCCAGGGTATGTCCCGGCATGGGAGCGGCATAAAGGGCATAGAGGCCGGGGTCGCGGCCCTGATCCAGGTCCGAGGAGACTTCCTGGGCGATTTTCCGGTTTTCNNAGAGAACGGTGTCGGCGATGGTGAGAGCGAAAGAGTCCTTCGAGGAAATGGCCGGAGCATGATACCCCATCAGGAGATTGGGGGTGGAAACGTCCCGCTGGATGGTCGAGCGGCGTTCCGAGGTCTGCGGCGCCTCCTTGATTTCCATCGAGGGCAGGTTCTTGCCGCGGGGGATCCCGCCGAAGTGCCGCTTGATCATCTTGAGGGTGTCGGGGCTATGGAAGTCGCCGACCACCACCACCGTCGCGTTGTTGGGGGCGTAGTGGCTCTTGTAGTAGTCGACCATCTTGGAACGGGTCATCTT
>DOBT01000034.1 GCA_003503675.1 Cyanobacteria bacterium UBA8530 | reverse complement strand
CGCCCTGCGCGACCGGATGGAGGTCCTGCACCTTTCGGGCTACTCCGAGGAGGAAAAACTGCAGATCGCGGTGAGGCACCTGGCGCCCAAGCAACTTCGGGAGCACACCCTGACCGTCGCCGACCTGCTCTTCCGGGAGGACGGCCTCAAGCACATCGTCTCGGCCTACACCCGCGAGGCCGGGGTTCGCTCCCTCGAACGGGAGATCGCCTCGATCTGCCGCAAGGTGGTGCGCAGCCTGGGCGAAGGAAGGCTCGGGGTGACGATAGCGGACGAAGCCTTCGTCGCCCGTTGCCTGGGAAAGAGGAAGTACTTTCCCGAGAAGGCCGGGCGCATCGAACCCCCGGGAGTCTCCCACGGCCTGGCCTGGACCGAGACCGGCGGGGAGGTCCTCCCCATCGAGGCCATCCGCATGAAGGGAGACGGGAATTTACGCCTGACGGGACGACTCGGCGAGGTCATGAAGGAATCGGCCCAGACGGCCCTGGGCTGCCTGAGAAGCCGGGGGAACCGACTTTCCTTCCTGGGCCTGAGCGAGGACAACTTCTCCTCGAGCGACTTCCATATCCATATCCCGGCGGGGGCCGTCCCCAAGGAAGGTCCTTCGGCCGGTCTGGCGATCGCCCTGGCCCTGTTGTCCCTGGTGGTCGATCGCCCCATTCCCCCCGGCATGGGCTTCACCGGCGAGATCACCCTGAGAGGCAAGGTCCTGCCCGTCGGAGGCATCAAGGAGAAAGTGTTGGCGGCCCGCCGGGACGGCTTGCGCACCGTGTTCCTGCCGCGCTCCAACCAGGCGGACCTGGAGGAACTCCCCCCCGAGCATATCCGGGACATGCGCTTCATCTTGGTGGAGGAGATGGAGGAAGTGCTGAATTACGTCTTTCCTCTGCAAAAAGAAGCGAGGGACGCCTCGATCTGAGCCAAAAAAGGTAGGCGCAAGCCTACTTTTTTTCTATGGAAACGGGCACTCCGACCATTTTTTCGAAAGCCTCCACGGCTCTTCCTACTCCGTTTTCGCCGCGGAGCCTCTCGCCCAGCGCCCTGGAGCGTTCGATCATCCCGGGGTCGCGCGCGGCCTGGAGGGCGATCGAAAGGCGATCCGGGTTCATTTTCTTGCGGGAAACGAAAGGCGGAGCGACTCCGAGTTCGGCGAGGCGGTGGCCCCAAAAAGGCTGGTCCATGCCGTTGGGAACCAAGATGGCCGGGACTCCCGCTCTCAGGCAGGCCGCGGTCGTGCCGGCGCCGCCATGGCAGACCACCGCGGCCACCCTCGGAAACAGCCAGTCATGGGGCGCTTCGTCGAGCAGCAGAAAGTCCTCTGGAAGCTCTTTTTCTTCGAAACCGCCCCAGCCCCCGATCAAGAGCCCTCTCTGCCCCGTCTTGCGCAGGGCCGCGATCACGGTACGCGTGGTCGCGACGGGGTCCTTGCTTCCCATGCTGCCGAAGCCGACGCAAACGGGCGGGGGGCCTTTTTCGAGGAAGGCCGCGAGTTCCCTTGGCGGCTGCCAGTTCGGGGAATCGAGGAACCAGTAGCCCGTCACGTGACGTCCTTCCTCCCAGTCAATCGGCTTTGGCACCACCAGCGGGCTATACCCGAAAAGAGAAGGGATATTCAGGGGAATCGGTTCCCCGCGGATGGGGAGACCGAGGTCCCTTCGCCATTTCTTCGCCATGGGGGCGAAAAAGACCTGGGCGAGCCCGTCGCCGAGGAAATGCGTCGCGCGGTTGAGGATGCCCCAGGAAGGCTTTTGGGGCAAAAAGAGGTAGGGGAATTCTTTCGTGGGGCCCATCGGTTGGAGGTGGGCGGCGATCGCCGGGATGCCGAGCTTTTCCGCCACGTGAAAGCCCACGAAGGAGAGGGTCGAGAAGATGAGGGCTTCTTGTCCCACGAGAGCGCTCTGGGCATCCCGAAGAATGGAATCGAGGATGCCCGAGGCCATGATCCGGTGGAAGCCCCTCACGGGGTTGCGCGAATCGACCAGGTCCCTGCCCAGATCGCTTTTCAGCATCTCACGGGGATCGCCCGGCATGGGAGCGAAGCCGAAGCCGAAGCTTCGAACCGAGGGCTCGAAAGCGGCATGGGTGGCGATCCGGATCGTGTGGCCCGCCTGGCGGAGGCCATGAGCCAGGGCTAGAAAGGGCTGTACGTCGCCGCGAGAGCCCAGGGTCATGAGAGTGATGCGCATTTTCGGATCTTAGCATACAAGGAAAGCAAGAAAAGCGAGAAAAGCGGGGATAACGGAACATGAGCAACCGAGCACCGCAGAAGGGAAGTTTGATGTCTCCCGTCCCGCCCACTTCAGGGAAAACGACCGTGAGCCCCCAGACGAAGGTCGTTCGCCCGCCTCAAACTCAGCCGCAAAAAAAGAAAGCTGCCCAACCCGGCAGCCGGGATAGTCTCGTGCTTTCCACGCCCCAAAAAACGGAGCCGCCTCTCGCCGCGACTCCCGAACAAGCGGTTGAAATGGCCCTGAAGGGCGAAGCCGTTCTTTATCAGGCCCCCAAAGCACCGCCGCTTCCTTTTTCGATCCAAAACCTCTCGGTGGGAGAACTCACGCGCTACGGAGTGGCGCTCGGGGTGAACCGCTTCGATTTCTCCGTTCCGAGCGGTCAGGATCAATCCTCCCTGTTGAGCCAGAGCCTGGCGCTTTTTTCGCAGGTGCCGGATTCCCTCAAGCCCCTGGTCCAGTCGGTGCGGGTCAACGACCGGATGAACGGCATCACCGTGGGGCTGAAAAACAAAGAGGGCAAATCGCAAACCGTCGAGATAAGCTGGAAAGCCGACGAAAAGGGAGGCCTCACCTTCGACGCTTCCGCCGAAGGCTCGCACTTCGAGTTGAGTTCCCTCAAGACGCACGACAACGCCTATGCCCTCGCCAAGCTGGTTCATTATTTCAGCCGCGTCCCGGCAGCCCTGCAGGGCTCATTGAAGACCGTCAACCTCAAGGATGGCCCCAACCCTTCCGATGACTACTGGGCGAAACAGTACAACGTCGAGGGCTTTTCTTCCGCCGCCACGGGAGGCAACGGGAACGTGACCTTCTACAAGGGCACCAACAACGTCAAGGACGATTATTTCGACCATGAATTCGGCCACAACCTCGGCCAGCGCTTCTCGACCAAGAACGTTCTCTATCCCGACGACTGGGAGGCCGCCGTCCAGGCCGATGGCGAGGTGGTGTCCCACTATGCCAAAAGCAATGCCGCCGAGGCCTTCGCGGAAGCCTGGATGACCTACATGAGGGTGATGAACCGAGACGACCTGGAGTTCCGCTATCCGCCCCCGCCCACCCCGGAAGAGTTCCGGGAGAAATACCCCCGTCAAGCCAAAATCATCGAGGAGATCTATTCCGGCGAACGCGAATCCCTGAAAGACAACTAGAGCGATAAACGATTGCCTTCTGGATTCCACGCGGGAACGACGGTTGGTGTTGGTAATTGCTCAAGGAAAATAGAAAGGCCCGCTCCCTTGAAGGAGCGGGCCTTATCGCCTTTTTTATTCTTTCGTCCACTTGCTCATGAGGGACTTCACGATGTCGATGTAGCTGCTCGTGTCGTTCTCCGAAGGCGGCGCGTAGGTGTTGATCTGGTCGGCGAGGGTCTTCCCCTTGTAGAGGGGGCCGCTGAGGAGCTTGAAGTAATCTTCGGTCCCTTCCTGCCAGGTTTGGTAGGAGCGGAAAGCGCCGGAGCCGCCGGAGACGGTGGGGCCGTCCCAGCTGGAGCCGGGCCGGATGTTGCCGACGTTGTGGTTTTCGCCCTGGGTGAAGCCCACTCCGCCGAGTTGGGACTCCATGGTGCCCATGGCCAGGAACTGTGCCGCCGGCACCCCGTATTTCTTTTCCATCTGCAGGATGAACTTGCCCATGTCCTGTCCGGCCATGGGAGAATTCCGTTCCTTGAGGATGTCCTCGATCTTCTCCTCGGAAAGTTTCCCGAGAAGATCGGCGGTGTCGGGAGAGTTGGCCTCGGCCACCTTGCCGGCTTCGGCGAATTCTTCGGACTTCTCCGATACCTTGGCCTGTAAGTCGTCGAGCTTTTCCGGCGGGATCTTGACGCCGAGCTTTTTCGCCAGTTCCTTGACGTCGGCCTTGGGGTTCTTGGCCAGTTCATCGGACATCTTTTCGAGGCCTTCCTGGTCGAGCCCTTCCGGATCGATACCGAGGGCCTTGAGGATGCCCGCGAGCAGCTCCATGGAGTTGGGGCTGGCCTTGTAAGGCTTGTGGGAAGGGCTGGCGGCATGACTGGCGACGGGACCATAGTCCTTGACGGGACCGCCGTTCCCGCTGTCGCTGCGAGGAGTGGTCGAGCCGCGCGGCGCACCCGGTTGGTTGGCGAGCGGGGGAAGGAGGTTGGCCGCGGCGTTGTCGGCGGTCGCATCCTTCAGTCTCCCGTAGCCGACGATGCTCCGGGCATGGTTATCGGGCGGGTTCCAGGAAATGGAGGTGACCCTGGAGGGCTGGTTGAAGGCGTTCGATTCGAGCATTTCGGTGGGGCGCCCCTGGTCGTCGACCTTGGTCACGACGCCGACGTGATCCGGATCGCTCGCCCCGTTGCCTTCCCAATCGAAGAAGACCGTGTCTCCCACCTGGGCCTTGGCGTTCGGTTTCAAAAGGGTTTGGCTTTCCTGGTAGTACTTGATCATGGAGGGACAGTAGTGCGGGTTGTAGCCCTTCGAGGCCATGTCCCCTCCGATGTCGAAGCCCGCCTGCTTGTTGGAATCGCAGACGAAGTCGGCGCAGCAGCCGATCTTGCCCGGGACGTGGCGGTACTGGGTGGTGAGGTTGGCCGGGTAGGTGTAGCCGTTTTGATGAAGCTGGCGGGCNNGTCCACGACCTTGTTGCCGATCTGGGCGATCTTCGCGGCCTGGGCCACGGCGGAAACCGGCTTGATTTCGGGGCTATGCTCCACGTTGGACTGATCCCGAACGGCCTTGGACTGGGCCTGGGGAACGATTTTTTCCTGTGGCTCGATTTTGGGAAGCGAGATCCGGCCGGTTTGGCTCGCTTGGTTCTTTCCGTTGATGCCGATCGTCATAGTTCCCTCCCTACGAAAGAGCATTTTAGGCGTCGTCTATTTAGCCGTCGTTTCTTTATATCTACCCTTCGGCTTCGGAACTTGTTGATATTCTTATTTTACCCCATTCTTAAGTAAGCCATAAGAATATTCGCGGACTTTTCCCCGATACTTCCTTTGGACGTTCTCCGATGAAAGGGGTAAGCCATGTTCAAGAAGATCTTCACCCTCCTGTCCACGACCTGCCTCCTTGCGAGCAGTTTGAGCGGTTGCGGTATCGCCCCCGTTTCCACCAGCCTGAGCGGAGCTTCCTCGGGGCTGAGCATCCTCAAGAAAACCTTCAAGCATGGCCTCGGTTGCAATTTGGACGGGATGAAGAAGCTAACCGAAAGCGACAGCTACGAAATCCAGGCCGCCCTCCCCGAGAAAATCGATTTGCGCTCGGGTTGCTCGCCAATTACCAACCAGGGCGTGACCAACGCCTGCGTGGGGTTCGCCTCGGTCGACGGTCTCGCCGAGTTCGTGGCCAAAAAACAGGGCCACCCCATGGACTTCGCTCCCCGCTACATCTGGAACCTCTCCCGCAAGCAGGACAAGAGCCTGGATCAAAATATCGGCACGCACATCTACGTGGCGACCGAACGGATCGACAACATGGGGCTGGTTGCCGAAGAAGCTTTCCCCTTCCCCAGCGACAAAGAGCAGGCGGATGAGAAGACCCTCATGAAGTTCGTTTCCGAGGCCCCCCCCAATGCCTTGATCGCTCAAGCCAAGAAGAACCGTATCATCAAGGGTTGGAAGCAGATCGCGAGCGTCCACGCCATGAAGAAGTCCCTCTCCGACGGGATGCCGGTCGTCTTCGCCATCGCCGTCTTCGACAACATCGCCCAAAGCAATTCCACCGGAAACATCCCCCTGCCCACCGAGAAGTCCGAGGTTTTGGGCGGACATGCCATCGTCTGCGTCGGCTATGACAACGCGAAGAAAGTCTTCATCATCCGCAATTCCTGGGGTACCGCTTGGGGTGACAAGGGCTACGGCTATCTCCCCTACGAATTCGTCAAGATCGGCGCCACCTATGAAGGTTTCACCGCGAAAATCTGATTTCGAAGAAGAGATCGCCGGGCGGAAGGCACCACTGGANNAATGCGCCCCTCGCTTTTCTTTTTCCGAGGCTCCGGGCCATGCGGGGATGAGGCCGGCCCGCTGTCGAAAAATGCCTTAAAGCAAGTTTTGATGTTTCCTTAAAATCTTTCGACAAGATTTAAGGTCT
>DOBT01000229.1 GCA_003503675.1 Cyanobacteria bacterium UBA8530 | reverse complement strand
TTTCGTTAAAAAAGATCGACAAGACTTAACCTTCCCCTCCCGATAAAAGGGAGGGGACTTTGTGTTAGGAGGAAAGAGCATGGCCGACATCAGCATTCAAAATGGCGGTTTGCCGACGATCCGCAGAGCCGTAACGGCAAGCCTTGCCCCGCTTCCCGAGATGACAGCGAATGCCCCCGTTCTCTCGGGGGATCAGCTTGCTGACGGCGTGGCCAAGAGTGACCGCACCTATACCTTCGCTTCGGGCAGCANNCCAAGAAGCTCCTCGAGCAAACCGCCAAGAAGCTCGAGGGCCAAAAGCAGCTCGATCCCGAAGCCTACGCCAAGGCAGGGAGTCCCGGGAGGGTCGCCTACTACTGCGATCTGCTCATGTCGGGGCAGACGCCCGCGATGGTGGCGAAGAAAATGGAAAGCCGACTGATCCTCGAAAATGCGGGGCAGGCCACCGATACCCCGCCCCGCCCTCAAGAGGGAGCCGGAATGCCCACCCCACCCCCGATCGCCGCTCCTCCCCGCCCTTCCCTGCGCCTCGGCATCCTCGAGAAAAAAAACGAGCCCGCTCCAGAAAAGTCGGCCTGGGAGGTCGGGACAAAAGCGATCCAGGGGCTCGCTTTTTCTTCCGTCGGCGATCCCCATGAAACCACCGGCGACGGGCTCAGGTTCGACAACATGAAGCGGGGCGAGTTCGTCAAACTGCAAAGCGTCAGCGGCGACTTCGTCTTGCAGACCCGCCAGGAACCCTGGGTCAAGAACAAGTTCGTCACCGTCAACACGGCGGCGGCCCTCAAAATGGGCAAGGACACCGTCACCTACGACGGCAAGACCAACGCCATCACCGTCAACGGCAAGGTCCAGGAAATCAAGAAGGGAAGCCAATTCAAGCTTCCGGACGGCGGCTTGGTCAAACGTCTCTCGAACGGCTCTTTGGAAATCACCTCGCCCAAGGGGGATTCCGTCCGGATCGACAACGGAGGCTCCTACATCAACGTCACGGGAACCCTTTCGTCCCAGCGCAAGGACGGGGAGGTCCGCGGTTCCCTCGGGTCCTTCGACAACGACACCTCTTCCGCCAACGATACCCTGGGGCGCAGCGGAAACGAAATCATCAAGAACCTCAACGTCTTCATCGAGGAGTGGCGCGTACAACCGAGCGAGCGTCTCTTCAATCCCGGCGACGCCACCGGCGAACTCGACCCCGGGGGGGTCGCGACTGCCGAGCAACTCGCCGAAAAGCACTTCATGCTCAAGGACATCGACAACGATGGCTTCCTTTCCGGCAACGAAGTGACCAGCAGCCTCAGGTCCATCGACCTGGACGGCGACGGAAAGGTGAGCAAGAAGGAGTTCGTCGACGCGAACAAGGCGGCGAACAACTTAAGTGAACCGCAGGCCACGCCTTTCAACTTCGATCGGATCGCCGATATCCTGCGCAACAAGAAGAGCGCGGCGGAGGAAGAGGCGAAAGTCGAAGAAAAAAGAAGGGCCCGCCTGAAGGGTCTGTAATTTAGGAAATAAAAGAGGGGCCTGGAATCCGGGCCCTTCTTTTTGCGAGCGAAAAATCGTTCGTGATTTTTTTCGGAAGCTGGGAAATAAGACGAGGGAGCCCTCGCCCGGGTATACAGGTAATGGTTCCTTTCTGTATCATGTTTCGAACTCGACGATCGCTTGAATGAGAGACGGAAGGACGGTCGATGGATTTGAAGAGAAAAGGCCTTTCAGCGGTTTTCTTGGGAGCGGCCATGCTCCTTACCGGTTGCGTGAACCTGGCGGGAGCGAACATCTCGAACATCGGGAACGGCAACTCCGCCGACATCAAAACGGGCGATATCAATGCCGGCAACGGCAACAACGTGGGTCAACCCCAACCCGGCAACAACAATCCCCAATTCCCCAACAGCGGGCCCAATTATACCGGGGTGAAGTTCAACCAGGACTTCTTCCGCCTGCGCCGCCTGCCCGCGAACGCCAACCTCGGCAACCTCCAGTACGACGCGAACAGCAAGGTCTTCACGAGCAACTTCTTCAACCCGAACCCACAGCCTTCGGCCTTCACCCTCGACCTCGGCGCGCCGGCGGATTGCCTCGTACAGGCGCGGGCCTCCTTCTCCGACGGCAATTCCAACATCGTAAACCGGGACCAATCCGATTGGGAATGGCGGCTGCCTCCCGGCATCGAGATCGCCAGCATCTCCCTCATGGGGCCCTATGAAGGCATGCCCATGCTGCTGGTGGCCAAGGGGGACCTCGCCGCCTGCGCTCAGGAAATCCGCCTGGTCTTCAAACGTGACGAGAAGGTCTTCGCCACTGCCTCGGTCGAGGTGGCGGACGAGGGCGGCGCCGATGTGGTCATGGAGTGAGGGGACAGAAATGAAAAGAAGAAACTGCGTTCTCCTGGCCTCCTGCCTCACCGTGGGCCTCGCCGGCTGCCACAACCTCACGGGTATCTCCAACCTTCCGCTTTCCCCCGGTGCCTCTTCCCAGGCCAAGGGAAAGGTGTCCTTGACCATCAAATGGCCCGAATACAGGACGAATGCCCTCCCTGGCTCCACCCAGGCCGTCGTGCTGACCGTCAAGAAGGACGGCGTCCAGGATGGCGCTCAGACCATCACCCGCGATGGCATCAAGTCGGGTGACGCTTCCACCAGCCACGTTTCCCTCGACCTCGGCGCGGGAACGGGCTACACTCTCGAGGCCAAGGCCTACAATAGCGCAAGCGATCTTTCGGAGGCCAATGTGGTCGCCACCGGGACGAGCGCCCCCTTCGAGATCCGCTCGGGCTACTCCACCCAGGTCAAGATGACCCTTCTCGTCCCGAACGGCCCTCGCTTCGATGCTTCCGGCAACCCGCTCGGCGGCGGCCAGGGTTGCGAGGCGACCTTCCGTGGCGCCCACTTCGGGAGCGACAAGGCCAAGGTCCAGGTCTTCTACACGATGAGCGAGAACTGGGGGCAAGACAAGCTCGACGTCCTCGAACTGAGCGACACCTCCCTCAAGCTGAAGATGCCGAGCAACGCCTTTGGCCCCATCAAGCTCAAGGTCCTGGTCGACGGCGTTTCTTCCAACGTCTTCGACTTTCAGATGATCAACGACCTCGAACTTTCTTATGTCTTGAAAGAGGACTATTCCGTTCCCGGTCAGCCGATGAATTACCTCGTGAAGGGGGCGCCGCTGGATCTCAAGGTCAAGGGGCGCATTTACAACCCCTCCCAGAACACCCTCAATTCCGTCATCTNNCGTCATCTACACCGTCAAGGTCAAGGATGCCGACGGGAACGACGTCACCAACCAGAATACCGGGGCTGACGGCAAGATCGCCATCAATGCCTCCGGCACCTACACCATCGAAGTGAAATCAGGCTCCCTCACCAAGGAGGTCCTCTGCAAGACGGTCGACCTGGAATGGAGCCCCACGCCTCCTTCCGCCTTCACCACCGCCCCCTACTACATCCCCGGCGTCGACGGCTGCGATCCCTCGAAGGGCGTCTCCCTCACAGGCTATTACCTGGAGGATGGCGGACGACAGATCAAGCTCATGAAGAGCGATTTCGAATGGATCTTCCAGCCGACTGGTTTTGCCTTCCTTGAAGGCAGCTACGATCAGAAGATCCGCTTCAAGGGCGGGGCGAAAACAGGAACCACCCAGATCGGCGCCACCCTGAAATGCGACCCCAGGCAAACCTTCTCATTCAACGTCTCCAACGTGAAGATCGAGGCCTTGAACCTGAAATACTCGCTGGACACCTACCAATGGGCGACCCCGGCCACCGCGGTCGCGGGCAGCATCGATCTGCCGCTGGGTTCTGGCAAGGTTGCCGTCATCAAGGTCGACTCGGTCTCCATCACCGGTGGCCAAGAGAAATCGGTGGGCAACGACTGGGCCTTCAACAACAATCTGAGTTGGACCAGCGGGACGGCAGGAATCGTCTCGACGGAGATCCGCTCGGATAAAACCGTCGTCGTTACCCCACTCGCTCTTGGAACGACAACCCTCCAGGTGGTCGACTCGGATGAACCCAACAAAGCTAAGGTGGTCACCATCAACGTGGTAAACCAGCAATAATCGAAAAAGGCCCGGATAACCGGGCCTTTTCTATCTTGATCAACGGGCCGGGGCAGGATGGTCTTTTTTCACACCGCCATCCGCAACAGGAAAGACGCCAATTATTTCACGAGGCCGGCGATCGCCTCGACGGCTCCCTCGAGGGGAACCGCCCCTTGCGAACGCTCGGAAAGGTTTTTCAAGAGGCATTCGCCCCTGGCCAACTCGTCCTCCCCCAGGATCAAGAGGAACTTTGCATTCAGGCGGATAGCCTGCTTGATTTGCTTGTCCAGCTTCCCCCCGGAAAAATCGGTCTCGACGGAAAGCCCGCTTTTTCGGAGGCCATGCGCCAGCTCGAAAGCTTTTCTTTCTGCCGCCTCTCCCAGGGAAGCGACGAAGAGATCGAGCGGCAAAACATTTCCTTTGCCGCCGAGGATCATGACCAGGCGCTCGACGCCGAAGGACCAGCCGACCGCCGGGGTGGGGGGACCGCCGCATTCCTCGACCAGATTGTCGTAGCGCCCACCGCCGCAAAGGGTGTTCTGGGAACCGAGGCTGCCCGAAACCACCTCGAAAACGGTACGCGTGTAGTAATCCAGGCCCCTCACCAGTTTCGGGTTCAACCGGTAAGAGGTCCCGACCGAGTCGAGGAAGGCCAGCAACTCTTTTTGGTGCTCACGGCAGCCCTCGCAAAGGGTTTCCTGGATGGAAGGGGCGTCCTGGTTCAGGGCCTTGCAGGCGGGAACCTTGCAATCGAGCACGCGCAGCGGATTGAGCTCGACGCGGCTCTGGCAATCGGAACAGTATTCCTCTTTCTTGTTCTCGAAGAAAGCGACCAGGGCTTTTCGGTAATTCCCCCGGCAATCGGGACAACCCAAACTGTTGATCTGGACCTCGAGGCCCTGCACGCCCAGCGCTTCGAAGATGTCGAGCGAAACGAGAATCGCTTCGGCATCGGCCTTGGGAGAGGAAGTTCCGAAGATCTCCATTCCGATCTGGTTGAACTGGCGTTGGCGTCCGGCCTGCGGCCTTTCGTAGCGGAACATGGGTCCGGAATACCACAACTTCTGCGGCCCGGGCAAGGCGAACATCTTGTTCTGGATGAAAGCGCGGACCACCCCGGCGGTTCCCTCGGGACGCAGGGTGACGGAGCGCTCGCCGCGGTCGATGAAGGTGTACATCTCCTTGGAGACGATATCGGTCGCCTCCCCGATGCCCCGGGCATACAACTCGGTGGCCTCGAAGATCGGCGTCCGGATCTCGGAGCAGTGGCAGCGCCCGAAAATGACGGCCGCCGTTGCTTCGATCCTCTGCCACAGCTGGACTTCGTCCGGTAGAATATCCTTCGTCCCCCTCGGGAGACTGACTTGTTTCTCCATAAAAATATTTTATCCCTTCCGGAAGGAGGCGATGCCCGTGGCGCCCAGGATCTCTCCGAAGAAGAGGTCGTGGTATTCGTCCTTGGTGTAGTACTTGAGCAGGGACTGATCGACGAATTGCTCGGGTGAAAGTTCGGCCCGACAAGAGATCTTGCACTCGATGGACAGGACGCTCTCTTCGATGATCGGGGAAAGGACGGCGTTCGCCTTCGCCGGATGCAGGCCGGTGGCCTCGAACTTGTCGAGGAAGCGCCCGGACTCCTCGCCCCCGAGAGTCACGGCGTCCCGCCATTCCTCCGGCAGCCAGTTCAGGGTGAAATCGGGGTTTTCCTTCAGGAGCTCCCAGGTACAGCGCGTCGAGCGCACCATGACCATCACCGAGGGCTTTGCCCACATGACCCCGAACATCCCCCAGGCAATGGTCATGAAGTTGACGCAGCAGGGGTCTTGCCCACTGACGAGCAAAATCCCCTCGGGCTCGAAGGCCGTGAAGGGCTGTAGATTCAACTGTTCGATTTCGATTCTGCTTTTTTCCATCTTTTCCTCTCAGACTTGCTTGTCCAGTTTATCAGATCGGAGGATTCTTCCGCATCGCCCGGTATCGGGGCGATCGCCACACCAGAATCTCTTCTTTCCGACCAACCTGAACTTCGTCTTGTCCGAAAAGCCAGCGCACGGCGCGGTTTCCACCACAGTAATCGAAGCGGATCCGATCGAGTCCCCTCTTCCAGGAAGCCTCCTGCAGGTGGGCTATCAGGCAAGGCGCGAGGCCCTTCCCCTGATACCCTCGCTCGAGGGCAATCTCGTAAAGCAGAGCCTCCCCTTCATTCGACTGAACCATCAGGGACAGCCCGACCAAATGGTCGGCGTCATCGAAAAGCAAACCGGTGGCGTCGGACAGGAAAGGTCCGAAATCTCCCTCGAGGATCCCTTGTAGCAGTTTCCGGCAGTTTTCGAGGGTGGCGAGAGAAGGGAAACAAAGGAAAAGGCCTTCGAGGGTGCCGCGGTTCGATTTCTCGAGCAAGGCGACGGCCGCATCGAAGAAGCGAGGCTCCCAGGGAATCAAACGATAGTCGGAAGGAAGAGAAGGCTTTCTGAAAAAAGTCTTCTCGCGCTCCTGAACCAGTTCGAGCCTTTCCACCAGGTCGAAGCCGAGCGAGGAAAGGGCGGGAACCAACGAAAAACCGCCCATTTCGGCGCAGGCGGTCAAAGCGAGGTTCTCAGGGTCCCCGAATAGCGGCTGGAAGGCCTCGTTCAGCATGGAATCGAGCTCTTGCCTTCGCCCCGGTTCGAGGTAGAGGCCCCCCAACACCTTGTATTCCTCGCCGAGAAGAAAGAGGAAGCCGGCAATCTCGTCGCCGGCTTCCCAGATTCGGAAGCCTCGGGGATGGTTGGTGGGGGCGCCGGGAAGAAACGACCAGGCGGGATACTCTTCCAACGCGCGCTCGATAAGCGAGGCGAGGTCCCAGAAATCATCCTCTCGGTAAGGTCTGATCATTCCTCGGATGGAATCTCCGGATCTTGGTGCTCGGCCGGGATCAAGATCTCCAACTCTTCCAACACACCCGCTTGCTCTGCCTGAGCCAGGGGCGCCGTGCTGCCGAGAGGCTTGGTCCAATTTCCCTGCAAGGGACGGGTCGCACTCCGCGATGGCGCTTTCGAAAAAGCGAGGGGCTCCGAAGCCCCCTTCTGCGGAAGCATCTCCGCGATCATCGGATGTTCGGCCATCCTTTCGGGCAAACGCTTCAAGTAAAATAGCTTTCCACCCAGTTTCGCCAGAAGGGCGTCACCTTCCTGGGTAAGCCTTTTCAAGCTTTCCGGGCCGGGCACGCTCACCTTGAGAACCCGGATCAACTGTTCCGCCTCCTCGCAGATTTGGAGAGCCTCCCGGTAATAGCCGAAGGCCATGCCGACATCGGTTTTCACCCGAGTATTGCTGTCCAAAAAAGCACGCAACTCGAGGCGATATGCCGCCGTGAGGAGCTCGGACGCGGGCGGAAACGTTTCTTTGGCCTCCGATGCCGGTTCCTCGTCGATGAGCTCGGCAATATCGAGAAAATCGAGCTCGTGTGATTCGGTGTTCTCGGTATTTTCGATGTTCTCGGTATTTTCGATGTTCTCGGTGTTCTCGGTGTTCTCNNTGTTTTCGGTGTTTTCGGTGTTTTCTTCTTCGGGGGGATCGACGAAGGTGGCCGGATCACCGAACATGACCTGTTCTAGGATCTCGAGGGGAAGCTTGAAATCCAGCAGGGCCAATTGCGAGGAGGCCAGGGAGCTCCGCGCTTTGGCCAATCCGTAATTGTAGGAACGGGTGGAGTTGGCAAGGTTCAGCTCCAGGGGATTCGGGCTGTTGATGAGCTCGTAGTTCGCCTTGTGGTCGCGCATCTGGATTTCGGACATCTTGATGCCGGCCTCGTAGATCTCGCGGCTGGCCAGCAGTTTGGCGCAGGTCACTTCGCGCTTCAAGGTGCGTGGCGTTTGCTCAATATTCGAGAGAGTCAGATCGACTTTGGCGAGGCGTTCGTGGTAGTGGTCGATGCGATCCTTCCGCTCGCGCATGGCGTCGACGAGCTGACGACGAAGGCTCTGGGCCTTCTTGTCGAGTTGGTCGCGCTTGACGAGGAGTTCCGCTTTCAAGCGTTCGAGTTCGCGTTCTTCGGAAGACTTGGGTCCGCCGGAATTCTGGGTCATATCCGCTCCTTCAAATCTCGATAGAAAACGAGGCGTCGAAAAGGATCCGCCTTCCTACAATATACCCCGCCGGCCGATCGCAAAAAAGGGGGCCGCTCGATAACCCCTTCGAGCGGACCCCTTTTTTGGTGAATTGGCGAAGATCTTTTCGGAATAGCCGAATTACTTGAAGGAATTGACGATCCCCTTGACGTCGTTGACGGTGTTCGTGATCTTCTTGACGGAACCGGCCACCTCTTCGATGGGGGCCTTCACGTCGTTGACGAACTTCGTCGCCTTTTTGATGCCGCTGGCGACGTCGTCGAGGAAACTGGACTTGGAAGCGGCTCTCTCTTTGGCGTGGGCTTCGTCGATGGCCTTGTTGGCATCGGCGGACTTGGCGACTTGCTTGTTCTCTTCGGCTGCGGCATCGACGGCCTTGTCGGCTTCGCCGTCCGCTTCTTCCTGCTTCTTGTTGTCGGAGAAGAAATTGCTGATCAGGTCGCCGACGCCCTTGAATTTATCGAAGATCTTGCCAATGCTGCCAAGGGCATCGGTGATGCCGGAAATTCCCTTGGTAATCGAACTGGCGATGTCGCTGAACGAACCTACGGCCTTGCTGATTGAGCCGATGGCATCCGCTACTCCACCCATAGAATCCTCCTTATTCTTTCACTGAACTTTTCAAGCGAAACACTGCGTTTTTTGATTATCCGACAAACCCGGGCTTTCCTGTGCAATTTGGTGCAAAAATAACAATACTTTCATTGTTCCTTACGAATGTGCCTGAAAGAGGGGCTGCGGCTCCGTCAGGAGCGCCGTGCTGTCGAGAGGCCTGGATCAATTCCGTCGCGAGGACGCCTTCGAAAAAGCGAGGGGCTCCGAGGCCCCCTTCTGCGGGAGCATCTCCCCGATCATCGGATGATCGGCCATCCTCTCGGGAAAACGCTTCACGTAAAAAAGCTTCTTCCCCAATTTCGCCAGAAGGGCGTCACCTTCCCGAGAAAGCCTTTTCAAGCTTTCCGGGCCGGGCCTGGATCAACTGTTGCGCCTCCTCGCAGATGGTGCATGGCGTTTTCTCGATATTCGAGAGAGTCCGATCGACCTTGGCGAGGCGCTCTTGGTAGTGGTGGATGCGATCCTTCCGCTCGCGCATGGCGTCGACGAGCTGACTGCGAAGGCTCTGGGCCTTCTTGTCGAGTTCATCGCTTTTGACGAGGAGTTCCGCCTTCAAGCGTTCGAATTCGCTTTCTTCGGAAGGCTTGGGTTGGCGGGAATTCTGGGTCATATCCGCTCCTTCGAATCTCGATAAAAAACGAGGCGTCGTAAAGGATCCGCCTTCCTACAATATACCTCGCCGAGCGATCGCAAAAAAGGTTTTCTGGGGCTTGGGCTAATCAGTCCCATTCAACCCTCCTTGTTCTTCGCCGAACTTCTAGCGAATATTTCGAGACCGCGCCGCCAAGCCCTTGCCCAAGGGGGGAATGCTTGAGGTACAATTTCCAAATAGAGCGGCTCTGCCGGAATTCAGGAGGTGGGTTTTGACTTTTCGCTATCCGTGTACCGAGGACCTTGAGGAATTGGTTTATACCTTGCCGGTCAAGTCTCTCGTCAAGGAGATCGAGTATTGAAAGCGCTCGCACTTCTCTTCGTCTTCGTGCCTTTGGCGGCGATCGCCCATTTCTTCCACTGGAACCCGGGTTTGATCTTCCTCTTTTCCCTGCTGGGAATCATCCCGCTCGCCCAGGTCATGGGGAAGAGCACCGAGGAGATCGCCATCCGGGCCGGGGCGGGGATCGGGGGCCTTCTCAACGCCACCTTCGGTAACGCGACCGAACTCATCATCGCCTTCTTCGCCCTGAAAGCCGGCCTCTTCAAGGTGGTGCAGGCTTCCATCACCGGCTCCATCATCGGGAACATCCTTTTCGTCCTGGGGCTCTCGATTCTACTGGGTGGAATCAAGCACCCCCATTTGCGATTCAACCGGACCGTGGCCGGCCTCAACACCTCCCTGCTGGTTTTGGCGGTGCTGAGCTTATTGGTTCCCGCCGGCTTGGCCGCCACCAGCCCCCGACCGATCGACGGGATCATGCCCGCCTTCTCGGTGCTGGTCGCCGTCTTGCTGATCCTGGTCTACGCGGCGAGCCTGCTGTTTTCCTTCAAGACCCATTCCCATCTCTACGTGGGCGAAGTCTTGCCCGAAGAGAAGCCCACCATGGGCCTTCCGGTTACCCTGGGACTATTGTTCGGCTCTACCCTGTTGGTGGCTGTCATGAGCGAGTTGCTGGTCGGCTCGATCGAACATGTCATCCAGACCTTCGGGCTGAGCGAGATGTTCATCGGGGTGGTTTTGGTCCCCATCGTGGGCAACGCGGCCGAGCATTTGACCTCGGTCACGGTCGCACTCAAGAACAAAATGGACCTCTCGTTGGGAATCGCCCTCGGCTCGGCCACCCAGATCGCCCTCTTCGTCGCGCCGGTGCTGGTGCTCGCGGGGGCTTGCATGGGGCGCCCCCTGACCCTGCACTTCGACCACTTCGAGGTCCTGGCCGTGATGGCGGCCGTGCTCATCGCCAACTTCATCACCCTCGACGGGGAAAGCAATTGGCTAGAGGGTCTCCTGCTCGTGGTCACCTATTTCATCCTGGCCGTGGCCTTCTTCTTCCATCCCTGAGTTTACGACCGCCCACTTTATGGTATATTCCAATTAGGTCGGTTGTTTCCTCGCTTTTTTTTTCGAGGAAGTCTCCTTTTTCCTAAAGATCTCTCGATTGCTGTCGAAGAAAAGAAAAGATTCCGAGTCGAGAGATTTTTTGAGAGGAGGGGAGTCTTCGAAAGGCATTCAAAATGTAGGCCACCGCCCAGCGCGAAATAACCGCTCTTCGTCAGGGGAGAGGGGCAGGGAAGCCCCTCCGGAATCAAACAAGGAGGAATGAATTATGGGTCTC
>DOBT01000108.1 GCA_003503675.1 Cyanobacteria bacterium UBA8530 | reverse complement strand
GGCAGCGACGTCTACAAGAAATACACCGAAAATTCGAGTATCCTGGCTGCGATGGACCGCTCCGTCCCCTCTGCCGAGGCCTCGAGAAGCTATTACCGATACGCTCGGCCGGAAGTCCAAAAATTGGTTCCCCTCGGTGCCAAAAAAATCCTGGATGTCGGCTGTGCTGCCGGAAACCTCGGACGGGCCCTCAAGGAGCGGCAGGACTGCCACGTGACGGGGATCGAAATCTCATCGATGGTCGCCGCCGAAGCGAAGAATTTTTTGGACGAGGTACGGGTGGGAGACGCGGGCGAAGTCCTGTCCCGTTTGCCATCGGGGAATTTCGACTGCATCGTTTTTGCCGACGTCCTGGAGCACCTGATCGATCCCGAGGGGTGTCTGGTCCAAGCGAAGCGGCTCCTCGCCCCGGGCGGCACCGTCGTCGCCAGTATTCCGAACGTTCGTCACTGGTCGGTCGTCAAAGACCTTCTGGAGGGGCGCTGGGATTACCAGGACGCCGGTATCCTCGATCGCACCCATCTCCGTTTCTTCACCAGGAATAGCCTCGTCCAAATGTTCAATGGAGCCGGTTTCCTCATCGAAACCGCCTCCGGCACCGTCCTCGACGGTTTCGACGTCCCGGAAGGGGTGGTTTCCGGATTGGCTTCCGTTGGAATCGATACTTCGAGTCTCCAGAACGAGGGGCAAATTTACCAGTTCCTCGTTGCCACCGCTCCGGAAAGCAGCCATACCAGTATCGTGATCCTCACCCTGAACCAGTTGGAACACACCCGGAAATGCGTCGANNGAACCGGGGGTTTCCGGCAGGCTGCAATCAGGGAATCGCCGTTTCTACCGGCCGCTACGTCGTTCTCCTCAACAACGACGTCGTCGTCGCTCAGGGGTGGCTCGAGGGAATGATCAAGGCCGCCAACTCTTCGCCCGGGGTCGGTTTGGTCGGCCCGATGACGAACTGCGCCAACGGGACTCAAAACGTCGCCGAGATTTCCTACGACCCCGAAACGCTCGAAGGATTCGAAGCCTTCGCCCGGAGCTGGCAAAAAAGGTTACTCGACCGGGTGCATGAGGAACACCGCGTGATCGGTTTCTGCATGTTGATCCGCCGGGAGGTGATCGATCAGATCGGCGGTCTCGATTCTTCCTTCGGAACCGGCAACTTCGAGGACGACGACTATTGCATGCGGGCCCTGGTGGCCGGCTTCCGGATCCTGTTTGCCGAAGAGGTGTTCGTTCACCATTTCGGCAACACCACCTTCAAGGGAGAAAAGATCGATTGCGACGCCACCGTTCTGGGAAACTGGAATTTGTTCAAGGACAAATGGCGGCTTTCTGCGGATCTCGGCTGTAGGGAAGGCTATGAGGTCGCTGAAATCTTGGCCCAAGCCTTCGAACCGGCAATCCATACCGAACCCCTCTTTTCCCGGGGGCTCTCTTCCCTCGAACTGCCCTACAGCCGGGCCTTCAACTTCCTCCTGGCAGATGCCGACGAAAGAACGATCAGGGATGCCGTTTCGTCTTTCCTGAGGGCCTTCCAGGCAGGCAGTGACGTCGCCCTGCACGTCCTCTGCGGCAAGGAGATCGAGAAAATCCAAGAAATCGTGGAAAGTGTCATCGAAGGCCTGGGCCTCGATTCCGAGAACATTCCCGACGTATCCCTTCTGGCCGCCCCGGATAGCCCCCTCGAATTGCCCCGTTACGTTCTTGCGGCCGATGCGGTGCTCGGCTCGCGCCGGGTCTTGATGGGTGCCCGGGACCTCGGGATCCCCGCTCTTTTCGGGGCCGACCCCGAAGAAATGAGGGCTCTCCTTTCGGAGAAGCCCGGTGTTCCCCGCTAAAAACGAGAAGGGCGAAGCAATACGCTTCGCCCTTTCTTTCAGACGCGCGGCACGTGTCCGGTTTTCTCCCGGAAACCGAGAATTTCGAAGTGGGCAGCCGGTCCTTCCGCTTCCTCGGCATTGTAGTCCAACGGTTCGGGGGTGTTCTGATTGGGTTCCGATTCCGACTCCTGCGCCACGGGATGCTCGTGATGGCGGAAAGCTCCCTGCGAGTTCCACAGCGGATTCTCCGGGTCGAGCGCCTTCGCTTCCTCCAGGTCGATGGATTCCTGTGGGTATCCCACCTTCTTCATGCTTGGCCCTCCTCGCCCGCTCGGCGTTGTTTGTTCCTCGGCGATATTATACAATTAAAAAAATGGATATAAACATTTCCTCGAGCCTGTAGGAAACGCCGATGAGTAGCCCCTACAAAATCACCTCGATCTACGTCCTGGTTGGCGGACTCTGGATCTTGCTTTCCGATCAGTTGCTCGGCTTTCTGGTCAGGGACCCGGCCCTGTTGACCCGGATCGCCTCCTACAAGGGCTTGTTATTCATCGCCGTCACGGCGATCATGCTTCAGTTGCTCATTCAGCATTCGGAAAAAGAGTTGCGCTCCAATCGCGAGTTCTTGTCCCGCATCCTGGAATCGACCGGGGAGGCGATCCTCCTTCTCGACCGAGATGCCCGCTTTTCCTTCGCCAATGCCGCCGCGGTCCGCATTTTGGGCCGCTCGCGCGAGGAGATCGTCGGGAAATCGAACGAGGACCTGAACCTCCTCAGCCTGGAGGGGACCCCGCTTCAAGCGGACGAATTCCCCTGCGCCGTGTTGAAAAAGGGCGGGAAGCCGGTCTACGGAATGGAGTTCCTGCTCGAAAGGCCGGATAAGACCAGAGTCGTCCTTTCCTCCAATTGCAACCTCATGAAGGGGACCTACGGCGAAATCGCCTGGGCCGTCGCTTCCTTGAACGACATCACCGAGAAGAAGAGGGCGGAAGAGGCCTTGCGGGAAAGCGAAGCCTTGAAGCAACTCGACGTGGCCAAGAGCAGCTTTCTCAACGCCGTTTCCCACGAACTGCGCACGCCATTCAATGCGATCGTCGGTTTCGCCAGCATGCTGGAGGACGAGGTGGGCGGTCCCCTCACCCCGTTGCAGAAGGAATACCTCCACAAATTGATCATGGGGACCGATCGCCTTCTCCATCTGATCAACGACCTCATCGATTTCACGCGCATGGAGGCCGGCCAGTTCCGTCTCCAGTTCGAAGAGGTCGATTATTCGGCCCTGGTGAGGGAAGTGGTGGACAGCTTCGCTCCCCAGCTCGCCCAAAAGAAGTTGAAACTGCTCGACGAGGTCCCCACCGATCTTCCCCTGCTGAAGGCCGATTCCTACCGCTTGGGCCAGGTCCTCGGCAACCTGCTCTCCAATGCCGTCAAATTCACNNAGGTCCGCGACACCGGCATCGGGATCCGACCGGAAAACTTGCCCAACCTCTTCTTCCGTTTCTACCAGATTCCCGAGGCAGGGGCGCAACGCCAGGGGCTGGGGTTGGGGTTGGCGATCGCCAAATCCCTGGTCCAGAGCCACGGGGGGGATATAGGAGTGGAAAGCGAATGGGGCAAGGGAAGCACCTTCTGGTTTACCCTCCCGCTCAAGAGTGAAGAGTGAAGCGACTTGTGGTAGGATCGAACTTTGGCCTTTTCGATTTTTCAATGTAAGGAGAGATCCATGCCCAGGTACGATTACCTTTGCCGTTCCTGCCNNGGAGCGTTTCACCATCGAGCGCGGCATCATGGAAGAAGAAGGCAAGATCATGTGCCCCAAGTGCCGGAAGGATGACATCGCCAGGGATTATTCCGGAGTGGCCATCGGCGGTAGACCCAATGGGGCCTGCTCGAGCGGAAGCTGTTCGAGTTGCGGTTCCGGCTGCGGGGGGCATTGAAGCTCTTAGACATCAGCTGCTCCCTTTTTCCCGGAATGCCCGTCTATCCCGGCGATCCTTCTTTCGAGATGGAAGCGCTCTCGAAGTATCCCGTTTTTTCCAGGCTCGAATTGGGGACCCACACCGGCACCCATGTCGACGCTCCGGCCCACCTGGGATTCGGCCCGGGAGTCGATCAAATTTCCCTCGAGGCTCTTTGCGGACCCGCCCGCGTCGTCGAGGCGGGCGATTTCGTTTTTTCGGAACGCTTGCTTTTCAAGGGCGCTGATTTTCATTTGGATCGAGCGACGGCAAAAAAGCTCGTTTCAAAAAAGGTCCGCTTGGTCGGTGTAGAGGGTTTGTCCATCGAAGAGGATGAAAAGCTCGAGGTTCACGAGGAATTGCTCAAAGCGGGCGTGGTCATCCTGGAAGGCCTGGATCTCTCCGCAGCAACGGTCGGAGTATATTTATTGTTTTGTTTGCCGCTGAGGATAGCGGGGGGGGATGGGGCTCCGGCGCGGGCCATTCTTTGGAAGGATGAAGATGAAGGCCTTTCTTGAGCTGGCCAAAAGGGAGCGTTTGCTCGCGGTGATCCGGGGCGAGAGCCCCGAGCAGGCGATTTTTGCGGCCGAGACGGCCTTCGAGAGCGGCCTGAACTTCGTGGAGGTGGCCTTGACCACGCCGGGGGGGCTGGAGGCGATCGAGCACCTGCGCCGAAAAGGCTTCCCCATCGGGGCCGGAACGGTCCTTTCCCGTGAAGACGGCGAGAAGGCCATCCTGGCGGGAGCGACTTTCCTGGTTTCCCCGCACTTCGATCCCTCGATCTGCGCCTTGATTGAAAAAGTCCCCGTGATCCCGGGCGCCGCCACCCCCACCGAGATCATGGCGGCCCACAAGATGGGCGTTCCCCTCATCAAGGTCTTTCCCTCGAGTTCTTTCGGGGCGGGGCATATCCGCATGCTGCGGGAGCCCTTCCCCTTCCTGAACCTTCTCTGCACGGGGGGCGTTTGCGAGGAGAACATGGGGGATTATTTGGATGCGGGGGCCGTGGCCGTCGGCTTGGCGAGCGCGCTCTTTCCGCGCTCCGAACTGAGGCAGGGAGATGCGGCAGCCCTGCGAAGGCGTTTGTCCCGCATCTCCGAGGCCCTGCGCCTTCCATAACCCTCGCTTGTGTTATAATCGTTTGAAAAAATAACATAAGTTAGGATAAGCGGAGGGGCCTTTGACGATGAGCGAGAACTGCGATCCCTATCACCCCGATCTGGCCGAAGAATTCCTCAAGGTAGCGGAATGGACCTACGGGAGCGTTGACGGTTACAAGGACAGCTGGAGCCAGATCCATCCCCAGGACCAGGCCGATTGGCTGCAATCCTTCCGCCAGATCGCCGAGGACCTGAAACAGCTGGGGCTTTGGCGCAAACAAAAAAAACTTTCGCCCCTTCAACTGGAGCGTTTTCTGGCGCTCGAGGAGCAGCAACAGAGCGCCCAGTCGATCCTCGATCGCCTGGGTAAAAGGCCCATGTTTCCTTACTCCGAGCCTCGCGTTCCCTCCGGACATCGCATGGTTCTTGATGTTTAGCCCTGCGAGACGCCTGATCGCTGGTTAGAAAGGCGCTTTGACGGGGAATAACATCCTTGCAACAAAGGCTCAATCTCGACGCAAGGAGGTCAAGGTGATGGATCCGCGCTATGCCCTGAACATTTCGATCGCCTCGACGGGGAGCATCTGGATCCTCCTCATCGCCGGGACCGCTTGGGGCGCCCCCGCGGGCATCGGTTACCTGCTTCTCGCGCTCACCATGTCCAGCACCATGACGCTTTACATGCGCTACCGGGGGATTTTTTGGTGAGAAGTAAGAAGGAGCTACCATTCACTTCTCACCACTCACTCGTCTCACTTCTTCCATCAGGGCAGTGAACATCTCTTCTTCGGGAACCGTTCGCACGATTTCTCCGTGGCGGAAAATAACCGCCTTGCCTTCTCCCCCGGCGATCCCAACGTCCGCCTCCCGGGCCTCCCCGGGTCCGTTGACGGCGCAGCCCATGACGGCCACCGTCATGGGGGTCATGATCTTCCTCAGGGCCACTTCCACCTTTTGCGCGAGGGGAATGAGGTCGATGCGGCAGCGTCCGCAGGTGGGGCAAGAAACCAGGGTCGCCCCATGTTCCCTCATTTTCAGCGATTTCAGGATCTCGTAGCCGACGAAGACCTCTTCGACGGGGTCCCCGGTGAGGGAAACCCTCAGGGTATCGCCGATCCCAAGAAATAGCAGGATGCCCAGCCCGACTCCCGAACGAATGGAACCCAACAAGGGGGTTCCCGCCTCGGTGATGCCGATGTGCAGGGGGTAGTCCGTGATTTCGGCCAGCTGGCGATAGGCCTCGATGGTGGTGGGCACGTCATGCGATTTGAGGGAGACCTTGATCAAGTTGAAATCCAGGCTCTCGAGGATGCGGATGTGTTCGAGGGCGCTCTCCACCATCGCCTCGGGCGTCGGTCCCCCGAAACGAGCGAGGATTTCCTTGGAGAGAGAGCCTCCGTTCACCCCGATGCGGATGGGCACGGAATTTTTCTGAGCGGCCTCCACCACGGCTTCGACGTGTTCCCTCTTCTTCATGTTTCCGGGATTGAGGCGCAAGCCCTGGATTCCCCCTTCGAGGACGGTGAGGGCGAGGCGATGGTCGAAGTGGATGTCGGCGATGAGGGGAAGGGGGCTTTTTCGGACGAGGTCCCGAATGCATCGGGCCGCCTCGAGGTCCGGTACGGCCAGTCGCACGAGTTCCGCTCCCGCTTCGTGCAGTCGTTCGATTTGCTCGAGCGTCGCCTTGACATCCCGGGTATCGGTGTTGGTCATGCTCTGGACGGAGACGGGGGCCTTTCCCCCGACAATCACTCCGCCTATTTTGATTTCTCGCGAGGACCGGCGCGGATAAGTCCTCATTCTCCCAACACTTCCCTGGCTTTTTTTCTAGCCCAGGCGTCGACGGCGAGGATTTCCTCGAGCGTCGGGTTTTGGACCGCCTGATGGGCATCCAGAACCCTCGAAACCGTTTCAACGATCCTGCCGAGCGGAATGCTGTCAGCGAGGAACTCGAGAACGGCGATCTCGTTGGCGGCGTTGAGCACCGCCGGTGCGGTCCCCCCGGTCGCGCCGGCCAGGTAGGCCAGGGCGAGGGCGGGATAACGCCTGGGATCGGGCTTCTCGAAGGTCAGGGTCTTTCCGGCCAGCTCCAGGCCCTGGATCTCCCCTTCCAGGCGTTCGGGATAGGAAAGGGCGTACTGAATGGGCAGGCGCATATCCGGAAGTCCGAGTTGGGCCTTGGTCGAGCCGTCCTTGAACTCCACCAGGGAATGCACGTAGCTTTGGGGATGGATCAGGACTTCGATGCGGGGATAGTCGATCCCGAAGAGCCAGTGGGCCTCGATCACTTCCAGTCCCTTGTTCATGAGGGTGGCCGAGTCGACGGTGACCTTCTTTCCCATGGACCAGGTCGGATGGTTCAGGGCTTCGGAGGCGGTGGCGAGGGATAATTTTTCCAGCGGGAATTCCCGCAGGGCCCCTCCCGAGGCCGTGAGGATCAGCTTCTCGACCGCCGAGTTTTCCTCGCCCCGCAGGCATTGCCAGAGGGCGCTGTGCTCGCTGTCCACCGGGAGCAGTTGGAGGTTCTTTGTCAGGGGCATGACGAGCGAGCCGCCCGCCACCAGGGTTTCTTTATTGGCCAGGGCGACCCTCTTGCCTTCATGAAGGGCTCTTACGGTCGGCAACAACCCGAGGATACCGGTGACGGCGACCACCACGGTATCGGTCTCCTTATCGCCCGCCAAGGAAACCAGACCTTCTTCTCCCGTCAGGACCTCGAGATCCGGAAAGGCCTCCCGCAGGAGCCTCGCGTCCCCGGGAAAGGCGATGCAGACCCGGCGCGGCTTGAACCTTTTGATTTGCTCGGCGAGGAGGTCGAGGTTCTTGCCTGCGGCCAGGCTGGTGACGGCGAAGCGTCCGGGATGGGCGGAAACCACTTCGAGGGTCTGGCGACCGATGGAACCGGTCGAGCCCAGGATGGCCAGGTGGCGGCGCGGGTGGGTGTTCATATTTTTACCTTATACCGATCCAAGAATGACGTTGCAAGCAGCAAAAAGCGGAAACCACTTCTCACTACTCACTTCTCACTCGTCTAGAAGAGTCCCCAGAAGAGGGTGATGAAGTAGTAGGTGACGGCGCTCGAGAGGATGAAGGAGTCGACGCGGTCGAGCATCCCGCCGTGGCCTGGGATGACCTCTCCGGAATCCTTCTTGCCGGCGTCGCGCTTGATGAGGGATTCGCTGAGGTCGGAGACCTGGGCGACCAGGGAGATGATGGGGGCGATGAGGGCGCATTTCCAGGGGGATAGGCCCAGGACGGCGCCGACGGCGATCGCGCAGGGGATGGAGACCAGAAGGCCTCCGAGGGCGCCTTCGAGGGTCTTCTTGGGGGAGAGCGGTCCGATCAGGGGGTGCCGGCCCAGGCTCTTGCCGAAGAAGAAGGCGCCGATGTCGGTGGCGAAGACGACCAGGAAGAGGAGGACGATGAAGGAGAAGCCCTGGGGCAATTGCCGGATGAGGAGGACATGGCTCGGCAGCCAGCCGGTGTAGAGGATGCCCAGAAAGGTGGTCGCCACGTCCGAGATCGAGGCGATCTCGTTTTTGCCGCGAGCGGGCGAGGAGAGCGACAGGTTGAACAGCTTCGGCAGCTTGATCCTCATGAAGTTCCAGGGGGCCGAGCGGGCGATCAGGAAGATGAAGGAAAGGACGAAGATGGCCACCAGGAAGGGGGCATGGTAACGGGCGCCGGTGAGCTGGGTCAGGACGTAGATGGCCAGGCAGGAGGCGATGCCGAGGTAGCGGGCCGGATGGTAGCCCTTTTCTTCGAAGAGCCAGAAGAGTTCTTGAGCGGATATCGCCGCGACGACCAGCATGCTCCCGGTCAACCACCAGCCTCCCAGCACGATGGCCAGGATGGCGATGATGATTCCGATGACGGCAGATTGTACGCGCTTCAGCATGGGTCACCAAAAGGGGGAACGGGCGGTTTACGCCCGTTCCCCTGTTTTCTACGGATTACTGGGAAATCGCGCTGGTGGGGCAGGTATCGGCGCAGGCGCCGCAATCAAGGCAAGCGTCGGCGGAGATTTCGTACTGGTTGGCGCCGGCCGTGATGGCGCCGGCGGGGCAGGAAGCCTCGCAGGCTCCACAAGAGACGCAGGCGTCGCTGATTTTATAAGCCACTGGTTTTCACCTCCTTCATAAGGGATTCTTCGACCACCACCAATTCGAGCGATGGTCCAGTTTTACGTACTCTCGCCACTCTCCATTGTCCCCTTGTCAGATCGGGCGAGCACTTGGGGGGCGCCGTCGGTTTGACGAGGACCTCCAGCCAGCCGTTTCTCTCGGCCTCTTCGAGGGCCAGGGGCAGGGGCAGCGCGAGAAGCGAGTCGATGTCAGACCTCCATGATTTCGGCTTCCTTGCCGCTCAAGACCTGTTCGGTCTCGTTGATATAGCGGTCGGTAAGCTTCTGGAGCTGTTCTTGCAGCTTTTTGCTGTCATCCTGGGTCAGGTCGCTCTTCTTTTCGAGCGCCTTGATCTTTTCGTTTTCGTCGCGGCGGATGTTGCGGATGGCGATCTTGGTTTCCTCGGCATGCTTCTTCGCCACCTTGACGAGTTCCTTGCGCCGCTCCTCGGTAGGGGCGGGGAAGATCAGTCTCAGGACGATCCCGTCGTTGTTGGGGGTGATGCCGAGGTCGGACTTCATGAGGGCCTTCTCGATGGTCCCCAGGCTCTTTTTCTCGAAGGGGGAGATGAGAAGGGTGCGGGCGTCGGGCACCGAGACGCTCGCCATCTGCTTGATCGAGGTCGGGGTACCGTAGTAATCGGCCTCGATGCGGTCGAGCAGGGCGGGCGACGCGCGCCCGGTGCGGATGGTGACGAGCTCCTTCTGGAGGGACGCAATGGTCTTTTTCATTTTTTCTTCGGAATCAGCGATCAACTGCTGCATGATTGCCTCCTACCATCGTTCCGATGGATTCTCCGCGCACGACGCGCTCGATGTTCCCCGGCGTGGCCAGGTTGAACACGATGATGGGGATGCCGGTCTCCTTGCAAAGGGAAAAGGCGGTCGAATCCATCACTTTCAGTTCCTGTTCCAATACCTGTTTGTAGGTCAGACTATCGTAGCGGACGGCGTTCGGGTTCTTGAAGGGATCGCTGTCGTAGACGCCGTCCACCTTGGTGGCCTTGAGTAGAACGTCCGCGCCGATCTCCGCCGCACGCAGGGCGGCGGCGGTATCGGTCGTGAAGAAGGGGTTGCCGGTACCGGCGGCGAAGATGACCACCCTTCCCTTTTCCAGGTGGCGGACCGCTCTCCTCTTGATGAAGGGCTCGGCGACCTCGTGCATCTCGATGGCCGAGAGCACGCGGGTGGTGATGCCGGCCTTCTCGAGGGAGTCCTGGAGGGCGAGGGCGTTCATGACGGTGGCGAGCATTCCCATGTAGTCGGCGATGGAGCGGTCCATGCCGGCGGCGCTGGCGGCCAGGCCGCGGAAGATGTTTCCGCCGCCCACCACGATGCCCAACTGGGTGCCTTCGTCGACCAGGCGCTTGATCTCAGGGGCGATCCCCTCCAGGACCATCGGATCGATGCCGTAGCCCAGGTGGCCCATCAACGCCTCGCCGCTTAGTTTGAGGAGAACTCGCCGATACCTTTGCATCTATTTTTGCACCTGGGACATCACCTCGGCGGCGAAGTCGTCCTGGCGCTTCTCGAGGCCTTCACCGAGTACGTAGCGGGTGAAGCGGCGAATCGAGAGCTTTTCGCCGACCTTGGCGACCTTGTTGTTGATCAGTTCGCCGACGGTGAGGGAAGGCTCCTTGACGAAGGGTTGCTCCATGAGGCAAATCTGCTCGAAGAACTTGTTGATGCGTCCTTCGACGATCTTGGCGCGCATGGCTTCGGGCTTGCTGGCGATGTCCTCGGAGCCGGCGAGTACTTTTTTCTCGGCTTCGACGATGTCGGCGGGAACTTCTTCGCGAACCACGTACTGGGGGTTCGAAGCGGCGATCTGCATGGCGATGTCACGGACCAATTCCTTGAAATCGTCGGTCTTGGCAACGAAATCGGTCTCGCAGTTGACTTCGACCAGGACGCCGATTTTTCCACCGAGGTGAACATAGGAGCCGATGGCGCCTTCGGCGGCGATGCGGCCGGAACGCTTGGCAGCAGCGGCGAGGCCCTTTTGGCGCAGAAGCTCGATCGCTTTTTCCATGTTGCCCTGGGCTTCGGTGAGGGTCTTTTTGCAGTCCATCATGCCGGCGCCAGTTTTCTCACGCAGTTCCTTGACCATGGTGGCAGATATTTCCACGAATCTTCCTCCTTCAGAGATGGGTTTATTTCCATCATTATACAACAAACGGAAAATATAAAAGCCCAGGAAAGCATTTCCTGGGCCATCGGAATCCGATTAAACGGCGGCTTCGGCCGGGCTTTCCTTATTGTCCTGAACCTGCTTGCCCTCTCGCCCTTCGAGGACGGCGTCGGCCATCTTGCCGACGATCAGCTTGATGGCGCGGATGGCGTCGTCGTTGGCGGGGATGATGTAGTCGACTTCGTCGGGATCGCAGTTGGTGTCGACGATGCCCACCACCGGAATATGGAGCTTGCGGGCTTCATGGATGGCGATGTGCTCTTTGCGGGGGTCGACGATGAAGACGATGTCGGGGCGCTGGGGCAGGTTCTTGATGCCGCCCAGGATCTTCTCGAGTTTGCCGATTTCCTTTTCGAGCAGGGAGACTTCCTTCTTGGGAAGGACTTCGAAGGTTCCGTCCTTCTTCATTTTCTCGAGCTCTTTGAGGCGGGCGACGCGCTTCTGGATGGTTGGCCAGTTGGTGAGCATTCCACCCAGCCAGCGCTGGTCGACGTAGAACATGTTGCAGCGCTCGGCTTCTTCGTGGACGATCTCCTGCGCCTGCTTCTTGGTGCCGACGAAGAGGATGTTCTTGCCGGCCAGAGCGGCGTCGCGGATGAAGTAGTAGCAGGTGTCGAGGTAACGGGTGGTTTTCTGGAGGTCGATGATGTAGATGCCGTTGCGCTCGGCGAAGATGTAGGGCTTCATCTTGGGATTCCAGCGACGGGTCTGGTGGCCGAAGTGGACGCCGGCCTCCAGCAGTTCTTTCATACTGATGCTTGACATACGTTTTCTCCTTTGGTTTGTCCTCCGCCCCGTTATATCCCCGTCAGCAACAAGGGACACCGCCGGTTTGTCTCAGGGCGTGTGAATTGAAAAGCAATAATTTATATCACATGGTTTTGACGAATGGCAAGAGCAAATTATTCATGCGCAGGCGCTTTCTTGTGGAATGCAATGGCGTCAAGCAGGCATGCGGCGGTGCATGCACCACAGTAATTGCAGCGCGATTGATGCAGCAGGGTTGCATACTTACGGTGATTTGATGTAACGAGGGTAAGGATTTTTTTTGGGCAGGCCGCAACGCATCGCCCACAGCCGGAGCAGCGGTCATTTTTTACAACAATGATGGGATGGGGGGTGATTCTCAGAGTCCGAGGTCCATCTGCTTCCATGTGAATTCAGGCTTTCTTGTGGTACGGCTGAACGGGTAATAGCGCGGACAGGATGCTACCACGGCGATGGAGGCTTGCTTGCAGGTGCGGCGGCAGGAGGTGCAGAGTTTATTGCTGACCGGTTTTAGGGAAATGTGTTTCTGTTTCATTGTTGATACCACGATCGTTTTTGCAGAGGCGACACAAGGCCGCCTCTGCGGAAGTGTTACCTTACGAACTTCACCCAGCCAAATGTATCGGCGATCCTGCCGGTTTGAATGCCGGTCAGGGAGTCGTAAAGGTGTTGGGTTATTTCTCCGACCTTTCCTCCGGACAGCTGCAGGCATTCATCCTTGTAGCAGAGGTTTCCTACAGGAGTGATGACNNGGTGGCCGAAGTGGACGCCGGCTTCGAGCAGGCTCTTCATGGGAATGACGGGCATACCTGTGGTAACTCCTTTCGAGTCGATCCTCCGCCGTCTTTGGCCTGCTTATCGGAAGAAAAACTTCCGCACTCGAAGCAGGGATCCGACCGGCGTGTGTGCTCCAGGCGCAAAAGGCCTGGGCGTATTGAAACTAGCGAATTTTATCATAAAGGGCAAGGGGAGGCAAGGCTTGCCCGGAGGCCGGGCTTTCGGAAAATAATTTTGAAAGCCCGGCGCAATGAGGGAACAAAGTATTTTGCTCGTTCGTCAGGTAAACAGAGAGGCGAACGCGATGAATTTGAAGAGCTCTCAAATTCCTTCTTTTTGCCAGTCTATTTGAGATTTATTTCTAATTATAAGGAGATTTGCGATGAAAAATTTTAGAAATGCGGTTTTATTGGGGTTCGGCCTGATGATGATCGGCGGCTGCGGAGTGCAGATTTACGAATATCCCGTCGGCGGCGACGACGCCTGGGTGAACCCCTTCGTCCAGAAGGAAGCCAGTCGCCCAGTCGGTCAACCCGCAGCCACGATCACTCCCGCTCCTTCCTTCAACCGCAATCCCATCATCACCTCCTTCATCGCCAATCCCCTCAACGCGGTGAATCCCGGCGACAGCATCACCCTCCAGGTCGACGTCATCGACGAAGACCACGACAACCTCAAGTACACCTGGACCGCCACCGGAGGCACCCTCTCCACCACGGCCGGACGCCTGGTGTCCTGGATACCGCCCGGGCGTGCCGGCGTTTACAGCATCCTGATGAGCGTTTCGGACGGCAAGGGCGGCTCGGCCGAAGCGGCGCAGAACGTCATCGTCCGCTCGAACGGCATCCCCGCGGTCTCGGGACAGGCGGCCATCGTCAACAACGAGGACGCCACTTCCTCCCTCAGGTAAAGAGATTCAATAATGAGAGGGCTCCTTCGGGCCCGGATAATTCATCGAGTAATCTAGTACAAGAACGATCGGCTCGTATGGCAGGATTTGATTGCGTTTCAGACCTGCCAGGAGTCGATTATTCTTATGCATTATTCTACCACTCAACCGCCCACGCAGCTCCAGCTTTCCGGTAATCTCGCGGTCCGGTTCGATCTCGATCCAGTGACCAGTGATGCAGACCTCCCCTTGATCGCGCAAATCGACCAGAGGACCGGACTGACCCAGCGCACGACGTCTTAGAATGCCCCGATTGGCCTTACGGATCAATAACTGGGGATTGGGGGTGGCAGCAGGGGCTTCCAGGTGAGAAGCGTCCACAATAAAGGCTTCCTTTGGCTTGGTCCAGTCCCAGCCGGGCATGCTAAACTTTTTGCTGATTCAAAGAACAGTAGAAAGGCGGAAATATGCATCGTCTTCATTTGGGCGTGACCATCTTTACGACCTGGGTCCTTATCTTAGGATTGCCTTTCTATGCGAGTTCCCAAGGGCTCCAAACCACGTCTACGCAAAAACCAGGCATCCGGGCATTGACTATCTCCCAAGCCTGGCAAACTAAAATCAAGGACCTCGAATCCCAGGTTGATGCAGCCCTCCAACAAGGAGACTTTGCGAAAGCCCAAGCGACTTTCCCTGGAGCCCTCGATCTTGCTGAAGCTTGGTTTAAGAGGGTAAGAGTTGTCGCTAATGCCCCCATTGTCATCCACATCGAACCATATTTTCCTTGTCAGGATGGGATCCTTGCCAGGGTCTATTTGCATTGCGATAGCGTAAATGGGGGAAATTATGCCCACTACGAACGAGAATCGGGCCATTTGGTTGCCAATCCCCAAGTAACAATGAGACCTTGGACGGCAGCCAGCCAAATGAAGCAACTTGAGGCCAACATTATTTTCGATCCCTTGAGATCTAGCCTGGCTGCCGAGGTCACTGCAACAATCCTCCCGCAAGGGGATAAGATCGTTCCGCTGAAATTTTGCATTGGCAAGCGTCCAGAAATGCACCTGCAATCCGTGAAGCTCAATGGAATTGATTGTCCCATNNACAAGCAATACCCTATTTGTCTGGCTTCCAAAGGTCCAGGACGAGGTCAAACTAGCCATTCGTTACGAGGGAATCTGGCGCGGTGAAGGACGCCAGAATTATATTCGCCCCAATCAGGTGGTTCTCCCATCCTCGTCAGACTGGCTCCCGAGTGCGCCCGGCACTCGAACCCGATTCGAAATCACTATTAAACATCCTCGCGACTTCGAGCTTTTCGGACAGGGCATACAGTCTACCGAACCTATGGCGGGTGGATTGGCTCAGACCCACTGGAGCTACCAGGGCAGCGGTGCCAGCAGTATTTCACTCTATGGTGGCTTGGGCTACGTGAAGCGCGAACTAAAGATCGGAGGTACGACGATCACCTTGGCGGTCGAACCGCGGGATGGGGATTGTCTTGATACCATGGCAAAGCAGGTTGACACTATCCTCAAGAGCTTTTCTCCTTTGGGGGTTTATCCCTACCCTCAGTTGCGGATTGTCGAAACCGGTTTTGCTAGTGGTAACGGAAACCTTTCAAACCTCACTGTGAACAGGGTCGGAAACGATGTGGTTTCATTAACAATGCTGGCACACGAAATGGCTCATAGCTATTTTGCCGGAGTTGTGCCACAAGATTTTAGCAAAGGGCTTTGGGCTGAGGGCTTGGCTGAATATGCCTCGTCATGGTGTCTTGATCAGACGGAACAAGCTGAGAAGAGAAAAGAATGGTCACAAACCTACGCAAGGCTCGATCCGAATGACGATTGTCCTGTCCCCCAGGCTTCAAATGGTCCTGGAAAAGTGCGTTCAGCCGTCCTCTACCGCAAGGCCGCTTTGATTTATTCTGCCCTGGCCGATCGGGTTGGCCAAAGGGCCATGGATCAAGCACTCAAGAGCTTCATTGAGGAGCGTCGAGGACAGCCTTCAACCTGGGATGATCTCTTCCGAGTCTTCACGCGGACCTTGGGGCCGGAGCATGCCGACTGGGCGAAGACGTGGCTGACTCGCACAGGGGCACCGGATCTGCAATTTAAAGATGCCACGGTAAGCGCCGGGGTTTTCTCCGGAAATCTGGTTCAAACAGCCAATCCCCCCTTCACCGGGGTGGTGGAGATAGGCTTCCAAGATGGAAGCGGAGAAACCAAGATCGAGCATCTATCCTTTGCTTTGCAGAACACCCCGTTCTGTTTCAAAGTACCACCCGGGACCAAGCGCATTATCCTCGATCCGGATTACCGCTTACCCAGGCAGTACGATCCAAAATCTGATCCTGTAAAGGGGCATATATGCGTAATTCCTTGGATATGAGCAAAAATACCGTGCCTGCGCCACCCAATGCGGTCCCCTCCTGTGAACGTCCAAGAATGGACCAATCGAACGAAGGCTTTCATGCAACCCTCACGCTACGACGCTCATCAAGATCATCAGTGGACTTCCAATCGGGTCAGGATGAATAGTCCGGGCGGGGGTCCTTTTTTGGGGATAAAATTAAACTCTCCTTAACCTTGAAACGAGCAACTTATTCTAAGATAAATCTATATTTAAAAGACGTAGAACCTGATTTAATATTCGGCGCTCGGCGCAGAGGGGAGCAAAAGAAGAATGTTCAAGAGGACCCTATCCTTAGGCCTCGTATGCCTCGCCATCGTCGGTTGCGGCACCGCCGCCAATTCGCCCAGCTTGAAGACCGGCCTGAACGGTACCACCACCCTGGAAGCCGACGCCACCAATACCCTCAAGAAGGGTTTCAAAGCCCTTCACAAGGCCATTTTTGCCAAGATCGACGCCAACCACGACCGCTTTATCGACGAGTACGAGGCCGGCGCCAACATCTCCCTGAAGGACATGGCCAACATGGACAAGAACCATGACGGCAAGATTTCCTACACCACCTTCATCGAATACGCCACCAAGACCACCTTCCTCGGCTACATCCCCTGGTTCCCCGATACCGACCTCAAGTTCATGAAGCGCATCCGCGAAGACCTCCAGTGGGTGTTCCGCAAGATGGACACCAACGGCAGCTGGCTGCTCGAGCCCGCCGAACTCTCGACCGCCGCCCAGAAAAGGATCGCCTTGGGCTTCTCCTACGACAACCTTCGCCTCAAGCTCAACTGGGACGCCTTCACCCCCGATGAGATGAAGACCGCGGACAAGACCGGCGACGGCAACCTCAGCCAGGCTGAGTTCGAAGACCTCTACCTCAACAAGGTCATTTCCCTGCTCAACCCCGCTGCGGTCAATCCCGATCCCGCCCCGAGCCCGGCCATCCAAGCCAAGAAATAAAACCATCACTCCCTTCGAGCGCCCTGCGGGGCGCTTTTTTTGAAGGGATTATGCTCCAGGATTAGCTTTAATTTAACCTATCCATAAGAAACTTTCTCCCCCGAAACGCCTATAGCAAATCATCGGGAAACAGAAATCAAATCTTAGAGAAAGAGAGCTAACCATGAAGAAAAAGAATTTGGCCAGTTTGATCGCTTTTTCCATGGCTGCTATCGCCCTGAGCGGTTGCGGGGTGGGCCTTGCCGGCGCCAACCTGAAGCTCTCCACGGCGAGCGACCAATATAATGCCGATGCCACCCAGACCATCACCAAGAGCTTCAAGGAAATCCACAAGGCGATCTTCGCTTTGATCGACAACAACAAGGACAAGCAAATCGACGAATACGAAGCCGGTCAGTATATCCGCCTCACCGACATGGCCAAGATGGACAAGGACCACAACGGGAAGATTTCCTACACCGTCTTCATGACCTACGCTACCGACAATGGTTTCTTCGGCGGTACCGACAACGCCAACAAATACCTCAAGCGGATGCGCAGCGACCTCCAGTACGCCTTCAAAACCCTGGACCGCGACAAGAGCTGGTTGCTCGAAGCCAAGGAACTCACCAACACCCAGGTCAAGAAACTGGGACTGGGCTTCGCCTACGACAACCTCCACATCACCCTGAAAATGCCCTCCTTCGCCCCCGAAGACATCGCCGCTGCGGACAAGACCGGCGACGCCAAGCTCAGCCAGGCCGAATTCGAAGACCTCTACATCAACAAGGTGAAGAGCCTGATCAACCCGGCCGGAAACAGCCCCGAGCCCGCCCCGGCCCCCTCGATCGACCCCATCCCTTCCCCGGTCCCTTCGGCTCCCGTCCTCTAATCAAAAAATCAAAAAGAGCGAAGCAAATGCTTCGCTCTTTTTACGTCTGTATCCAGACCTCGCGCTCCCGGGGACCGTCGAACTCGCAGAAGTAGATCCCCTGCCAGCGTCCCAGCATCAGTCTGCCTTCCTCCACGGGAAGGGTGAGGGAGCAGCCCATGAGGCTGGCCTTGATGTGAGCGTCCGAATTGCCCTCGACATGAAGAAAGCCCCAGTCGCGCGGAATCATCTGGTCGAGGAACTTCAGGACATCCTTTTGCACGTCCGGGTCGGCGTTCTCGTTCACCGTCACCCCGGCGGTGGTGTGGGGGACATGCACCAGGCACATTCCCGAAAGCACCCCGGCTTCCGCGAGAGCCGTTTCGACCTGACGGGTGATGTCCAGCCATTGAGACCTCTTCTGGGTGCGGATCTTGATTCTCTTCAAAACAACCCCCTTTCGAAGTCTCATTATAGTGCGCTCGGTTACAGATCCCTCAACTTTCCCTCGCTATGATGCATCAGTTATCCTCGAAAGTTCGAAAGGGACTGGGTTTGAGCAGAGGGATTGAGCGGGAACTGTCTATGCTGCGGTCGATCGCCGATCAAAGGAAGCTTCCCAGGGCCATGAGGCGCGCCATCGGCGATCGCCCCTGGATCATCGGGGAATCCGGCGTGAGCCTCCGCGCTCGCCATTCGAACTTCGGCATCCTCTCCCTCAGTACGGCGCTCCTGATCGTCGCACTTCCCCGCTTCACCTATGCTCAGCAGTTTCTGAGCTACACCGTTCGCTCCGGCGACACCCTCTCCTTCATCGCGGCGAAAACCCTAGGCGACGCTTCGCGCTGGAAGGAAATCAGCCGAAGCAACCCCCAGGTCCGCAACGCGAGGCTCATCTTCCCCGGTCAGAAACTGCGGATCGAAACGAAGCCCTTCCAAGCCGGAAAGCAAAAATTCTCCCCTCGGCTCGAAGTGAACTCCTTCCAGTCCAAGGGACACCATTTTTCCCTCGCTACCCGGCGGATCGAAACGAACGCTTCCAAAAATCAAGATCTTTCCGTCAAAACGCCCGTTCTTCCCGCCGCACCGCCCCAACCAAAAAAAATGCCTCTTTTCCCGCTGGCCATGCGCCTCCTGGATATCCTCTGCTTCCCCCTGGCCTTGTTCGGGGCGCGCCAACTATGGCTGGATCGCCTGTCCCGCAAGCACAGGATTCCCCTGAAGCCTCCGGCCCCCGCTCTTTTCTGGGACCACCACCCCGAGATGCAAGAGGGGTATTCCTTCCTCACCGGACATTGACTGAGCCATTTCACCCGGAGGGTTCTCGAGACGACGTGGTCCCGGCCTCAGAAAAGCGAATTGGGCTCATCGCAACATAGGGAACGTTCGAAAAAAAACTCGAACGTTCCCTAAAATTTTCAAACACTCCGAGAGTCTTTCGGAGTGTCCGA
>DOBT01000067.1 GCA_003503675.1 Cyanobacteria bacterium UBA8530 | reverse complement strand
AACCAGATCCTCGTCGGGAAGAAACTGGCTCAAGAGCTGAACATGAAGGCCGGAGACACGGTTTCCCTCGTCGCCACCACCGCTCAGGGGGCGATGAACGCGACTGACCTCGATATAGCGGGGATCTTCCAGTCGGGCCTCGGGTTGTTCGACGAGACGACCGCCGTCATGCCGATCGAAAGCGCCCAGACCCTCCTGAATATGCAGGCTCAAGCCACCGATCTCACGGTCTACCTGAAGGGCCGCGAGGATAGCGCTCTCGTCAAGCGAAAGATCGGTGCCCTCGGCACTTTCGAGGTCCGGACCTGGCAGGTGATGAACCAGGACCTCACCGACATGATGAAGATGAAGTCCAAGACCACCGGCATCGTCATCGGGGTCGTCATGCTGATTGCCGTCTTCTCCATCGTCAACACCATGCTGATGAGCGTGACGGAGCGGATCCGGGAAATCGGGACCATGATGGCCATGGGAACCTATCAGCGTGAGATCGTCGGGCTCTTCCTCTGCGAAGGAGGGGTGCTGGGAGTCCTTGGTGGATTGATCGGCGCCCTGGTCGGCGGCCTCCTGGCCTGGTACTTCGCCACCGCGGGGTTCAACGTCAGCAGCATGTCGTCCATCGACCTCGCCATGGGCGATGTCCTCTACGGCAGCTTCAGTTGGGGCAGCATCGCGGAAAGCTTCCTGATCGGGGTTCTCGTCGCCGTCGTGGCCGCCGTCTACCCCGCCTGGATGGCCTCGCGACTGAAACCGATCGAAGCCCTGCGGCACGTTTAGTGATTCGAGAAATGAGAAGAACCATGAAAAAAGCCTTTGCGGCCCTGGCCCTCTCGACCGTATTGTTCGCCCCCGCCGCCCAGGCGCTCTCCGCTCAAGAGATGCTGAAGAAGGCGACCGAGACCCTCTACCCGGGCTCCTACCTGATGAGCTGCGAGATGCGCCTCAAAAGGCCCGAGAAAAAGGACCAGGTCTATCGCATGACCGTCTACAAGAAAGGGGAGGAAAAGTCCCTCGCCGAATTCACCTTCCCCGCCTCCGAGCGGGAGCGGAAACTCCTGAGGGTCAAGGACAACCTCTGGATGTACATGCCCTCGATCAAGCGCGCCATCCGGATCGCGCCCAAGGATCGCCTTTTCGGCGGTGAGGTCTCCAACAACGACCTCACCAGGGTCGACTACAACGTCGACTACACCGCTTCCCTGCTCGGGAAAGAGACCTATCAAGGCAAGAAGGCCGTGCGCTTGAACCTCAAGGCCGTCAACTCCTCCGTGCCCTACGACCGGGTCGAGTGGGTNNGCCATGGATTACGAAGAGCCCAAGGTCTTCGACGGGATGCGCCGCCCCAGTCTGATGGTGATGAAGAACCCCCTGCAGGAAGGCTACGTCACCGAAGTGACGGTCAATGACCTCGCAGCCAAGAGTTTCCCGGACTCCATGTTCACCCAAGCGGCCCTGGCGAAATAGGAGGGGGCCATGAATAGGCTTGTACCCTTGATCTTGGTCGGCTTGCTGGGTTTTTCCTCCGCGGCCCAGGCCGAGGAGGAAAAGGTCCAGTTCGGAGGCTACTACCGCAACGAAACCAACTGGCTGGATCTGCGCCCCAACTCGGGCTTGCCCTCCTGGCTCAACACCTCCGACCTGGGGCTGCGCCTGAAGGCAAAGATCAACGATGCGACCGATTTCCGGGCCTCCACCCGCTTGATCTATCTGCCGGAGATGCCCCAAAAATTCACGAGCACCCTGAACGAACTCTACATGGGGCTCAACCTGAACGACCGCGCCTACCTCAAGACGGGGAAGGTCCGGGTCAACTGGGGCACCGGCATGGCCTGGAACCCCACCGACGTCCTCCAACCCCGGAAGGATCCCACCGATCCCACCCGGCAAGAGGAGGGGACGGCGGGCATATTGCTCGATCTCCCTCTCACCTTCGAGAACTCCGAGATCCAAGGGGTGACCCTCTCGGGACTGGCGTCCTTTCCGGAGAACCGGACGGATGGCCGACCGACCTGGGTCGGACGGGCCAACCTCCTGACGAGCAGCTACGACGTCGCTTTCCTGGTCATCCAAGACCCCCAGCGTATCCCCAAACTGGGTTTCACGGCTTCCGGCAGCCTCTTCGGGGAAGTGGTCGCCTACGGGGAAGCGCTCTGGAAGAAGGGAACGGAACAAGTTTATCCGACTCCCGCAGGGCTTATTGCTACCCAAAACGAATCAAATTGGCGCTCCCAGAGCTTCACCAACTGGGTCCTGGGCTCCCGCTACACCTTCCCGGCCAACGTCGTGGGCTCGATCGAGTACTACCACAATGCCGACGGCTACGATCCCCGAACCATGCAGGACTACCTCACCCTCACGGGGGGGAAGAATTCGACCATGTTTGGCCTGAGAAAGAACTACCTGCTCTTGAGCGCCGCCAAGGGCGACGTGCAGGAAGGCCTCGGGCTCTCCCTCTCCTTCATCGGTGGCCTGGATGACGGCGGCTGGGCCGTGATTCCCCAGCTCGACTTCTCCGGCTTCCAGAGCAGCCGCTTCTATTTCCGCTCTTTCGCCTTCACGGGCAAGAATTCCGAGTTTACCCTGGCCCCCCAACGCCTGGTCGTGCAGGGCGGCGTCCAAGTCGATTTTTGATTTTTTCATCTGCAAGGAGGAAGCCATGGCTATCGTGAGCATCAAACAAGTGACCAAGATCTATCCGATGGGCAAGACCCAGGTCCAGGCCCTCAACGGCGTCGATCTATCCATCGAGAAGGGTGAGTTTTTGGCGATCGCCGGTCCCTCCGGCTCCGGCAAGAGCACTTTGCTCAACCTGCTCGGCTGTCTCGACGTCCCGACCGAGGGTACGGTCGTCATCGACGGCCAGGACCTGGCCAAACTCAGTGAACACGCCAGGGCCACCCTGCGCCGCCAGAAACTGGGCTTCATCTTCCAGGGTTTCAACTTGATTCCGGTCCTGACGGCCTTCGAGAACATCGAGATGCCCCTGCGCCTCAAGGGCGAGAACAACCCGCAAAGGGTCTGGGAAGCCCTCGAAGCGGTAGGACTGAAGGAGCATGCCCAGCACCGGCCGGCGGAATTGTCGGGCGGGCAGCAGCAACGAGTGGCGATCGCCCGGGCCCTCGTCACCGATCCCCTGATCGTCCTCGCCGACGAACCGACGGCCAACCTGGACTCCAAGACCGGGGAAGCCATCATCGAACTGATGAAGAAGATTTCCCTGGAGAAGGGAACCACCTTCATCTTCTCCACCCACGACGCCAAGGTGATGAGCAAGGCCACCCGCATGGTAAGCTTGACGGACGGAAGAATCGAAGAAAGCATCGTTCATTGAAGGAACTCGACGCAGCACAGATCGAATACCTGGAAAAAGCCGGGAGGACCTTCGAAGGTCTCGGCAGTACCCGGGCGGGGGGGAAACTCTTCGCCCTCTTCCTCATCACGGACGAGACCCTCTCGCTCGATGAAATGGGCCGCATCACGGCAAGCTCCAAGGGGACGGTGAGCACCAACATCCGCTTTCTCGAATCCATCGGCATTGTGGAGCACCTCACCAAACCCGGAGATCGGAAGGATTACTACCGGATCCACCCCATGGCCTGGCGCAAGATGATCGAAGCGGCCAATCCCAAATATCAGGTCATGCGCGATCTCTTCACGATGGGAGAAAAGGTGGCGCCTCCCGAGTCCAAACAGCTCCTGAAGGAGCTGGACCGGGTCATGTCCAGATTGCAGGACATCGTTCAGACCTCTCTCGAGCAACTCAGCCAGGAAATCCAAGAAATGCGGCTAGAAGGGGAAACGAGAAAATAAAAGATGAAAAAATGGCTTTGCTTGTTCTTTTCCTTCTTCCTGACTCTGCCCGTCCAGGCCGAGGCCCAGCTCTCAAAAGCCGTCTGGATCAGGCCATACCTCAAGGACGCCACCGAAAACAAGGTAAAGGAAGTCTTCGACAACGTCCAGGGCCTCGGCGCGAAAAACGTCTATCTCGAAACCTTCTGGGGCGGCCAAACGATTTTTCCTTCGAAGCAATTTCCTCAGCGTTTCCCCGGGGTGGATCTCCTCGAGACCTATCGAAAAGAAGCCAAAACAAGGGGAATGAAGCTTTATTCCTGGATCCATTCGAATGACTTCGGGAAAGCCTATGCGGACCGATTTCCGGAGGACCTCGCGCTCGACGGCTTCGGCAAGACCTCTCAAGCCACCGAGCCGCACTCCTGGATGGTTTCTCCCGCCCTTCCCCAGGTGAGGGAGCGCCTGGCGAACCTGGCCTACGAGCTTTGCCAGCGCTCGGACGGCGTGATCCTCGACTACATCCGCTATCCGGTCCGGATCAAGGGCGACGACGTGGACGAGAGCCCCGATCCCCGCAATTTCTGGGGCTACAACCCCAAACAGTTGATAAAGTTCTTTTTGGAGAACCCCGAGTATGACAGCGAGGAATACCGGAGCTTCCTCGCCTCGGGTCAGGCCGACCCCTCGAAAAAAGAGGAATATCTGGGAGTTTGGAAGGATTGGAATGCGTATCAGGTGGAGGAACTCATCCAGCGGATCCGGCGATCGGTGATTCTTCCCAAGAAATTGGGCATCTCCTTCTTCCCCAACTATTACTTCCACATCAACGACAGTCGCCTGCAGGAATCGAAAAAGTGGTTTTCCTACTTCGATTTGCTCTCTCCGATGTGCTATTCCTATTATTTGGATCGGTTTCCCGGGCCTTTCGGGGATTACAACATCGATCGCGAGCTGGGAATCGTCGAGGAAGGACTTCTCGATCAAAAAAGGAAGCCCCCCGTGATGGCTTCCTTGACCGAGGATCCGCCGGGCACTCCCCTTCATGCGCGGTTCCACCACCGCATCTTCCGGGAACAGATCGCCTACCTGAGGGGGCGCATGCTGGACCTCGCCTATCCCAACCTGAAGGGGATCGCCTATTTCTCTTATGGCTGGCTCTTCCCGGAATCGGAGAAAAACCGCAAAACGCCGGAGCGAGAATCCCGCTGAAGGCTGCTGC
>DOBT01000093.1 GCA_003503675.1 Cyanobacteria bacterium UBA8530 | reverse complement strand
CACCCCTTCATGCCCTTCATCACCGAGGAGATCTACGCTCAGCTCATCGAGCGGAATCTGGTCGAGGAGGTCGACACCCTGCAGAAGACTTCCTGGCCCCAGGTGAGGGAGGACCGGATCGACCCTGCCGCCGAGGCTTCCATGAGCCAGGTGATGGAGGTTATCCGCGTGGTCCGCAACATTCGCTCCGAACTGAACGTTCCCCCCGCCAAGAAGGCGGAGAAACTGGTTATCCAGGCCACGAACCAATCCTTCGAAACCCTTTTCGCTTGCCGTTCCTACATCGCGGCGTTGGCGAAAGTGGAGGAAGTGAACGTCGTCGCCACGGAAGAACAGGTCGTCAAGCAGGCCGCGAGCGGAATGGCGGGCGAGAACAAGATCTTCCTTCCTTTGGCGGGAATGCTGGATCTCAATAAGGAAATCGAACGCCTCGGCAAGGAAAAGGCGAATCTGGCCGGAGAATCGAAGCGCCTGGAAGGGCAGTTGCAGAACGAGCAATTTGTTTCCAAGGCCCCCGTGGCCGTGGTGGACAAGCTGAAGGCCCGCCAGAAGGAGGTCGAGAACCAATTGACCGCCGTCTCGGCCCAGATCGAAAGCTTGAAGTGATCTCGTTTTTGATCGACCTCTGCGGTAGAGTGATATGACCTTCCACGATTCCTTCCTGAAGGAGAAGCTGAAGTTCGGCATCAAACCGGGGCTCGAGCGGATCAAGCTTCTGCTCGAGCACCTCGGCAACCCCCAGGAGGATTACCGGGTGGTCCACATCGCCGGCACCAACGGCAAGGGTTCGNNTCACCTTTTCCGCTATCCCGAGCGCTTCCACTTCGACGGAAGTGAAATCGAGCCGAGGCTCTTCGACGAGCTGCTGGGCGAGGTCGAGAAGGTGGCCAGGGAAATCGAAATCGAAACCCCTTCTTTCGGTCCCGCCACCGAGTTCGAACTCTTGACCGCCGTCGCCTTCCTTTATTTTTCTCGCGAAAGGGCGCAATTGGTGATCCTGGAGGCCGGACTGGGAGGGCGCCTGGATGCCACCAACGTCATGAAGAAGCCGGAACTGACGGTGATCACTTCCATTTCCCTCGACCATGCGGACATTCTGGGAAAAGACCTGGTTTCCATCGCCCTCGAAAAGGCCGGCATCCTGAAAAAGGGGGTGCCCCTCGTGACGGGGGCCGAAGGCCCTGCTCTCGCGGTCATCGCCGAAGAAGCGAAAAAATATTCTTGTCCCTTGATCTCGCCCGTGGCGGCCGATTTCGTGGCCTTCGAGGGNNCAACCCCTGGCCATCGAGGCCGCACGGGCGCTGAAATTTTCCGATCGCTTCATCGAGGAAGGGCTCACCAACGCCACCTGGCCGGGACGCCTGGAACCCTGGAATAGTCCTTCCGGCCAGCGTTGGCTCTTCGACGGAGCCCACAACAAAGCCGGGATCGAAGAACTGCTTTTTTCCCTGGAGGTCTTCTTCAAAGAGGAAAAGCCCCTCTTTCTTTTCGGGGTGCTCAAGGACAAGGAATACCTGTCGATGCTGGATGCCCTGGCAGCCAGGGGAGAGGTCCTGTATGTCCCTCCGGAGTCCATGCGGGCCCTGTCGCCTCGGGAACTGTCCTCGATTCGACCCTCCATCCCGGCTTTTTCCTCGATTCCCGAGGCCCTCTCGCATTCGGTGGCGAGGGCCTCGGGCCGTTTGATCGTGGTTTGCGGCTCCCTCTACCTGGTGGGTGGGGTGCGGGAGGAGCTGGGGGTTCTCCAAAAATGAAGCTTTTTTTCGTTCGGGATCGATCTTCGCCCTCGCCAAAAGCCGGGTAAGATGGGGCCGATCGAGAAAGGGGGTCCGCATTGAACAAGGAAGAGCTTGTCACGGCGGTTGCGGAGAAGACCAATAACACTCGCAAGACGACGGAGGCCATCTTGTCCGCCTTCACGGACACCATCGGAGAGGCCCTCGCCAAGGATGAAAAGGTGACGCTGGTTGGCTTCGGGACCTTTCAGGTAAAGGAGCGCTCTGCCAGGGAGGGTCGGAACCCTCGTACCGGCGAGGTCTTGCAGATTCCCGCCAAGAAGACCCCGACCTTCCTCCCGGGCAAAGGGCTGAAGGATCGCATCGAGTAGAAAGCCTAAGTGAAGAAGAGAAAGATAAAGCTCGCGGTTCTGGTCGAGAACATGGCCACCGGCCGCGGCATCCGGGGAGAGCATGGGCTATCCTATTGGATCCAGGTGGAAGACCGTTCCATCCTCTTCGACGCGGGGCAGAGCGACGTCCTGCTCCACAACGCGAATATCCTGGGGGTTCCCTGGGACGAGGTGGAGGCGATCGCCCTCAGCCACGGCCACTATGACCATACGGGCGGCCTCGCCTTCTTGCCGGGCATCACGGTCCACGCCCATCCGGCAGCCTGGAGTCCCCATTGCGCCAGGGGGCGCGGCAGGCTCTCCTTCATCGGCTCCCCCCTTTCGAAAGCAGAGATCGAAGGGAGGGGGGCTTCGGTGATCGAATCCGAAGAACCCACCGAACTTCTGCCCGGGGTCTGGCTGAGCGGACAGATCCCGCGCCCCCATTCCTTCGAGGACCCGACTTTTTGCCGGGATTTCTACCTGGACCTCCCCGGGCGTCCCCCCGATCCGATTCAGGACGATCAGGCCCTCTTCATCGAGAGCCAACAAGGTTTGATCGTCGTCTTGGGCTGTGCCCACAGCGGATTGCTCAACACCCTCGAACTGGCGCGTTCTTTCGATTCGAAGATTTTCGCCCTCGTCGGAGGCCTTCACCTCATCGGAGCCCCCCCCGAGCGCCTGGGAAAAACCCTTTCCTTCCTTGAAAAGGCAGAAATATCGCGCCTCGTCGCCGGGCACTGCACGGGCTGGAAGGCCTGCCATCTTCTCGAGGAAGCCTTCGCGGAACGCTTCTCCATCATGCACGCGGGTCAAATCCTTTCTTTCTAGAAATTTGGTAGGATGAAGAGGCCCACTCATCGACAGGAACTCTCATGAATGATTTCTCCCTTTCCCTCTTCGATCTGGTCCGTTGTCTTTCCAGGGCCATGGATCTGATCGACAGCCACCTCGTCCAACACCACGAGCGGGTGGCGGTGATAGCCGGGCACCTGGCCAAGGAACTGGGCTTTTCCCTCGAAGAGCGAAGAAACCTGCTCCTGGCGGGTTTGCTGCACGACAGCGGCGCTCTCTCCCTCGAGGAGAGGCTGGGCGCCCTTTCCTTCGATTCCGACTCCGAATTTCATCGCCACGCCGAGATCGGCTTCCGCCTCCTCAAGGACTTCAACGTCGAGGGCTTCGAACCCCTGGACGAAGTCGCCCGAATCATCCGCTACCACCACCTTCCCTGGAGGGAAAAGAATCCGGAAGTTTCCTTCTCGAGCCAAGTCCTCCTTCTCGCCGACCGGCTCTCCGTGCTCGTCGGCCCCCAGCGCACGGTGCTGGGCGAGGCCGAATCGATTCTGGGGAAGGTGGAAGAACTTTCGGGCGAGCTCTTTGCGCCCGAAGCGTTGGCCGCTCTGCGCCGGTTGTCCCACAAGGAATTCTTCTGGCTCGAGGCCAGCCAGCCCCGGATTCGATTCGAGAAAAGCGCTTGGCGCATCCGGAATCTCGAGGGTCTTAAGGAAATGGGCCGGCTTTTCGCCAAGGTCATCGACTTCCGCAGCCGCTTTACCGCCACGCACACCAGTGGAGTGGCGGTCAGCGCGGAAATGCTGGGCCGCTTTTGCGGAATGAGCGAGAAGGATTGCGGCCTCCTCTGGGTGGCGGGGTGCTTTCACGACCTCGGCAAACTCGCCGTTCCCAACGAGATCCTCGAAAAGCCGAAGGCTCTAAACGAGGCGGAATTCAACGTCGTCCGCGCCCATACTTTCCATACCTACTCCGTCCTGGAGGCCATTCCCTCCCTCCACCTCGTCAATACCTGGGCCTCCTTCCACCACGAGCGCCTCGATGGCAAGGGCTATCCCTTCCATCTCGGTGCCGGCGACCTGTCCCTGGGCTCGAGGGTCATGGCGGTAGCCGACGTCTTCACCGCCCTGTCCGAGGACCGCCCATACCGAACGGGGATGGATCCCGAGCGGATGCGGGGAATCCTGGAGCAAATGGCCCTCGGAGGTGCGCTGGATTCGAACGTGGTCGCCACCCTCGGCGAGAACCACCGCGAACTCGACCAGATGCGCGCTTCGACCCAGGCGAAGGCCCTTGAAGAATACCGTGCCTTCGGAGTTTCCACTGGGAACGCTTGACGGAATCGAGCTTCGCTGATATAGTAGGTAGACGAAAGCAAGCGGATGGGCCGGCGTAGCTCAATGGTAGAGCAGCTGATTTGTAATCNNTATCCTTGGTAAGGATAAGGTCACCAGTTCAATTCTGGTGGTGGGCTCCATTTTTTTTATCCGAATTGTTAAGGATAGGTTTATTTCGAGGAGGATTGTGACTTACAATGGCTAGAGCTAAGTTCGAGCGGAACAAGACCCACGTCAACATCGGCA
>DOBT01000243.1 GCA_003503675.1 Cyanobacteria bacterium UBA8530 | reverse complement strand
GCAATTCGAGGCTTCAAAAAAGCTCGAGCGCTGGAAAATTGCCCTCTCAATTGTTTACATATCAATCGGACTCGATGTTATAGTCAAGAAAATCTGGAAGGGGTTGCAACCTTTTTTAGGGAGGTTAACCATGCTTCAGAGCCTTGGAAAAATCCGCCAATACGAGATGGATAAGGATACCCCGGATATGCGGGGTTGGGACGCCTATTCTCGGGATGGGAATTTACTGGGAAAAGTGGACGACCTGATCGTGGAAACCGAGAGGGACAGGGAAAACAGGATGCCCGTTCGTTATTTGTCGATCTCCTACGACCACAGCAATCGCTTGATTCCTGCTTCCTTGATCGATGTCGATGAGAACAAACACCTCGTTCGCCTCGATAAGGTCAACCGCGACAACATCGACCAGTATTCCGAATACCGCGGCGGTGAAATCGTCGAAAGACCGGAAAGCCGCCGAGTGGCCGGATTAGCCCCTACGGAAGAAAAACTTCCGACGGCTGCCCGGGAGTTCCATGTGCGCCTCCAGGAAGAGCATCTCGCCATCGATAAAAAGCTGGAAAAGACGGGTGAAGCCGTCATCCGGAAAACCGTCGAGACCCATCCCGAATTGCACGAAGTGGAACTCAGGCGCGAACACATCGAGATCGAACACCGCCCCATCAACAAACCCCTCAGGGAGACCGACTTCAAAGCCGAGAAGTCCTTTGAACCGCTGCAAGAGATACATATTCCCTTGATGGCCGAAGAGGCCGTGGTGAAGAAAGAACCCTACGTCAAAGAAGAGGTCGTCATCCGGAAAGATGTCGATTATGAAAAGAAAACCATCCGAGAAAACGTTCGCAACGAGAATATAGAATTCGTCAGCGCCGAGCCCGATAAGACGATGTTGGACAGAAAAAGGCTGGACGAAAAGAAATAGCCTGTTTGAAAAGCCAAGCGCGAGTGAAGCTCGCCGTTCCTACAGGGACGGCGAGCTTCAGGAATTCCCTATTTTGTAATGATCGATTCAAAGCCTCGGCGGCAGCGGCAAGGTGAACCAGAAGGTGCTGCCTTTTCCCAATTCGCTTTCGACCCCTATCTGTCCGCCATGGGCCTCGACGATGGCCTTGGAAATGCTCAGGCCGAGCCCGGTTCCGCGGGCCTTGCGGGTTGCCGTCATGTCCAGCTGGGAGAAGCGTTTGAAGAGCTTGGGAACATCTTCCGGAGCGATCCCGACGCCCGTATCCTTCACCTCGCAGCGCAGCCATTCCCCCTCGATGAAAGCCCTTACCCGAATCTGACCTCCCTCCGGAGTGAAACTGACGGCGTTGTTGAGGAGGTTGGACAACACCTGGCCGAGGCGTTGAGGGTCCGCCATCACCGGGGGCAGGTCGACGGGGATTTCGCCGAACAAGGCCAGGTGCTTTCGATCCGCCAGAGGCTTCAGGTTCTCGATGGCCTTCGAGGCGACCTCGGTGAAAAACACCCTTTGGGGAATGACGGAGAATCGCCCGGCCTGCATCCTGGCCAGATCGAGCAGGTCGTCGACGAGAGCCATGAGGTTCTCCGCGCCTTCGAGCATCTTCTTGATGTATTCGTGCTGCCGCCCGGTGAGCGCCCCGGCCAACTCGTCGTCGAGGATGCTTCCGAAGCCGGTGATGGCATTGATGGGGGTTCGCAGTTCATGTGAGAGGATGCCCAAGAACTGATCCTTGAGGGCATCGACTTGTTTCAGGGTATCGATCTGTTCCTGCTGGAGGCTAATCTTCTCGGCGTTCGCTTCTTCCAACNNGCATTGATGGGGGTGCGCAGTTCATGAGAGATGATGGAAAGGAACATGTCCTTGAGCGCATCCGTTTGCTCCAGGGCCTCGATCTTCTCTCTTTGCAGGCGCTCGTTTTTGGCCTTATCCGAAATGTCCTGCGTCACCACCAGGATGGCCTCGACCTCGCCGTCCGCGCCCAGCACCGGAATATGCCTCACGTCCCAGTAGGTCGTTTGTTTTTTTCCCTCGAGGTCGATCGAAAAGGGAACGTCTTTGATTTCCAGTTGCCGCTTGGTTTCGAGCACCTGTCTCAACGGGGAAACATAAGGGACGATCGAGGATTTCTCATCCATTAGGCGGCCGATGAAGTCGCACGGAGCAAGCCCCAGGGGTTTCGCATAGGCGGGGTTCACCCAGCGGAACACGAAACTCTTGTCGAGATAGGCGATGCCGGTGGAAGTATTGTCGATGATGCGCTCGAGTAGCCTCGTCTGCGCTTCCAGGTCTTCCTGGACTTTCCTTAATTCGTCGGTGCGAGCCACGACCTCCGCCTCGACCAGTGCGGCATGGCGCTCGAGCTTCTGGTTTGCCTTCTTGAGCAACGTTTCTGCCGTCACCTTNNCCTGGGCCGTGACGTCCTCGAACATGAGCACGATTTCCGCGATGCCCCCCGCCGAATCGAAAGCGGGGTAAATGAAGGTTCGCACAGACCTTTCCCGACGCTTCTTCCCCGTCACCGCCTTCGGGTCGTAAAAAACATCGGGGATCTCCGTCGCTTCCCCGGCAAACCCCTTGAGGATATAGGGCATGATGCCCAAGCGAACCAGTTGTTCATCTTCGAGGACGTTGTAGTGGGCACGCTCGAGAGCGGCCAGATCGATGCCCCATAATCGCTCATAGGCGGCGTTCACGTAAGTCGGACGACCATCCGGAGCGTAGATCTGGATACCGAACATCGATTGGGCGAAGAGGGCGCGAGCGCGTTCTTCTGCAGCCTTTTGGCCCGCTTTGGCCGCTTCGAGTGCGGCTTGAATCTCGGAAGCCCGCTTCTTTTCTTCGATGTCGGTGCAGGTGC
>DOBT01000121.1 GCA_003503675.1 Cyanobacteria bacterium UBA8530 | reverse complement strand
GGCTTGCCGGTGGGCGCGGTGGCGGGGCGGGGAGAGATCCTCGACCGGCTCGCCCCGCTGGGAAAGACGTACCAGGCGGGCACCATGGCCGGAAACCCGGTCGCGCTCGCGGCGGGCATCGCCACGCTCAAGGAGCTGCGCACGGGCGACCCGTACCGGCACCTGAGCGCGCTGGGCGCGGTGCTCGACTCGGCCGTCGAGTCGAAGAAGGACCGCGCGTTCCGCCTGGTGCGGGTGGGCAGCCTGTTCTGGCCGTACTACTCGCTCACCGGGCCCATCCCCACCCAGGCCGAGAAGATCGCCCCCGACGCGGTGGCGGGCTTCAAGAGCCGCTACGGCGGTTGGCTGGACGCGGGCTTCTACCTGCCCCCCTCGGCCTACGAGGTGGGCTTCCTCTCGGTCGCGCACTCCCCCGACGACGTCGAGCGCCTGGTGCGCGCACTCTGATACGGCTCCCTCACCACCCATGAACCGCTTCCGGCTGTTTCTCAAAAGGAACCTCGACGTCATCGCCTTCGCGGCGGCGCTGTCGAGCGTCGGTCCGCTGATGGCGTGGTGGTCGATCCTGGTGCGCCGGAACATCGTGTCGAGCGACGAGCTGCTCCGCACGAGCATCGCGGACAACTTCGAGGGCACCGAGCGGCTGACCCGCATCGCCGCGCTCGACGCCGCCACCCAGAAGCAGCTGTTCATGATCTCCGGGGAATCCGCCCTGGCGGGGCTGTTGTTGTGCGTGCTGGCGGTGGTGCTCTTCATGGTGGCGCGCAAGCGCCAGCGCGAGACGCAGCGGCTGCACTCGATGCTCTCCCTCACCACCCACCAGCTCAAGACGCCGCTGGCCGGGGTGCGGGCGCTCTTGCAGAGCCTGGGCAACGGCAGCATCCCCGCGGAGCTGCACGGGCGTTTTTTGAACCAGGGCATCGCGGAGTGTGATCGCCTCGAGCACATGGTCGAGACGACGCTGGCGTATCAACGAACCGTGGCCCGGGGCGCCACCCGGCCCGAGGTGGTGCCGGCCCGGCAGCTGGTAGGCGACATCCTGGAGCACCGGCGCGCGAGCTTCCCCGACGACGTGGTGCGGTGGGAGCCCACCGAGCAGCTCTCGGTCACCTGCGATCGCGACGCGGTGCGGGTGGTGCTGGAGAACCTGCTCGACAACGCGCGCAAGTACGGCGGCGGGCAGGTGGACCTGGTGGGCCAGGCGAAGGGCCCCCGGTGGCGCCTGGAGGTTCGAGATCACGGCCAGGGCTTTCCCCCTGGAGATGCCGAGCGGCTGTTCGAGCCCTTCGAGCGGGGCGGAGGAAAAGGCGTGGCACACGGCAGTGGGCTGGGGCTGTACATCTCGCGGCAGCTCGCGCGCGGCATGCACGGAGAGCTGACGGCGAAGAGCGATGGACCGGGGCAGGGCAGCGTGTTCGCCCTCGAGCTGCCGCTGGCGCGCGAGGTGGCCCGTGGCTGAGAAGATCCTGGTGATCGAAGACGAGGCTACCGTCCGCAGAGGCCTGATCGATCTGCTGGAGGCCAAGGGGTATGGAGTTTTTTCGGCCGCGGAGGGGAACGAGGGACTCCTGAAGGCGAAGGAAGGTCATCCCGATTTAATTTTGCTCGACGTGATGCTGCCCGGTCTCAGCGGCTGGGACGTCCTCAGGGGCTTGAGATCCGAAAGATCGAAGGTCCCCGTCATCATGCTCACGGCCAAGGGAAGCGAGATTGACAAGGTTCTGGGGTTCGAACTGGGAGTCGATGACTACGTCACCAAGCCCTTCAGCCTGCTGGAGCTACTGGGCAGGATTCAGGCGGTATTGAGGAGGGCCAATCCCGGAGAAGAAACCCTCGAGGAGTTTTTCCTGGGCCAAATCTCCATAGACCTCGAGAAATACGAGATTCGCCGGGGCGAAAAAGTCCTCGAACTCCCGGCGACGGCTTTCGAAATCCTGAAGGTTCTGGCCAAGGCGAAAGGAAGCTTGGTCTCGCGGGATCAGCTGATCGACGAGGTGTGGGGAAAGGATCAAGAAGTGAACACCCGGACGATAGACAATTTGGTCGTGAAGATCCGCCAAGTGATCGAGGCGGACCTCCACGACCCCCGTTTTCTGAAAACCGTCCATGGACGGGGCTACCGATTGATCAAGCCTTTTTGAAGATCCCGAAGGGTTTTCCGACCGGGAGGACCACCTGGTCGAAGTGGGTGTTGAGCACGGTGGCGGCCGAACCGTAGAATCCCAGGAGGGCGACCCCCAGCTCGGACCAGCCGGCCAGACCCATGGTGAAGGCGGGCATGACGTTGAAGGCGTTCAGGGCGAGGCCAAGGAAAAGGAAATCGATCAGGAAGAGGATCCAGAAGAGCACCCTGTTGGTTTCCATGGCCGCGACGGTCATGTAGAGGGAAAAAATCAGGTAGCCGATGAAAACGACTCCCAGTTGCCTGGAGTCCACGCCGGCCGCGATCTTTTCGCCGAAGAACCCCAATTTGATAAACCAGACCATGGCCATGGAGAACCAAAAGAAGGCGTAGCCTCCGAAGGCGGTGGCCCCGAAGATGTTGTGGCGCCGGAAATCGTTCAGGCAGGCGATGAGTTGGGCGAAGGCCCCCAAGAAGATGGCCCAGGGGATCAAGAGGGACAAGCCCGTGGTGAGGCCGAGTTTCTCGGAAGAAACCACCAGGGTCACGATCGCCAGGCCAAAGAGGCCCAAACCGGCGGGTTCTCCCACGGCCGCTTTCATGCTATGGGATCCAGGAACATCCATCTGAAACCTCCTAATCATCTCGCTTACGGGGAACGGTCCGATTTTCGGACAAGGAAACATTATAGCAAAAGCTCGTTCGCTCTCCCTTTAAGAAAAAGACGTCATTGTGATCCCCGGCCTTTTTTGATGAGCGAGGATTCCCTACAACGACGGATCAAGCTATACTTTGATCACGGTCGATCAGGGAGAACCGATGGCTTTTTCGAAGCGCTCCTGGCCAAAACTGCTTCTGCTCATCGCTTTGCTGATGGGGGTCTTTCTTTGCGCGGAAGGAATCGCCGCTCCCGTCAATTCCTTCCGCTACGAGCAGCCCTTCGACCTCAAGGGCCTCTGGTCCTTCAAGACCGGCGGCGAGAAGACCTGGGCCGCTCCCGTTTTCGATGACAAAAGCTGGCAAAAGATCCCCGTTCCCGGTTACTGGGACGAGGCCGGCCACAAGGGATACAAGGGCGAGGCCTGGTATCGCACCCATTTCAGGCTGATGATGCCCCCCTATGAGAGGCCGATCGGCCTCTACCTCGGGGGCATCAACGATACCGATCAGGTCTTCCTGAACGGCCGGCTAATCGGCCAAACCGGTAGATTCGAGCCCCAGCCTCAGATCATGTACGGCCGGGAGAGGCTCTACGTCATTCCCGCCAAAAGCCTCAACTTCAATGGGGAGAACGTTCTGGCCGTCCGCATCTGGCATGCCAAGCTGTTCAACCACAACGTGGGCGGCTTCGCCTCCTCGGAGATCTCCTTCGGGGACTACGAGGAGTACCGGAGTCGGATGAACCTCCAGGATATCTGGCAGCTCAGCACTTCCCTCCTCATCCTCTTCATAGGCCTCTACCACCTCCCCGTCTACCTTAGACGTCGGAGCGCCAAGGAAAACCTCTTCTTCTTCCTCCTCTGCCTCTGCGTGGGGATCTACGGCCTCATGAGGAGCCAGTTGCGATTCCTTTTCTGGGACGACTTCCTGCTCATGAAGCAATTCGAGTACCTCCCTCTCTTCCTGACGCCGCTGTTCGGCGTGGAATACGCTGTCCATCTCTTCGAGCGAAAGCGGCCCCTTTTCATCACCTTCCTGGGGATCGCCTCTCTTTCCTTCGTTTTGATCGCCCTCGCCGCCTGGAATCTTTCCGTCAACACCCTGCTCCTCACCCCTTTCTACTTCGTCACCATCATCCAGATGAGCTACATGATCTTCCTGATGTTCGTGGAATCCGCCCGCAACAAGCCGGAAGCCAAGGTCGTGGCGGTGGGGGTCAGCATCTTCTTCCTGGTCGGACTCAACGACATCATGATCGTCCTGGGCTTCTACCGCATCGACAACGCCTGGCTCAACGCCATCGACCTGATCGGCACCAGCTTCCTCGCCGTGATCTTCTGCATGGCGCTTTCCCTGGCGATACGCTCCATGCGCACCCACGAGGACCTCGAAAAGAACCGCGAAGAGCTGGTGAGAAAGGGGTTCCGCCTGACCTCCATCCTGCAGGTCAGCCAGGAGATGAGCTCGATCCTGAACCGCGATCGGCTGGCCGAGAAGATCATCGCCATCGCCCACGATTTGACCGAATCCGACAAGGGGCTGGTTCTGGTCCAGAACGAAAAAAAGGAAAGCTTCGAAATCCTGGCCGCCAAGGAGATCCTGGGGGAGGCTTGGTCGAAGATCTCCGATGAGTTCGGCACGGAGATCTTCGACCGGTTCGAGGTCATCCAGACGATCGGTGCCGGAAAATCGCTGCTCTGCCTTCCCATCAAGTTCCAGGGCGAGGTGAAAGGGGCCTGCTACCTGGAAAAGAGCACCCCCTTCAACGAGGAGGACATCGCCGTCCTGAAGTCCGTCATGAACCAGGCGGCCATTTCCTCGGAAAACGCCAAGCTCTACGAACTGGCCACCACGGACGGCCTCACCAAGCTGATCGGACACCGCCACTTCCAGTTCCTGCTCCAGCAGGAAACCGAGAGGGCCATCCGTTTCCACCGCACCCTCGCCCTTCTCATGCTCGACATCGACCACTTCAAGAGGTTGAACGACACCTACGGCCATCAGGCCGGGGATGAGGTTTTGATCGAGGTCTCGCGCGTCCTTCAGCAAGGCTGCCGGGAGATCGACACCGTGGCCCGCTATGGAGGAGAGGAATTCGTCTTGATCCTCCCCGAGACCGATTTGGCCGGCGCGTTCCTGGTCGCGGAAAGGTTGAGGAGTCGGGTCGAGAACTGCGTGATCTGCTACCAGGACCAGGTTATGCGGGTGACCGTCAGCCTGGGGGTGGCTTGTTTCCCCGAGCAGGCTGCCAGCAAGGAAGAGCTCATCCAGGTGGCGGACAAGGCCATGTACCTCTCCAAGGAGAGGGGTCGCAACCGGGTCAGTCCTCCGATTTTTCTGAAATGACCTCGGAATCCTCCAGGGAGGCAAGGACCTCTCTGACCTTGAGCTGGGTGCTGCGGAGCTTGGTTTGGCAGTATTTCAGGAGTTGAGCCCCTCTTTCCACCTTCTCCACCAGTCCGTCGACATCCAGGCCATCCCCGTCGAACTCCCTCAATAATTTGTCCAGCTCGGCCAGGGCCGCCTTGTAGCTTTCGATATCGTTCTTTTCATCCATCGAAGTGGCCTTCCTCTTTTCCTTCGAGCTCCCTGACCTCCACCCTAGCGGCTCCGTCCCTCAGGCGCAACAAGATATCCGCTCCGACCTCCAGTTCGGAAAGGGAAGAAACCCTTATCCCGCCACGGGTGACCACGGCGAAACCGCGCATCAGCTGCCTCGAGGGGTCATGGCCTTCGAGGACCTTTCCCTTCAATTCGAGGTGGTGGAGGGACCTCTCGAAACCGCGCTCCAGGGCATTTTTCAGGCGGGTTTCGAGCGCCAAGAGCCCCGGCCGAACCTTCGAAACTCCGTCGAAGGACTTCAACTCGGACAACAATCGGTCAAGCTGGCGGGAGCGCCCGCTCAATTGCTTGTCCACCTTCATCTCCAAAAGCAGGCTTTTCTTCTCGAGGAAGGAGGCCGCGAGTTCGAGCTTCCTGGAAGCTTGCAGCAGGCGCGCCTCGATCCTCCTTTCCTTTTCGGAGATCGCCTCGGAAAGATGCTTGACCAGAAGGGCTCCCACGGCGGTGGGGGTCTTCTCCGAGCGGGCGACGAGGTCGGGCAGGGTCCGGTCGCGGTGATGCCCGATCCCCACGAGCACCGGCACGGGACAGAGGCAGATGTTCTTGCCCAGCTCGAAGTCGTTGAACCAGGAAAGATCGGCCTCGGCGCCGCCGCCCCTTACCAGGGCGATCAAGTCGACGTTTTCCTTCGACAAGCGGCTCAAGGCCCTTGAGACCGAAGAAGCGGTTTCTGGTCCCTGCATCTTGGCGTTGACCCAGATCACCTCGAAGGGGAGGCGGGAGCGCTCGAGCTCGTTGACGAAGTCGTTGAAACCCTCGCTCTCCGCGGCGGCGATCAGGCCGATCCGCAGGGGGAGAAGGGGGAATTCTCGATTCAGGTTTCGCTGAGCGAGCCCTTGGTTGACCAGTTTTTCGTGGAAGAAGTCCAGGGTGCGGCCGAGAAAAGCGACGGTGAAGGCCGGATCGGCGTCGATGGCCACCAGGTGGAATTCCCCCCGCTCGTTCCAAAACTCGATTTTGACCTGTATCAAGACCTTCAATTCGTCCCGGAAATCGATCGAGGCCACGCTGAAGCGCTTCAAGATTCGCTCGTGGTCTTGCCGGAAGATCCGGACGAAGGCCGAAGAAATGGGATTATTGTTTTCTTCGTCGAGGTCGGCGATCTGGAAGGAGGGGTGGACCTTTCTGGAATTTCTCTCGTAGCCGATGACCGTGCCGACGATCCAGAGGGGCTGGGGGAAGTTTCTCCTCAGGCAGAGGGAAACCCTTTCCAACAGTTCGGAAACCCTCAAGCCCGGCAGGGCCACGGGCGATTTCTCCTCTTTTTCCTGGGAGGGGAATCTCTCCTTGAAGGCGTCCGTCAGCTTGAAACCGGCGGGAAGAAGGGTCGAAACGGCTTGTCCGGCTCTTCCTATGGGGATGAGCCAGCGCTTCCCGCTCGCCTCGTAGTTGCGCCCGGGAATGGTCTTGACGAGTTCGACGGTTTCGCGGTCGAAGGGAAAGACGGTGGCGGCGATCGCGTCCTTCTCCCGATCGTAGTCCAGGCTGCTCACATGTTTCTTCCTTTCTACAGAATTCTATCACTCCGCTTGACAGGGGAACAGGCGAAGGGGCAAGCTATAAGGGAATAGAAAGGTCGTGCGATGCCTGGTTGGAACGTTCGCCCCGCGGACAGCGCTCAAGTCGAGCAATTATCCAGAAGTCTGGGGATTCATCGGGCGATCGCCCGGACCCTTTGGCTTCGCGGCCATGCCACCCCCATCCAGGTCCGGGCCTTTTTCGAGTCCCGCGAGAGCCTGGCCTTCCTGGAGCGTCCGATCGTGACCCCGGGGATGGAAAAAGCCGTCGCCCGGATAAAAGAGGCCGTTTCCCGGAAAGAAAAAATAGCCATCTACGGGGACTACGACTGCGACGGCATCACCTCCACGGCCCTGCTCTTCCGCTACCTCAAAAGAGGCCTGAACGCCGACGTATCGGCCACCCTTCCCGATCGATTCAAGGACGGCTACGGCATCACCCCCCGCGCCATCGAAAAGATGTCCGCCCAGGGCGCCACCTTGATCCTGACCTGCGACAACGGGATCTCGGCCATCGAAGCCGCCGAGAAGGCGAAAATTTTGGGGATCGACCTGATCGTCACCGACCACCA
>DOBT01000017.1:12739-14902 GCA_003503675.1 Cyanobacteria bacterium UBA8530 | reverse complement strand
AGGGCGTCGGATTTCGCCCCTTCGTTTATCGCCTGGCTCAGCGCTATGAAATAAGGGGCTGGGTGCTCAATTCCAGCGAAGGGGTCTTCATCGAGGCCGAGGGCGAAAAATCGGCCCTGGAAAACTTTTCCTCTTCCCTCCGAAAGGAAGCCCCGCCCCTATCGCTCATCGAAGAATTCGAGATGAAAGAGATTNNATCCGCTCAACCGAAGATACCTTTATCCCTTCACGAACTGCACCGACTGCGGTCCCCGCCTCTCGATCATCCAGGATCTCCCCTACGATCGCCCCAAAACGACGATGAAAAAATATTCCCTCTGTCCCCGGTGCGAGAAAGAATACCTCGATCCTTCGGACCGGCGCTTTCATGCCCAGCCGGTTTGTTGTCCTCACTGCGGGCCGCGCCTTCTCTTCGACTTCGAGGAGGAAAACGCGCTCGAAAAAGCCCGCGAAGCCCTGAAAAGGGGTGAGATCCTCGCACTCAAAGGGATCGGAGGCTACCAACTCGCCCTCGATGCGAGGAACGAAAAAGCCGTCATCGAATTGCGAAGGCGCAAAAGAAGGCCAAATAAACCCCTGGCCCTCATGGTGAAAGACCTCTCTTCGGCGAGGAAATTCGTTCATTTGACCCCGGAAGAGGAAGAAATTTTGAAAAGCGCGGCCGGTCCCATCGTACTGGCTCGAAAAAAAGAAATTTTTTCTTTCTTGGCGCCGAACCTCGATCGATTGGGAATCATGCTGCCTTCGACTCCCCTTCACCATCTGCTCTTCGAGCATCTCGACGCCCTGGTCATGACTTCCGGCAACGTGAGCGGGGAACCGCTGGCTTACCGGAATCAAGATGCGCGGGAGCGATTGGATCACCTTTGCGATCACTTCCTTTCTCATGACCGCGCCATCGAAACCCCCATCGACGATTCCCTGGTACGCTGGACGAAAAAAGCCCCCATTTTGATCCGCCGGGCCCGCGGCTATGCCCCCTCCCCCATCCCCTTGCCCATCCCGATCGAAGACGGGGTCCTGGCCGTCGGGGGAGATCTGAAGTGCGCCCTGGGACTGAGCAAGGGCGGCAGAATCCTTCTCAGTCAGCATATCGGGGATCTGAGCGATCCCCTCACCTTCCAGGCTTTCGAGAAGATCTTGGCCCATTACAAAAAGCTCTTCCGGATCGAGGTGAGAAAGATCGTTTCAGATCTTCACCCCGCTTACTTCTCGACCCGCTGGGCCCAGGAGCGGGAAATACCCTGTTTCGCCGTGCAGCACCACCGAGCCCACATCGCGGCCTGTCTGGCGGAAAATCGGGTTTCTCCCAAGGAAAGGGTCATCGGGATCGCCTTCGACGGGACGGGGTTCGGTGAGGACGGAACTTCTTGGGGGGGGGAATTCTTCGTCGGGGCGCTCGAAAACCTGGAACGCCGTTTCCATTTCGAGTCGATGCCCCTGCCGGGGGGAGACGCGGCGACCAAGCATCCCTGCCGGATCGCGGTCGGCTTCCTGGAAGAATGGGGAATCGACCCTGCCGGTACTTTATCCGAACGGGAGCTGGGCGAGCAAGCCTCGGTGATCCGCGCCATGGTGAGGAAAAGATTCAACACCCCCCTCACCAGCAGCGTGGGGCGGCTTTACGACGCGGCCGCGAGTTTGCTGGGAGTCTGCCAGCACGTTTCTTACGAAGGGCAGGCGGCGATGGAACTGGAGGCGATCGCCGTTCCCTCGGAATCTTCCTATCCCTGGAAAATCGAAGGCCGAAAGATCCGGGTGGGCGAAGTCTTTTTCGCGATGCTCGAAGATCGGAAGAAAGGGATGGAAATCGGGGTGATCAGCGGGCGTTTCCACCGTACCCTCGCCGAGATCGCGGTCGAAATCTGCGAAATCGTCCGGAAAGAGGAGGACCTCGAGCGAGTGGCCCTCAGCGGCGGAGTCTTCCAGAACGCCTTTCTCCTGGAAGAAACCCATTCCCTTCTTTCCCGAAGAAATTTCGAGCCCTTGCTGCATCGCCTGGTACCGGCCAACGACGGCGGCCTCGCCCTGGGGCAGGCNNTTTTCGCTCGGAACGGGATTGCCGTTCTCGTCCACGGACAGCTTGACCACTTTGGCGATGGCGACGACGCTGCCGTCGAGTTGGGGGACTTCCCGGTTCTGGGGCGGCACCTCTTCGAAGGG
>DOBT01000017.1:0-12728 GCA_003503675.1 Cyanobacteria bacterium UBA8530 | reverse complement strand
ACCCTCGAAACGACGGTTCCGTCGTTTCCGTCGACAAAAACGATTTCCATCCTGTTCAGCCCCTCCCTCGATCGAATATTCGCTCTTCCATTGTAGATCGCGCCTGGAATCCCTGCAAAAAATTTANNTCATGTAGGTCATCGTTGAGTTGGGCCACCATGGACAAGGAGAGGGCTCGGTCATGACGGGAGGACGGACGGTTCTTTCTCCCGAAAGAACGAGTTGATCTTTTTGGTTTTTTGCTTTTTTCGAAACGACCCTTTGCTGCGGGGAAGTCGCCGGCATCTGGCGTGCCCTCCGAACTCTGCTCTTCTCTACCCAATGAGAGTTTATCCCCCATCCCCTTCCCGTTCTTGCTTGGTTCTGAAAAAGAAGGGAGAGATGCTACACTAGACGGGAAAGCGACCCTTTTCGGGCGGGAGGCGAGATGGCTGATGGATTTTGGCAGGGGAAGGTCAACGCGGAGCGCTACAACAATTGCCATGCGATTTCGCGTAGCGGAGAGATCCCCGATTACTTGAGCTTTTTGGAACTGGCGCCCTCCGATCGATTCGTCGATTTCGGTTGCGGCAAGGGGGATTTCCTGGCCCAGGCCGCCGAGCAGGTGGCGCAGGCCCTCGGCATCGACGCCACCCCGCATCAAATAGAACTCGCCCGGCAGGCACTCCGAGACAAGCCCAACGTCGAATTGATCCAGGCCGATCTCGCTACCTGGGAACCCGGCGATCGTGCTTTCACCAAGGGTTCGGCCCGCAAATCCCTCCACCACCTCACCGACGAAAAAAAAGAAGTCTTCTTCGAGCGGATGGGCAGGCACTTCGTGGAAGGCGGGCTCTTCCTGATCGAGGACGGCATGTTTCCCTTTCGAAGGGAAGAGCTTTCCCAAAGAATGAAGGGCATCCTCATCGAAGCCGCGGCCTTTTACCGCGAACGCTGGCCGGTCATCGAAAGGGATTTCATTTCTTGCCATGAGGAGGAATTTCCGACGGGCATCGAAGCCCTCGAAGGGTTTCTCCATGGGGGCGGCTTCGAAATCCTTTTCTCCACCCCGATCACGAGCTTCTACGGCAGGATTCTGGCCAGAAAGAACAGGAAGGACTGAACATGGACCTCTTTTCCCCCGGTTGCCTGGGAACCTGCTGGTACGGCGATTACCATTACATGGAGCCCTGGGTCGGCTGTGAGCATGATTGCTTCTATTGCTACGCGCGCTTCCGAACCGAGGTCAAGGACTGCTTGACGGAAAAAGCGGCTGCTTTCGAAAAGCCGGTCCTCATGCTCGAGCCCGACCTTTTGCTCGCCGAAATCCACGAGAAGGCCGTTTCAGGCGAGGTCAAGACCCTGAAGCTGTCGCGCTTCACCGATCTCTTCACCCCGAAGTTCGTCCGAGAGGGGCTGAGCCAGGAAATCCTGAAGATCCTCGCGCGCTCGAAGGTCGAGCGAATCATCATCACCACCAAGGGCTTGCCGGGCGAAGAAACGCTCGATCTGATGGCCCGCCATCCCGCTCTCTTTTCCTACAACGTGGCGGCGAAGCCCCAGGGGAAACTGAGCGTCGAGCCCAACCTTTTCCCCCTGGAGGAGCGCTTGAAGGCCGCGGCCTTCGTCAAGAAAGCCGGAGTGCTGACCACCGTCCACCTGGATCCCGTTTTGGTCGGCATCGAGGACGAAAAAGTTTCCCTCGACCGCTTCTTCGCCCAATTGACCCGCCATGGCCTGGACCGGGTGATGTTCTCCTATCTTCTCTTGAACCCCTTGATCCTCGAACACATGGAAAAAAAGCTGGGACAAGAGCGAATGTCCTCCCTGACGGAGTCCTACGAAGGAAGCCCTTCCCTGCAATACCTGCCGCAGCAGGCCGAAACGGTCAGCATTCCACCGCGGGCCAGTCTCAAGGAGGAGAGCGTCGAACGGATCAGCCATATGCTGCGGGAAAGAAGATTCGATTTCGTTTTGTGCTCGCTCAAGAGCGCCAAGGACGGCCATAAGGTCGATCGTCAGCTTTGCCCCCTTTGCGACGGGAGGTTCTATGCCTAGGATCTGGTTGCCAAACCTCGAAGACGCCTTTTTGGTCGACGACTATCGGGGACGCGCGGGTTTCCTCCCCAAGGTGAAGACGGCTTATTCCCGCTGCCTATTTTGGTTGAGGCCCGGCGACGTCCTGATCCTGCCGGCGGAGATCGAGCAGGGTTTCGCGGACTACGTCGCGACCCTCTCCGCCTTGCCTGCGGGCTCCTTTTTGCCTCACGTGAGCTTTTCCCATTCCCTCGTCGATTCCATCCTGATGGACGAGCAGATGCTGCAACGCTTGCGCGAATTCGCCAAGAAGAAGAAGTTTTCTCTCGAACCCTACATCGAGACCTCTCAGGTGGTATTGCTATCCCAGGCGACCGGCCTTCCCCTCAGAAGGACCTCGGCGGCTCTGATTTGCCAGGGCCTGATCGATCGCTTGAACGATAAAAGTTTCTTCAAGCTCTTGTCGCGAGAGCTCGGAGTGGAAGCGGTTCCGAGCTATTTCGCGGACAACATGTCGGCCTTGGAGCAATCCATCGAGCGGACCTCCCGAGAAAACCAGGACCAGGTCATGGTCAAGAAGGTCCAGGCTTCGGGCGGTTTGGGCAACTTGGCCGGAAACAAGGAACAGCTCTTGAAGGCTCTGCCGGAATGGTATCAGGGAGGCAGCGCGATCGTCGAGCCCCTCCTGGATTTCGTCGAGACGGCCGGCTCGTTGGTCTTGATCGAAGAAAACGAATGCCGCCTGATGGGGATCGACCGCCAGCGCTTCGAAAAAGGGAAGTGGACCGGTTTCGACTACCCGCACCCCTCGCAAGAATTGAGCGAGCGCCTCGGCTTCCTTTCCATGCGCTATGCCCGGGCCATCCAAAAGATCGGCGGCCGAGGTTTCCTCAACCTCGATTGGGGGATCCTGCCGGGTGAAAAACCCCTGGCCATCGAGTTGAACTTCCGCCACAACGGCTTCGGGCACATCCTTCACTTCATCGAAAAGCACTTCGGACCGAGAATGCGCGCCATCTCCTATATCGAAGGCTTTGAAACCGGGAATCTGGATTTCCAGGGCCTCCTGGCCCTTCTGGACGGGACGGAATTCCGCGGAAGAAGCCTGCTCGTCGAGGAAGAAGGGAGAGAACGGGGAGTCATCGTCTTCATGCCGCCCAGACAGGGGAAGGCCGCCCTGGCTTTCGTGGGCGATAGCCTGGAAGAATGCCGGGAAATGAAAGAGAAACTGGAGAAAGTCCTTCCATGAGGGAGAAACTCCTCGTCATCGCCTCCTTCCTTTTGGTCTTCTCCTTCTCGGCGGTGGACAGCGCGATCTCTCCCATGGTGGAACCTCTGCAATCCTTTTTTTCCGTCCCTTCTCCCCAGGTGCTCTGGCTCATTTCCACCTGTACCCTCGGGATCGCGATCGGGGTCTTCCTGGGGCCCACCCTGACGGCGAGCTTTTCGAACGCGCGGCTGGCCCTTATTTCCTCCGTTTTCCTTTTCTTTCCCCTGATCCTGTTTTTGCTCACCAAAAGCTTTGTGTTCGCCTTGTTGTTCCGTTTCTTCTTCGGTTTGGGGGCGGGGGTGATCGCCTCGGTGATGTGGTGGATCACCTACTACGGGGTCACGGAGAAATATTACCCCGCGATGGTGACGGTGCTCATGGCCTCTCGGCCGATGGCGATCGCCCTCGGCGTCCCCCTGGCCGGCATTCTGGCCGAGAAAACCTCCTGGCAAACCCCCTTCGGTTTTTTCGCCGGGCTGATCCTGATAAGCGCCCTTTGCCTGGTCCCCTCGATCAAGAAAGAAGAAAAAAAGAAAAGCTTCTCCCTTCGCAAGCTTTTCGAGGACTATTCCGGGGCCTTCCGCGTCCCCTATACCCGCCTATATTATCTCGGCTTGACCATCAACCGCTGCTGTTACTTCGGCTTCTATTCCCTGGCCGGGATCTGGTTCGCCAGGCACTACGGCCTTTCCACCGGTTCCATCGGGACTCTTTTGCTGGTGGTGGGCCTGGGAGAGGCCCTGGTAAACTTCCTCGTTCCCTTGTTATTGAAGCGCTTCGGGCACGAAAAGGTTTTCGGCTTCGGCCTGCTCGCCTCTTTTTTCTTTCTGTTGCTCTTCATCGGGGGGCGCTTCCCCCTCCCCCTGACGGTCCTGTTTTTGACCTTCTTCGTCATTCTCGATCGGGTGTACGGGATGGCCATGATCCTCATGGTGCCCCGCATGTTCCCTTCCTCGGAAAACAAGACGATCTTCGGGAGCCTCACCACGTTGGCGGCCTGGCTGGGCCTCGCCGCGATCTCCTTTTTCGAGGGAAAGACCCTCGAGCGTCTCGGCCTGCCCGGCATGGAGGCCGTCCTCCTGCTTTGCTTCGTCGTCGGTTCGATCCTGCTGGCCTTCGTCCAGTTCAAGACCGTCTGGGGAACGCCTTCGCCGGCCATTGACGGTTCGGTCTGACTGCCATAGACTTCCATGGGCATTCTTTTTGAAAGGCAACCATGGCCACCGTTCTGATCATCGATGACACCCAATTCATTCTGCGCTACCTATCCATCGCGCTCACGCCCTTTGGCTTCAGGGTGCAGCTCGCCGGGAAGGCCATGGAAGCCCTGGCTCTCATCACCTTCGAACTGCCCGACGTCATCCTGCTCGATTGCCAGATGCCGGGCCTCAGCGGCGAGAATCTGGCCCGCCTGTTGAAGGCCAACCCTCTCTCCGCCGACATCCCCCTGATCCTGATTTCTTCCGACAAGGAAAGGCTCGCGAACTTCAAGGAGGTCGGTGCCCAGGCCTTCCTCGAAAAACCCATCAATACCGGCGAGATGGTTGCTTTGATCAACCAACTCATGGCTCCGATGCCGAAAGAGGCTCAGCTCCTCAAAATGATGTTGCCGGGCTTCGGCGCGAAAACCGCGGTGGAATCCAGGGTGGTTCAATTCTTCCCCCCCGGCGAAATCCACCTGGACCCCGAAAATCTCGACTTTTCCCTCCAAAAAGGAGACCTGGTCAGCCTTTCCTACGAAACCGCCCAGGGAGTGCCGCTCGAGCGAAAGNNGAGCTTCTCGAAGGACCGGCTGGTCGTCCTCGCCGAGGAAGAATGCCGCATCACGGAACGCCGGCGCTTTTTTCGCAAGGAGGTCGAGCTTTCCGTCCGATACCGCCTACCCGGCGATTTCTTCCGCCTGGCACGCACGAATAACCTTTCGGGCGGGGGAATGAAAGTCATAGGCATGGGGGGAAAGCGCGCCATCGGGACTCCCATCGAACTGCAGCTGATCCTCGAAGCCGGGATTCAATTGCCCTTGCTAGGGGCGATCAGTTGGGTCGAAGAGGAGGCGACCGGGATCGAGTTCAAGGAAGTAGAGCCCCAGTTGCGCGAGCAGCTGACCTTGTTTCTCTTCAGCGGTTTCATCCCGAGCAAGAAGTGATTCGGCCCTTTCTTGCCGAGGTTTAAAGTTCAAACCCGCCTCATCGCGATCTTCCTCTTTTTGACCCAGTGCCTGGTCTGCGGACTTTTCTTCGATTCCACCAACCGCATTTTCTTCGAGAAGCTGCGCGGTCAATTGAAGGTGAACGCCAGCCTGATCGCCGTCGGGATCGACGGGGACCTCCACGAAAGGCTGAAAAGCGAAAGTTCGTCCGACTACAAGAAGCTCAAGGATTACCTGATCGTCCGCAGGAAGCTCAGCGACGGGGTCCGCGACGTCTACACCATGCGCCCCGAAAAAAAAGGAAGCTGGCAGTTCGTGGTCGACGCGGAATCACCGGACAGCGAAGTCTTCGCGAAGCTCGGCGAGAACTTCGATTCTCTCCAGGATCGAGAGCTTCCCAAGGGGATCGATGGCCCCGCCGCCAGCACCGAACTCGTTCGAGACAAGTGGGGAACCTGGATTTCCGGTTTCGCGCCCATCAAGAGGAGTGACGGAAAAGCGGTGGGCATTCTGGGAATCGACATGAGCGCCGCCCAATATCTACAGGAACGCCTGTTTCTAGCCCAGATCTCCCTCGGGCTCTTCCTCCTGGGTTTATTGGCCTATGCGGTGGTGGGTTACTGGTTCTCTCGCAGGATCGCCCAGCCGATCGAGGAGGAGGAAAAACACCAGGAAGCCGTGCAGCAGGATCTCCNNGAGCCATGAAATCCGCACTCCCATGCATGCCATCCTGGGCATGATCGACCTGTTGCTGGACACTCCCCTCGACGAGAAACAGCGAAAGTTCGCCGTGTTGGTTCAAGGCGCCGGCAAGGACCTTTTGACCCTCATCGACGACATCCTGGACACCACCAAGCTCGAGGAAGGCAAGCTGCTGATCGAGCAAATCGATTTCTCCCCGCGGGCACTGGTCGAGAGCGTGGTGGAATTGCTGAAGCCAAAGGCGAATGAAAAGGGACTAGCCTTGCAGGCTTTGATCGATCCCGCCACTCCCTTCGCCCTGAGGGGCGATCCCCATCGACTGCGCCAGATCCTCTTCAATTTCGTCGGAAACGCCCTCAAGTTCACCGAGCGCGGCCAGGTGACCGTTGAGGTGGTGAGCGAAGGCCAAAAGCTTATTTTTACCGTTCGCGACACGGGGATCGGGATCTCCGAGAGCGATCGCCGAAGACTCTTGCAACCCTTCACCCAGGCCGACGGGTCCACCGCCCGGAAATACGGCGGAACGGGGTTGGGACTTTTCATCTCGAACCAGCTGATCGGCCTCATGGGGGGAACCCTGGAGATAGCGAGCAGCGAGGGACAGGGAAGCGCCTTCCGGTTCAGTGTACTTTTCGAGCCTGCGGAAGCCCTGCCGGAATTATCGCCCCTCACGCCCCTTCGCCTGGCGGAGGAAGGGGCTCCGGTCCTGCTGGTGGAGGACAACCTGGTCAACCAAAAAATCGCGCTACTGCTGCTCGAAAAGCTGGGGCTTTCGGCACACGTCGCCGAGAACGGTCGGCAGGCCATCGAGATGATCGAAGTCAACTCCTATCGACTGGTGCTCATGGACTGCCATTTGCCCGTGATGGACGGCTTCCAAACCACGGCGCTCATTCGCTCGAAAGAAGATTCCTCCCATCAAAGGCTGCCCATCATCGCCCTTACGGCCAATACCCTGGAGGCGGATCGCGAGCGCTGTCTCGCCGCCGGGATGGACGGTTTTCTCGGCAAGCCTTTCGATTTGCGGCAGTTGCAGGGCGTCCTGAAGGATTGGCTGAACTGGAAGGAAGAGAGCCCGAAGCAGGAAGCCTCGCTGATTCCCCTTCGGCTCTCGGAATTGCAGGAGGTTTGTCGTGGCGACGAGGCGGTGCTTTTCGATCTCCTGAAGTTCTTCCTTTCGACGACCGCGGAGCTGGTGGCGGATTTGAAAAGCGCGTTCGAGAAAAAGGATTTCGCTTCTCTGAGCGAGCATGCCCATACCCTCAAAGGGGCCTGCGCGAGCATGACGGCCGGGGAGATGGCTTCTTTGAGCAAGGAAATCGAGCAGGAAGCGAAATCGGACCGGGATGACCTCCTCCCGGAGAGCATGAGGAAACTGGAGGTTTCTTTCGAGCGGGTGAGAGTCTTTCTGGAAGAAGTCCTCCCCCACGTCGGGGAATAAAAATATTGTTGTATTTAGGATAACATTAGTTTAAAATGAATTGTCGCCGGGGAACTTCAAAGGAGAAGATCTGCATGGAAGGCTTGACCACTCGTGTTGCTCTTTCGGAGTCAAACTGGATCAACGTACTCTCTCTCTCCAAGGTTGACAAGAAATCTGTCAACGAAGTCATCAACGAGATGCTCGCCTTCGCGTCGGAGCAGGCGCCTTTCGTCACCAAGCTCGAGGCCCCGGCTGCGATCGTCCAGTCATGAAACAAGCCCCCGGATCATCACCGAACAGTCGGGAGAGGATGCGACGGGGGCGATCCCATTCGGATCGATTTCATTATACCCACGTTCGTGGACCTCTAACGTTCGAGAGGGGATCGCCTTGGCGATCCCCTCTTGCCGGGAAGAAACCTCCTTTACGCGGGGACCTTTCGGTGGTATATTTATGCTAGCGAAGGCGAACTTCGCCTAAAACGTTTGTTGAAGGTAGGGAGTGCGCTTTGACGGCGCAGCCCTTTTTATTTCAGAGAGAAAAGGAGATCCTCGTTTAATGACCATGTTCACAGAGCAGAACCTCACTTGTGCCGACTGCGGGGTAGAATTTGCCTTCACCGTGTCGGAACAGGAGTTCTATGCTGAGAAAGGATTCAACAATCCTCCTCGTCGCTGCAAGACCTGCCGGGCGGCCGCCAAGGCCAACCGTGGAGAAGGTCGCGGCGCCCGCGAGATGTTCGAAGTCACCTGCAGTTCCTGCGGAGTCCAGACCCAGGTACCCTTCAAGCCGAGCGGTTCCCGTCCGGTCTTCTGCCACGACTGCTTTCAGAAGGAAGCAAGATAATGGGTAAGAATTCAACCAAGGCCGAAAAGGCCAAAAGAAACCTCGAGTACGCCATGGCCTTCAAGAAAAAGGCCGCTCCGAAGCGCTACAACCGGCCGAAACCCAGCTACGCCGTTGGAACGACCCCTTCGGTTTCCACCGACAGCCGTCCCATGTTCAAGGCCATCTGCGCCACCTGCGGCGTGGAGACGACCGTCCCCTTCGAGCCCACCTCGGGCAAACCGGTCTACTGCCGGAACTGCTTCCAGCCGAAGCCCCGCATCTAGTCAAAAAAGAGCCCCCGCAAGGGGGTCCTTTTTTTAACCTATATTTTACCTCTTCTTAGGAAAAATTCAGCATCGATCCCGACTCTTTCCCCGATAGAGAGGGAATGGATCCTTTTTGGTGGTAGAAAAACGAAAGGATGGATAGGATGGCAATCAACGGTCCCTCGGGTTTCAATCCCAACGACAAGAAGCATCTCAAAAGAGTGGAAACCAACACGAACGAGGTCCTGAAGAAGTTCGACGGCAACAAGGACGGCGCCCTCGACCTCAAGCAAGAAAGCACATCGGCGATCTACCAGGACTCCCTCAACATCCCCAACTACCAGAAGCTCAAGGAAGAAGAAGCCAAGAAGATCGACAAGAATGCCGACTCCGTCCTCTCCAAGGAGGAGATCAAGGAGTACGTCAGCCAGAAACTCCTGGAGGCCTATGATAAGGACAAGAGCGGCGACGTCTCCGGATGGGAAAAGTTCAAGGTCACCCTGGGCATGTACAGCCCCAAGACCGCCGATGACTTCATCAAACTCTTGTCCACCAAGGAGGACATCTCGGGCGAAGAACTGAAGAAGTTCATCGAGGAGAAGGTCGACGAGCTGGGCGAGAAGGCCACCCACGAGCTGTTGTCCCATTTCGATCAAGCCGGGTTCTTCTCCACCCCCGACGGGAAGATCGACGTCGGCACCTGGTCCTCGGAAAAGGTTTCCCGGGACTCCTGGCATACGGACGAATACCAGGGCCGTGAGGGCGACTACAAGGTCTACGAGCGCCGCAACTTCAGCTACAAGCTGGACAACTCTTTTACCAAGATGGCCGACGCCAACAGTGACCAGAAGCTCGACGAGAAGGAGATCAAGGACTACATCCGCCACCGGATGGACAAGAACAGCGATAGTCAGATTTCCTCGGAAGAGTACGATGCCGCCAAGAACCTCATGAACGGCGGGTGGGGCTCCTCCCCCTTCTTCAAGGAAGTCACCCACCAGGTCGAGACCTCATCCGAGCGCTACCGGGTATACGATCCCGAAGATCGTCCCACTCCTCCATCGGTGAATCCTTCCAACAGCGATCGTCCCANNCGGTCAATCCTTCCAACAGCGATCGCCCCACTCCCCCATCGGTCAATCCCTAAAATAAACAAAAAAAGAGAGCGAGAAAAAATTCTCGCTCTCTTTTTTTGTTCACTTCAACAGGGGCTCGATCGCTTTTTGCAGGTCCGCCTCGGCGAACTCTCCCACGACGCTTTTCGCGATCCTTCCCTTTTTGTCGAGCAGGAAGGAGGTGGGGATGGCGCGGATGCCGCCGTAGGCGTCCATGCTCTTGGAATCGGCCATGGCGACGGGATAGGAAACCTTGTTTTTCTTGAGGAAGGGAGCCACGGTCGAGGGGCCCTCCTTGTCCACCGAAAGTCCGAGGATCACGAAGCCCTTCTTTTTATTTTTCTCGTAAACCTTGATGAAGCCGGGGATTTCGGCCCGGCAGGGGGGACACCAGGTGGCCCAAAAATTGACCAGAACGACCTTGCCCTTGTAGTCGGACAGTTTCAGGGCCTTTTGGCTTTGAACGAGCGGCAGGCTGAAATCAGGGGCCTTGTCTCCTTCCTGGAGAGCGCTGGCGGGAAGGGTCGAGGCCAGGAGAAACAAGGCGGCGATGGCGATTTTCTTCAATTTCTGCTCCTTTTCTAGCGAAGGGTGAACGAAGCCAGTCTCGAGAGGTTGTCGGTGTAGATCAGCAAACCGATGGCAATCAGCAATCCGCCCGCTCCCCATTCGACATACTTCATTTTCGCCTTGATGCGGTTGAGGAAGCGGAAGGCGGGCTTGGCCAAAAAAGCGGTCAAGATGAAGGGAACTGCCAGTGATGCCGAGTAGGCGACGAGCAACCCGATGCCTAGGCCGACCGATTGTTGGGTTCCGGCATAGGTGAGGATGGCGGCCAGGATGGGGCCGATACAGGGGGTCCAGCCGAAGGCGAAGGCCATTCCCACCCCAACCGAGCCGAGCAGGCCCACGGGTTTGCGGGTGAAATTGAACCTTTTCTCGCGGTAAAGCCACTTGATGGGAGTGAGCCCCATCGTGTGAAGGCCCAACAGGACGATCAAGCCCCCCGAGATTTTGGTCAACAAGGCGAGCTTGGCCAGAAGGAAAGAACCCACCAGGGTGGCGGAGGCCCCCAGAAAAACGAAGATCAACGTGAAGCCCAGGCTGAAAGCGATGGCGTTGAAGACCACCCGGCTCGAAACCTTGTCGCTTTCTGTGAGGTCGCTGAGGGAGACCCCCGAAAGAAAGGAAAGATATCCGGGGATGAGGGGAAGCACGCAGGGCGAGAGAAAGGAAAGCAAGCCCGCCGCTGCGGCGGCCGGATAGGAAACTGGGTTCATGGCACCTCCTTTTCTTCATCCTATCACAATATACCCCATAGGGGTATAGGCTGGACGAAAACGGGCGACGGAGCTACCATAGGACCGTTTTCAACAAAGGAGAGGGGGAGAAATGCAGGAGTTCCTTATCGCTTTGGCTATCGCTGGGGCAGCGACTCAACCGAATGCCTCGCCCTCTACCGGCCCCATCAGCAAGCAGGAGACCCGCTACATCCAGGAACTGCGGACCACTCTGAGGGCCTTCCAGAGCGATACCACCCGCTTTTCAGGGATGGTCAACGGGGCCTATTCGCGCAAAAATCCCGCCGAGCTCAAAAAAATGGAAGAAACCTTCCAGTCCCTGCAGAAAGGCGATCGCGCCATTCATGTCATGAGCGTCCCTTCCCGGGTCAAATTGGAGCACGATTGCTTGATCAAGGGCTGCGATCTGATCGTTGCGGGAGCGAGCGTCTTTTTCGGGGCCTACCGCACGGGGGTGCAGCCCAAGGATGCTCAGAAGCCCCTGTCAGAGGCCAGCGTGCTCTTCACCTCGGGCTATCGGGAACTCACCGCGGCCAACGACAAGATTGTCGCTTGGCTGAAGAAGCCCGAAATGAAGAAGTGACTAGCGAACCCTGAGGAGGAGATCCAGCAGGCGCAGGAAGTCCGCCTTGAGGTCTTCGGGAGAATGGCTGCCGATGCAGCTCTCGACCTCGCTCTCGACCACCAGGCCGATGGTCTTGTCCATGGCCGCACGGGCGGCGATCATTTGGGTGAGGGTATCCTCGCAGCCTCGGTTGCCCTCGATCATCTTCTGGATGCCCTTGACCTGTCCCTCGATCTTTTTCAGTCGCTGCAGAATCTTTTCCTTTTCAGCCAAGGTCGCCTCCTTTTGACCGTCAGTGTACCTTTTCCGCTGTAAAAGAGGAAGTAGGAATCGCTTTCCCTTCATTTGACTGGCGCGACGGGGCGAAGTAGAATCGTCATTCTCAAGGGAGAGTCTGGAGCTCGGCTCATTCGCATGGAAGAAATCATCGCTTCCCTCATTCCCTGGCTCGAACACTGGGGCTACCTCGCGGTTTTCTTGGGCATCATGCTCGAGAACGCCGGAATTCCCGTACCCGGAGAGACCCTGATCATCGCGGCGGCCATCCTGGCCGGCCAGGGAGTGCTGAATATCCAGGGGGTCTTTCTCATGGCCGTTGCGGGCGCCATCCTGGGCGACAATCTGGGCTACTGGCTCGGTCTCAAGGGGGGGCGCGCCCTGCTTTTGCGGCATGGCCGCTGGCTCGGGATCACCAGCGAGAAACTGGAAGAAGCGGAATTGCTTTTTCGTCCCCGCAGCGAATGGGCCGTCTTCTTCGGTCGCTTCGTGGCCATCCTGAGGATCTTCGCGGGGCCCCTCGCGGGGATAATCCGCATGCCATATCCCCGCTTCCTCCTCTTCAACTCGGCGGGCGCCTTTTGCTGGGTCGCCGTGGTTGCAGGGTTGTCCTTCCTCCTGGGAAACAACCTCGAAGGCATCGTCCTGGTGTTGCGTCGCCTGGGTTGGATCGGACTTTTCCTCTTCGGAGCGGGGGCGCTCATCTTGTTCCTGCGCCGCAAAAAAAATGGATAGGAGACCTTCTTTGCGAATTCTGGTTTCAAACGACGACGGGATCCATGCCCCCGGATTGAGCGCCCTGGCCCTGGCCCTGGCG
>DOBT01000053.1 GCA_003503675.1 Cyanobacteria bacterium UBA8530 | reverse complement strand
GTTGCCGGCGGCCTTGCCGATGTTCTCCCCCGCCGAACGATAGCTGATCCCGGCTTCGCGCAAGAGATCGAGGGCGTTCTTGCCATCGGGGTTGACGTGCCCGAAGTAGTTGCGCGTCCCCATATCCAGGGAACGACCGCGCGCGATTTGGGTGATCGCCTTGTCGGCGACCAGGGGCGAGGCTCCGGCCGCCTGGCGGGCGTCGTTGGCTTGTTTCAAGATGAATTGTTCGGCCGCGGTCAGTTCGGTGGGGGGAGCCGGGAGCGGCTGGACGGGCTCGGGGTCGATCTGGCCCGGTTGGGGATTGAGAAAGACGAGCGGGGGGGAGTCACTGCCCGGAGGGGGCAGGAGCAAATCGGGGCGCCCCTCGGGAAGGTTCGGAAACAGGGGCGATCCCACCGAGGGTTGTGTCCCGGGGAATTGGAAACCGAGCGGCGCGGGGACATGGGCGCACCCCACCATGACCACCACCCCGAACAACAGCAGAGAATACTCTTTCAAAATAGGGCTCCTTTCCTGGCAACCTTTCCCAGGATAAGGAAGAGCCCTTGCGCGGATTTCTTCTATCCGTTGCCTTGTTGTTTCTTTTCGGGAGAAGGCAGCAAGGCCAGTGCCGCGAAGAAGAGGATGGAGTTGCGTCCTTCCGAGAAAACGAACTCGAAGAGGTTGAGCAACAGGAAGCCGACCAGGACGCAGGCGATGGGCCAGGCGCCTTCTTTCTTCAAGCCGTTCCTGACTTCGTTGAAAAGGACGAGCAGAAGGCAAGACAGCGGAATCAGTCCGTACTCGGCCCCGAGGTGAAGGTACATGTTGTGGGCATGGGGCAGGCGCTCCAGTTCGAGGGGATCGCGGAAGGAGGGATAGACCTTGCCCCAGGTTCCGGGACCGAAGCCGAAGAGGGGACGCTCGGAAATCATTCCCAGGGCGCTTTTCCAGGCCCGCAGACGGTTGGCGTTGGAGAAGAAGTCCAGAGAGAAGAGGGTGCTGAGGCGCCGCAGGATGGATTGAAAGAAAAGGGCGACGGCCGCGGCCGTTCCGGCAAGGATGCCGAGGAAAACTTTTCGGCCGGCACGGGCTCCGATGGCGGCGATCGCCAAGGCCGCCCCGATCCAGGCCGAGCGGGACTGGGTGAGGACGAGGCAAACGAAGATCAAGCCGAGAGCTCCCCCGAGCAGCCAACGATTCTTTATTCCCTCTTCCTTTTCCAGGAGGAAGAAGCCGAATCCGAGCGCGAGCAGAAGGTAGCCGGCCAGGATGTTGGGATGATAGAAGATGGAATTGGCGCGCCCGTCCTCGGTTCCGAGGCGGATCAGCAAGGGCCCCCAGCGTCCATCGAATCGCAGGTTGAAGAGGGACTGAATGATGCCGAAGGCGGCACAGGCGGTGGCCGGCCAGAAAAGGCAGCGGGCCAGAAAAACTCTCTTTTGTTCACTGTCCGCGGCGGCGCGAACCGTTTGCAGGATCAGGAAGTAGCCGTAGAGAAGGAAGAGGGCGGGGAGAGAGAGACCGCGGTCCACGGAAAAAAGGATGGAAACGGCGGCCGCCAGGAGCAGGAAGCTCCAGAGGCGATCGGGAAAATGAAACGTCTTTCCCCGGAAAGCGGCGCTCAAGATAAACAAGCCCGCCAGGATGGGGCTGAGGGGCAACAGCAGAAGAGCGGTGGCGACGAGGCCGAAAGAAGTGATCAAGCGAAAGTTCACGTCGCCATTGTGTCACAGGGGATAGGGGTTTTCAAGGTTTTCGAGGTTATCGATGTTCTCAAGGATTCCCTAATGTCCTATAATCAAAGGATGAGTTACCTAGCCCTTTACCGCAAATACCGCCCCAAGACCTTCGCCGATCTGGTGGGTCAGGAGGCGATCGTCCGCACCCTGTCCAATGCCGTTCAGCAATCGAAGCTGGCCCACGCCTATCTTTTCACGGGACCACGCGGCACGGGGAAGACCTCGACCGCCCGTATCCTCGCCAAATCGATCAACTGCGAGGTGGGACCGACCGTGGAGCCCTGCGGCCTGTGCGCCAACTGCCTGGCTATCGAGAAGTGCAACTCCCTCGACGTCCACGAGATCGACGCCGCCTCCAACCGGGGCATCGACGACATTCGGGAGCTGAGGGAAAGGGTTCGCTTGGCCCCCGTCGCCGCCCGCCAGAAGGTCTACATCATCGACGAGGTCCACATGCTGACCCAGGAGGCCTTCAACGCTCTCCTGAAGACCCTCGAGGAACCGCCCCCCAACCTGCTTTTCATCCTGGCGACCACCGAACCCCACAAGGTGCTGGCCACCATTCATTCCCGCTGCCAGCGCCTGGACTTCGGCAGGATCCCCCTCGGCAAGATGTCCGACCACCTCGAGAAGATCGCCGAAAAGGAAGGGATAAACATCGAACGAGCAGGGCTCGAGCTGATCTCCCGGCGCTCGGGAGGAGGGCTGAGGGATGGCCTCAGCTTGCTGGATCAACTCAGCGCGGTCTACTCCGGCCAGCCCATCGGTGAAGTGGACGTGGGCACGGCGCTCGGCATCATTCCCGTCGAGGGCGCCATCCAATTGATCAACGCCCTGGCCGAGAAGGACGTTGCGGGAGCCATCACCCAGGCCAACCGTTTGATCTTCTCGGGCTTCGAACATCAGGCGGTACTCCGAGAACTCATCGAGGTCTTCCGCCACCTCGCCCTCTTGTCGGTCGTTCCGAAAGGCGATCCCGCCAAGTTGGATAGCCTGGAAATACCCAACAGTCAAAAAGAAGAGCTTTACCGCCTCTCGGCGCGCTTCAAGAAAGAAGACCTCATCCTCAACCTGGACGAACTTTCCAGGGCCGAGGCGAGCCTCCGCTTGTCGGGCATCTCCCCCACCATCGGTCTCGAACTGGTGCTCATCAAGCTGTGCGTCCGGGAAGAAGCCGTCGATCTGGGACAAATCTTGCAAAGGATGCGCGCTCTCGAGGAAAGGGCGGAAAACTGGGGCCTTCCCTCTTCCGTCCCCCCGCCCAAAAAAGAAAAGATCGAGCAAGTCGAAAAAGCTGAAAACCTCTTGTCTTCGACGAGCGCAGAGGCCCCCGTCTTTGCGGGGAAAAACGAAAAAATCGAAAACCTCGACGGGCTCATCGCCGCCATCAAGGGGATTTCCCGACCGGTGGCCGGCATCCTGGAGAGCGCCGCCATGTCCCTTTCCGACGGCACCCTGGTCATCGCCCTTCCAAAAGCCTGGAAGGACTTCTTCCAGGACCCCCGCAAGAAACAAACCCTCGAACAGGCACTCAAGGAAACCTTCGGAAGGGTGATCCCCTACCGGACCGAGATCAAGGACGCCGCCCGTCAGCCGGAAAGCCGGCCGGAGCCGGCGACCGAAACGCCCGCGCAACCGGTCGAGGCGGTCGAAATCAGGGAAAAAGCGCTGCCCGTCGAAGGGGATGACCTGGTCCGCCTGACCACCGAGATCTTCAACGGACGCCGGGTGGAGAAGATCGAGAAAAATGTCCCATGAAGTTCGACCGGCTTTTCGCTGTCTTCAAAAAGAATAACGAAAAGGGCTACTTCGCTCCTTTCGGCAAGGGCCTCGGAAAGCTCGAAATGGGCCTGATCGGGTGCGTCCTCTTCTTTGTCTGCCTTTTCTGCTTCATGCCCTTCTTGCCGGCCCGGCCTTTCAGCCAGGAAAGCATCGTCTTCGAGGTGGAGTCGGGACAGGGGGTCCGTTCCCTCGCCGGTCACCTCAAGGAGGAAGGGCTCATCAACAGCGCTTTCGCCTTCACCTTGGCCTCGCGCTTGACGGGCAAGGATCGGACCATCAAGGCGGGGGTATACGACCTTTCTCCGGGAATGACGGTCATGGACATCATCGAGCTGCTCGAGGGCGGCCAGAGCGATTCCATCCGCCTGACCATTCCGGAAGGCTACTCCTTGCGCCAAATCGCACGGGAAATCGAACGCCAGGGGCTCGGCAAGCCCGAGCGTTTTCTCGATTTCGCCCACGCCTATCTCTATGTGGAGCGCTTTCCCTGGCTCAAGGGCCTGTCGGAGGAAGCCACTCTCGAGGGTTATCTCTTCCCCGACACCTACTACCTCGGCCCGGGAAGCACCGAGTCCCAGGTGGTCGAGCTGATGCTCAAGCGCTTTCAACAGCTGGTCCTCCCCACCTGGAAGAAGGCGAAAAAAGGAAGTTTGGATTTTCACCGGGTGATAACCCTCGCCTCGATCGTGGAGCTGGAGGCGAAGATTCCCTCCGAGCGCCCCTTGATAGCGGGGGTCTTTTTCAACCGCCTCCGCACCGCCATGCCGCTCGGCTCCGATCCGACGGTCGAATATGCCCTGGGCCGACACCAGAGCCAAAAAGGCCTGAGCCTGGCCGATATCCGGATCGCCTCTCCCTACAACACCTACCGTTATTCCGGGCTTCCCCCCGGTCCCATCGCCAATCCCGGCCTGGCCTCGATCAAGGCGGTTCTGGCCCCCCAAGAAACCCCCTACCTCTATTTCGTCGCCAAGGGGAACGGGACTCACCGTTTCTCGAGGACCCTCGCCGAGCAGATCCAGGCCCAGCGCAACTATCAGGGTTCCATGTTAAGATCGAACCCATGAAAAAGCCCGAACTGATCATGCCCGCCGGCTCCATGGAGAAACTTCGCTACGCCATCGCCTACGGCGCCGATGCGGTCTACCTCGGAACGAGCGAATACAGCCTGCGCAGCGCTGCGGCTTTCGACTGGGATTCCCTTTCCGAAGCCATCCTCTACGCCAAGAAAAAGAAAACCAAGAGTTATTTGACCCTCAACGCCTATCCCCATCCCGCGGGCTTGAGAAGCCTCGAAAAAGACCTGGGAAAAATCCGGGAGCTCGAACCCGACGCCCTGGTGGTGGCGGATCCCGGCGTTCTCGAGACGGTGCTCCCCCTGGGGATCCCGATCCACCTCAGCACCCAGGCCAACACCCTCAACGCCCGTTCGGCCCGCTTCTGGGTAAAAAACGGGGTTTCCCGCATCATCCTGGCGCGGGAGCTCTCGCTAAACGAAATCTCGGAGATCCACCAAGAGGCGCCGGAAGTCGAACTGGAGGCCTTCGTCCACGGGGCCATGTGCATGGCCTACTCCGGGAGATGCCTTTTGAGCAACTTCCTGGCCGAGCGTGACGCCAACCAGGGTGCTTGCGCCCAGACCTGCCGCTGGAACTATCGATTGATCGAGGAAAAAAGACCCGGGGAGTCCTTCCCCGTCGAAGAGGACGGTCATGGCAGCTATATCTTGAGTTCGAGGGACCTCTGCATGATCGAGCACCTGCCCCTCCTGACGAAGGCCGGAGTCCGATACTTCAAGGTGGAGGGAAGGGCCAAGAGCGCCTACTATGCCGCGGGAGTGGCGAAAGCCTACCGGGCGGCCATCGATCGCCTGGGAGACGATTCCTACCAGGTGGAAGACCTTTTGGAAGAATTGATTCTCTTGCCGCACCGCGGCTTCAGCACCGGCTTCTTTTTCGGAGCGCCCGGGCCGGGGGATCATGCCTACCTCGAAGCCTCCGCGCACCGGCCCCGCGAGTTCGCCGGCAGAATCCTTTCCTGGGAGAACGGCTTGGCAACGGTCGAGGTTCGCAACACCATCGTCCTCGGCAATTCCATCGAATTGCTCGACCCTGAAAAGAACGTTCGTTTCGAGGTAGCCGAGATCCGGGACGAGGAGGGAAAATCGCTTCCTCGGGCTCATCCCGGGCAAAAGATCAGCCTCCCCACCCCCGAAGCGACGGAGTGGTCCTTGTTGCGGACGGAAGGATGCCCATGCGACTGCTGACCCCCGACCATTTCTTTTCCTGCGTCACGGAAATCGAAAAGGATTTCCTGCTGGAGCGGGGGATCCGCGGGTTGCTCCTGGATTTCGACGAGACCCTGGTGGCGAGCGCAGAAGAAGGAGTCCGGCTCGAGATAGCCGCCTGGGTCGAGGGGCTGAAAAGGGATGTCGCCCTCTTCATCGTTTCGAACAACAGGTCATCGTCGCGGGTGGCAAAAATTGCCGATCCCCTCGGCCTCCCCTTCCTGATCAGGGCGGCCAAGCCCCTGAGATTCGGTTTCAGGAAAGCGCTCGGAAAAATGGGGCTGAAGGAAAGTGAAGTGGCCGTGGTCGGGGACCAGCTGTTCACGGACATCCTGGGGGGAAGGCGCCTCGGGGCTTTGACCATCCTCGTCCAGCCCCTCTCGCCCGAAACCGTCTGGTACCGGAAGGGGATGCGGAAGGCGGAAGAATTCTTCACCCTGATCTTCGGTTCTGCGGGTTCCGCCTAGTCAAAACCACCCGTTTGTCGCATGATGGAAGGGATCAATTTTCGAAGGGAAGGAATCTTCGTCCATGGAAGCGAACTTTTCTGATTTTTTCGATTCCAGCCGCCTGCCCCTGCGCCCCGAATTCGGCATCGTGCTCGGCTCGGGGATCGTGGTGCTGGAGGATCTCGAGGATCGATTCGACGTCTCCTACGGAAGGATCCAGGGGCTGCCCAAGACGACCGTGGCGGGCCATCAGGGGGTATTGAGCTTCGGACGCATCCCCGGTGGACCGGTGGTCCTCATCGCCCGCGGCCGTTTCCACCTCTACGAGGGCCATCCCCTCGAGCATTCCACCTGCATCGTCCGCCTCTTCGAGAAAATCGGCCTCCGCAAGCTGATCCTGACCAACGCCGCGGGGGGACTGAAAGCGGGCTGGTGGCCGGGCGACCTCATGTTGATCCGCGACCACCTGAACCTGCAGTTTCCCAGGCATGAGGGCGAGGGTCAGAGGAACGTCTACGACCAGGCCTGGGGCGATCAAGTGATGAGGGACGCGGCTTTCGCGGGGGTCTCCATGCGAGCGGGAGTCTACGCGGGTCTCCTCGGCCCCACCTACGAGACCCCGGCCGAGGTGCGCTGGCTTCAGAAGACCGGCGCCGACGCGGTGGGCATGTCCACCGTTCCGGAGGCGAACCTCGCCGCCTCTCTCGGGATGAAGGTGCTCGCCATCTCCTGCATCACCAACGTGGCGGTTTCGCCCGATGCCCAGGCCTCCACCTGCCATGAGGAAGTCGTCGACGTGGCCAAGAAGGCCTCCCAGGCGCTCGACGCAGTCCTGCATGTTGCTTGCAGATCCTAATTCTTGTGCATTTCAGTGCGGTCGGCTATGCTGTATAGGCAGAACTTCCGTGCCGGAAAATTGAGCGATGTCGAACGAATTCAAACGGGAAACGCTGGCCCCGAAGCCACAGCCGCCTAGCGCCGTGTCCAGGCGCGAAGCAGCCCGCTATAAAAAGAACGCCCCTAGGCAGCCCTGGTACTGGACGGTCCTTTCCTTCGCCTCCTCCATGTTGGCGGTGGGATCACTGGGGGCCGCTTCGGGGCTGATCTTCAGTCTGGCCCGACTGCCCGACGTGGGCAGCCTCCAGTCCTACGTGCCCTTCGAGACCACCAAGATCTTCGATTGCCGGGGACGCCTGATCGCGAACGTCCATGGGGAAGAGAACCGCATCGTCGTGCCCCTGCGCGACATCCCCCAAAGCGTCCAGCAAGCGGTTATCGCCATCGAGGACGAACGCTTCTTCCACCACCGAGGGATCGATCCCCGCGGGATCTTCAGGGCCTTGCTCATCAACCTCTCGGAAGGCGATCACTTCCAGGGTGGCAGCACCCTGACTCAGCAACTCGCCAAAAGCCTCTTCCTCTCCCCCTCCCGCACCCTGCCCCGCAAGCTCGCCGACGCCTGGCTGGCCATTCAGATCGAGCACCGGTTCAACAAATCACAGATCCTGGAACTCTATCTCAACCAGGTCTTCTGGGGCCACAACTCTTTCGGCATCGAAGCGGCCGCCCAGACCTACTTCGGCAAGAGCGCCACCAAACTGACCCTGCCCGAGAGCGCTCTGCTCGCGGGTCTCCTGAAGGGCCCCGAGATGTACTCCCCCTATCACAACCCCAACCTCGCCAAGAGGCGCCAAAAACTGGTCCTGCAGCTCATGAGCAGGCAGAACTTCATCTCCCCCCCGGAGGTCGAGACCGCCGTGAAGACCGCCTTGACCTATCCCGGCCAACAGAACCACGTCTACCGGGCACCCTACTTCACCTCCTACCTGCTTCAGCGCCTCACCGAGCGCTTCGGCGCGGATCAGGTCATGCGCGGCGGGCTACGCGTCTTCTCGACCCTGGACCTGAGTGCCCAGGAACTCGCCGAAAAAATGCTCACCCGCATGATCAAGGACAACAAGCACATCAACATCACCCAGGGAGCCATGGTTTCCATCGAGCCGAAGACGGGTTACGTCCGCACCCTGATAGGGGGCATCGACTACGGCACCAGCAAGTTCAACCGCATCACCCAGGCCTTGCGCCAACCCGGCTCCGCCTTCAAGCCCTTCGTCTACTTGACCGCTTTCAGCGAAGGAATTTCCCCTTCCAAAGTAGTGAACGACGCCCCGGTGAGCTATCCCGCCGGAAACGGGGAGTGGTGGACACCGCAGAACTACGACCATGACTACTACGGCTCGATCTCCGTACGCCGGGCGCTGGAAAAATCCAACAACGTCATCGCCGTCAAATTGATCCAGCAAGTGGGAGTGGAAAAGGTCATCGAGACCGCCCACCGCCTCGGGATCACCAGCAAGCTGTCGCCGAACCTTTCGCTGGCCCTGGGAACCTCCGAAGTCACGCCCCTGGACCTCACTTCCGCCTACTGCGTCTTCGCTGCCGACGGGATGCGCACCGAGCCGATCCTGGTCACCAAGATCGAGGACCGGGCGGGCCGCATCATCGAGATCAACAAGCCCAAGCCCCGCCGTGTCTTCCCGGAAGAACCCCTGCGGGTGCTGGTGGATTGCATGCAGGGAGTCGTCACCCGAGGAACCGGCGCCGCCGCCTACTTCGGACGCCCGGCGGCCGGCAAGACCGGCACGACCTCGGATCACCGGGATGCCTGGTTCATCGGCTTCACCCCCGACCTCTGCGCCACCATCTGGGTGGGCAACGACAACAACTCGAAGATGGTCGGAGGAACGACCGGCGGGGCGCTCTGTGCCCCCCTATGGGCCAGGTTCATGCGAGCCACCCTGGCGGATATCCCGCCCAGTTCCTTCCCCCGGCCGAAATCCCTCCCCATCGAGGCCCCCGCAAAACCGAAGACCTCGCCTTCCCCCACCCTTCGTCCCGACGATTGGCTGCTTACTCCACCGCCCGCGAAGGTAGAGAAAAAAGTCCTTCCCCCCGAAATTCTCCCCCAAGAGAGCACGGCCACCGAATCGAACGAATAGCCCGCGCGAAAGCAAGACTTGATCGCGCCGGGGTATAAAGTTCTGGTTACGAGGGAATTTCAGGAGTCGAAAAGTAGAATCCGCTTTCCTTGGACCGGAATCTCGGCTCGAGGAACCAGGCGGGCGAAGCACTCCGCCTGCCAGGCAAAGTAGTTGTGCATGGGGAAGACCCGTCGAGGGGCGAGGGCCCGAACCAGACGCGCACCGCTACAGGGGTTGGCCAAAAAACCGCCCACCGTCAACAGCAGGACGTCGATCTCTCCGAGTTCGACGTCTCTTCTATCGATTCTGTTGCCGTCGCCGAGGTGGAGGAGGCGAAAGTTTTCTTTGGAAAAGAGGTAACCGCGGTGGGGGACCCAGGGTCGGAAGCGGTGGGAAAGGGGGATGGGGGTGATGATCCAGTCCGCCACTTTCACGGAGTCGGCGCGGTAATCCCAGCGGGAATCGAGGTTCCTGGGGGCGAGCAGGATTCCGGGCGGCTCGGGGGTGAGCCGCGGAAGACCGTTCACGTGGTCGGGATCCAGGTGGGTCAGGCACACGACATTGGCGGAACCTTCGGGGGGAGCCCCGAAAGATTTCCAGAAGCCCCCCGGGTCGAGGACGATCCGGGTCTTCCCGTCCTCAAGGGACCAACAAGCGTAGCCGTGATAGGTCAAAGAGGGCAACGGGGTTAGCCGCGATTTTTCAGCTTTTCGATTTCTTCGGCCTGCCGGTGGGCGGTTTCCTGCAACTTGTCGATCAAACCGACCAGTTCGTCCATCTTGTCCGCGAGTTCGTCCTTCTCCCGGCGCAGTTGGAGGAAGGAATCCAGGAAATTGGCTAATTCGTCCTGGGGAGGCGGGGTGATTTCGGAGATGTAGGTAGGGACGTCCGCCTCCAGGCTGGTAGGAACGTTGTCCAGTTCCATGTTGCGGCGCAGGGAGCGCAAGGACCGATCGCACTCGCGCAAGTTCTTGATTTGCTTGAAGATGGCGACGATCTCGGGGGTTTCCTCATTGAGGTTGTTCTTTTTTCGCCAGTCCATCGAAATTCCAGGCCATGGCTCCTTGGGAGCATGTGACTCCTGCGTCATTGCGACCCTCCTTAGCTCATAAGGCATATGCCTACGCTCCTACCCTAAAGGATCTCGGCCTAAAAGAATGTGACCGAAGTCTCATTCTTCAATCATTTTTCTCGGCAAAGCGCGTGATATCGGTTTACATAGGCAGGCAAAGAAGGGAATCGTCGATGCAAGAGATCTCGGATGCCCTCGAGGAGGCCGTCATCCTCCTCAAACCGGGAGAGAAGGGCCCGTCTCTACGAGGGTCAGGAAGTAGGGCCCCAGCGGAAGGAACGGCGATGCTGCGGGGTGGGACCGAGGAGAAGAATTTTCTCCTGGTGCTCTTTCGTCCCGTAGCCCTTGTGTCGGGCGAAGCCGTAGCCGGGGAATTCGCGGTCCAGCTCGACCATGAGGTCGTCCCGGTAGACCTTGGCGATCACCGAGGCCGCGGCGATCGAGATCGACTTTTCGTCGCCCTTGATCAGGAACCGTTGCTCGGTTGAGCCAGGAATGGCCTTGTTGCCGTCGATCAGGGCGAAATCGAAGTCGATTTTTTCGAGCGCCTGACGCATGGCCTTGAAGGTCGCCTGCAAAATGTTGACCTCGTCGATCTCCCACGCTTCCACCAACCCGATCCCGAAGGAAAGGGCGTATCGGCGGATCAGGAGATCGAACTTCTCGCGGGCGCCGGAAGACAACTGCTTGGAGTCGTTCAGGCCGCGCAGAGCCTTGCGAACGCCGGAAGAGTTCGGCAAA
>DOBT01000088.1 GCA_003503675.1 Cyanobacteria bacterium UBA8530 | reverse complement strand
TCGACCTGGGGCGCAACGACGTGGGACGCATGGCTTCGATCGCCACGGTACAGGTGGAAAAGCCCCTGCACATCGAGCGTTATTCCCATGTGATGCACCTGGTCTCCGACGTGCGCGGCAAAATAAAACCCGAAAAGAATTCCTTCGACCTCCTGCGGGCCTGTTTCCCGGCTGGAACGGTCTCGGGGGCCCCGAAAATTCGGGCGATGGAGCTCATCGGAAGATTAGAGCCCGATCGAAGGGCCATCTACGCCGGAGCGGTCGGCTACTTCGATTTCACCGGCAACATGGACACCTGCATCGCCATCCGCACCATGGTGGTTTTCCCCAAGGAAGTCCACCTTCAGGTAGGCGCCGGCATCGTCTTCGATTCCGACCCCTCGAAGGAATACCAGGAATGCCTGAACAAGGCGAAAGGCGGCCTCGCCGCCCTGGGAATGACCCTCGAGAAAAGGACGAGAAAATGAAAATCCTTTTGATCGACAACTACGACTCCTTCACCTTCAATCTCTATCAATACCTGGGCGAACTCGGAAACGAGCCGACGGTTTGCCGCAACGACATGATTTCGCTCGAAGAAGTCGAAAAAGGTTCTTTCACCCACATCGTCCTTTCGCCGGGGCCGGGCTCGCCCGACAAAACGAGGGATTTCGGGGTCTGCGGTCCGATCATCCGGGAATTGGGGTCCCGCATCCCCATCCTGGGGGTCTGCCTCGGTCACCAGGGCATCATCCATCACCTTGGCGGCCATGTCGTCCGGGCCCCACGCATCGTCCACGGCAAGACGAGCAGAATAAGGCACGACGGGAAAGGCCTTTTTTCTGGCCTTCCCCCCGAGATCACCGTCATGCGCTACCATTCCCTCCTGGGCGATCGAGAATCATTGCCTGCCTGTCTGAGGGTGACGGCCGAGACGATCGAGGATCGCCTGGTCATGGCCGTCCAGCACGAAACTTGGCCGCTTTACGGCATTCAGTTCCACCCCGAGAGCATCGGCACCCCCGACGGCAAGGCCATGCTCGCCAATTTCCTGGAGGCCTAGTGACTTACAAGACCATCATTCAAAAGCTCCTCGATCGCCAGGATTTGGGCCGCGCGGAATCGGAAGGGATCATGGAAGAGATCATGGGCGGAAAACTGACCCCGGCTCAGATCGGCAGTTTTCTCGCCGCCCTTTCGGCCAAGGGGGAGACCGAAGAGGAAATCACCGGTTTCGCCACGGTCATGCGCGAGAAATGCACCAAGGTATCGGTCGATTTCCCCGTTTTCGACACCTGCGGCACCGGAGGAAGCGGGCTCCCCAAGGTCAACGTTTCGACCATGGCCGCCTTCATCCTCGCCGCCGGCGGGGTGAGGGTCGCCAAGCACGGCAGTCGCTCGAACACCGGGCGTTCCGGCTCCATGGACGTCTTGGAGAAGATGGGCATCCGCATCGATCTCGGCCCCCGGAAGGTCGAGGAATTGCTCGAGAGCCAGGGGCTCGGTTTCATGTTCGCGCCCCTTTATCACCCCGCCATGGCCCATGTGGCCCCGGTCCGCAGGGAAATCGGCTTTCGCACGGTCTTCAATTTCCTGGGGCCGCTCGCCAATCCCGCCGGCGCTACCCGTCAGGTGCTCGGAGTCAGCAATGTTTCCAGAGCCCCCCTGATGATCCAGGCCTTGAAAGAGTTGGGCAGCGAGCGTGCTTTGGTGATGGTCGGATCCGACGGACTGGACGAGATCACCCTGACCGGCCCGACGAGGTTCTGGGAACTGCGAGAGGGAAAAATTTTCGAGTCTCTTTTCGAACCGGAAAGCATCGGGCTGAAAACCGTTTCTTTCGAGGCCATCACGGGGGGAGATCCCGAAAGAAACGCCGAACTCTGCGCGACCATCCTATCCGGAAGCAGTGAAAAGGAATTCGAGGCCCTGCGCGTTTTTACCCTGCTGAACGCCGCGGCGGGTTTCTGGATGGCGGAAAAGACCCCGGATATCGGAAGCGGCTACCGCCTGGCCGAGGATTTGCTTTCATCGGGAGAAGCCTGGCGAAAGGTCGAAAGTTACCGGGAAGAGAGTCAAAAATGAGAATAACCAAGAGTTTTTCCGCTCTCGATCGGATCGTGGCGCAGAAGTCCGAGGACTTGCTGCTCCGTAAAAAAAAGATGCCTTTCGAGGAAATAAAAGGATCAATCGCTCCGAGCGATTTCGATTTCTTCAAGGCCTTGAGCGCCCCCGGTTTGAGCCTCATCGCCGAGATGAAGAAAAGCTCCCCTTCCAAGGGGCTGATCAGGGCGGATTTCGATCCCGAAAAGCTCGCCCGGATCTACGAAGGAAGGGCGCAGGCCATCTCGGTGCTCTGCGACGAGCCCTTCTTCGGGGGAAAACTGGAGAACCTGAGTTTGGCGCGAAAGAACACCGGCCTTCCCTTGTTGTGCAAGGACTTCATTCTGGAGCCCTACCAAATCTGGGAAGCCAGGTCCTTCGGTGCCGACGCCGTCCTCCTGATGGCCTCCCTGCTGGATCCCATCGAGATCGAGGAGATGCTCCAGATCCTCCGCTCCCTGAACATGTCGGCCCTGGTCGAGGTGCACAGCGAGGAAGAACTTCTCGAAGTCCTGGGGACCTCCGCCCGCATCGTCGGGGTCAATTCCCGCAATCTCAGGACCCTGGAAATCGACGAAAACGTCTTTTCTAGGCTTGGGCCCCTCATCCATATCGAGAAAAGACTGCTCGTGGCCGAGAGTGGCTTGAAGGACCGCGAGGCGATCGACAAGGTCCGCCCCCTGGCCGACGCCGTCCTCATCGGCTCCGCCCTGATGGAGGCCCCCGACATCGCCGAGAAGCTCTGGGAACTGGGCTATTGAAAGTAAAAGTCTGCGGCATTCGCAGCCTCGAAGGAGCGAAAGCCTGTAGAGAGGCCGCGGCGGATTTCGTCGGCTTGAATTTCGTGCCGTCCAGTCGCAGAAGGGTTTCAATCGATCAAGCAAGAATTCTTCTCGATGAGATCTCTGTTTCTCGGGTCGTCGGTGTTTTTTTCAATCAGGAATTCGAGGAGATCGAGGCGATCGCCGATGCCCTGGGAATCACTATGGTTCAGTTGCATGGGCAGGAATCGCCGGATCTCTGCCGTGTTTTGTCGAAGAAATACCGATTGATCAAGGCGATAGCCGTTGATGAAAAATTCGAGGAGAAAATCCTCGAACCCTATCGCGAATGGGTCGAATACTTTCTTTTCGACGCGCCTAAAGCGGGGAGCGGAAAACCTTTCGACTGGGAAAAACTAAAATCGATCGATCGGAAGACTCCTTTTTTCCTGGCGGGGGGGCTCGAACCGGAGAACGTCCGGATGGCGATCGAGAGGGTGAGACCCGATGGGGTCGACACCGCTTCGGGCATCGAAAAAGAAAAGATCGAGGATAGAGAACGAATTCTCGCCTTTTGCGCGAACGCCCGTCGATAATTTTTCGAGTAAATGGGGGAAAGGTCATGAACATCCAGGGGGAACCCCGGATGGAAGGGGCTTACTGCAAAGAACGTTTTAGAGCAAATTTCGATCCNNACCCCGGATGGAAGGAAACTACTGCAAAGAACGTCTTAGTTGGTGAAACGAACCGCAGTCCCGTAAGCCAATACTTCGGTGACCCCAGCGATGAACTCGGTGGCATCGTAGCGCATGGCGACGATCGCATTTGCGCCGAGGTGTTCCGCATGCTGCACCATGCGGTCGTAAGCTTCGCTACGGGCTTGCTCGCATATCTTCTCGTAGGTGGCGATATTGCCGCCGATTATCGTCTTGAGGGCACCGAACAAACCCTGGAAGATGTTCGGTGAACGAACGACGATCCCCCGAACGATCCCGATCTCTTCAAAGCTACGCCCGTGGATCTCGTTGTTCGTAGTGCCAATGAGGTGCTTCCG
>DOBT01000259.1:24690-24974 GCA_003503675.1 Cyanobacteria bacterium UBA8530 | reverse complement strand
GCGATTGTCCTCGGTGAAGCTTCCCACCCGATCCACCACGTAGTTCAGGTCCTCCCGCGTGACCAGGCGATCATCGAAGTCCTCGAATCCATCGAAAAAACGGATTTCCACCGGACGCCCCAGATCGAAGACGATCTCGATCAGCCTCTCGACACGGGGATCGAGACGGATCCGATCGGAAACGTCTGTCGGAAGAATGTCCAGAATACGGTTAAGGTCCTCGATGGCCCTCCTGTGTGGCATATTATCTCCTCCATGCTCACTTAGCCTCTATCACTTCCCCC
>DOBT01000259.1:0-24674 GCA_003503675.1 Cyanobacteria bacterium UBA8530 | reverse complement strand
GTCGACTTCATGATCGTCAGATCGCCACCCGTCCGCAATGGACGCCGGATCGCCATCGCTAAAAATGCTATACTCTTGAACGCGTTTATTTTTCCTAGGGGGATGAAAAGAGCATGATCACGGTCGAAGAAGCAAAAGGAATCATTTTCGATCGGACCCGCCGTCTGGATCCGATCTCGAGCTCCCTCGAAGAGGCCCTCGGCCTCGTTCTGGCCGAGGACATCCACTCGGATCAAGACCTGCCCCCCTTCGATAACTCGGCCATGGACGGCTTCGCCGTCCGCTCGGGCGATATCGAAAACCCTCTCCTCGTCATCGGTGAACTGGCGGCGGGCTCCCTCTTCGAGGGCGAAATCAAAACGGGAGAGGCCCTGCGCATCATGACCGGCGCCATGCTGCCGCCCGGCGCCGATGCCGTGTTGAAGTTCGAGGACTCCGAAACCCGGGACGGTAGGGTGAAAGCCCTGGTTTCCCTGCGTCAAGGCGAGAACGTCCGCCGCAAGGGCGAAGACATCAAAAAAGGGATGAAGGTGCTTCCCGAGGGCCTGATCCTGCGACCGGCCCAGCTGGGAGTCCTCGCGTCCCTGGGTATAACGAAGATTTCCGTCTTTCCCCGGCCACGGGTGGGCATCCTCTCCACCGGCGACGAGGTGATCGCTCCCGGGCAACCCATAATGCCCGGCCAGATCCGGGACAGCAACTCGACCATCCTGGCCGCCCTGGTGAGGGAAGCCGGCGGGATTCCCGTTTTGTTGGGCATCGCCCCCGACCGAAGGGAGGAAATCGAAAAGAAGTTCGAAGAAGCGAAAGATTTCGAGGCCTTCATCACCTCGGGTGGAGTCTCGATGGGCGACTTCGACTACGTGGGCGAGACCGCGAAAAAGAGGGGAAAGATCTTCTTCGACCAGGTGGCCCAGCAACCGGGCAAACCCTTCACCTTCGGGGAGGTGAACGAAAAACCCTTTTTCGGCTTGCCCGGAAACCCCGTCTCGACCATGGTCACCTTCACGCTGTACCTGCGCCCCGCCCTCCGGAAAATGATGGGATACGAGGAGCTCGAGGCCCCCAGGTGCCTGGTGAGGATCGAAGAGGACATCGAAAAAAGAAAGAAACGCCGCCAGTTCCTGCGAGCGGTCAGGGAAAAAAATTCCTCGGGAGAAATTCTCGCTCGGTTGACGGGCCCCCAGGGCTCGGGTATCCTGCGCTCCATGGCGATCGCCGATTCCCTCCTGATCGTTCCGGAAGGCGAAGGCTCTTTCGAAAAGGGCACCCTCCTGGAGGCCATTCCGCTATGAGCGAAAACCTTTTCACCCATTTCGACGAGGGCGGGGAAGCCCGCATGGTGGATGTTTCCGCGAAAGCCCAGACCTTGCGACGGGCGATCGCCGCGGGGGAAATCACCATGCGCCCCGAAACCCTGGCCATGATAAGGGCGGGGGAACACGCCAAGGGGGACGTCCTGGCCGTGGCCCGGATAGCCGCCGTCATGGGCGCCAAGAAGACCTCCGAAATCATCCCCCTCTGCCATCCCCTCGGCCTGGACGGCATCGAACTCGATTTCAAGCTGAAGGAGTCGCCTCCCTCGGTCGAAGTCCTCGTTTCCGCCAAGCTGACCGGAAGAACCGGAGTGGAGATGGAGGCCCTGACCGGAGTGGCCGTACNNGACATGTGCAAGGCGGTCGACAAGGGAATGAAGATCGGCGAGATTCGCCTGCTTCGAAAGAGCGGCGGCAAGAGCGGAGAATGGATCAGAAATGAAAGCTAGGATCATCGCGGTCTGCACCAGCGAAAAAAAAGGGACCAGAAAAAAGAACGTCGGCGAGGGCCGGTTGAGGATCGATCACGGCCTGGTGGGTGACGCCCATGCCGGCGACTGGCATCGCCAAATCAGCCTCCTCGCCCAGGAAAGCATCGACAAGATGGTGGAAAAGGGACTTTCGGTGGGGGTGGGCGATTTCGGCGAGAACCTCACCACCGAAGNNCCAAGGAAGGGATCTTCGCCAAGGTCATCGAAGAAGGAACGGTCAAAGTCGGCGATTCCATCGAAATAAAAGAAGGTGATTCCTCCAAAAAAACGGAGACCGATCGATGAGAGTCGGAATATTGACCCTGAGTGACAAGGGAGCCGTGGGGGCGAGAGAAGACGTCAGCGGGCAGGTCATCCGCGAACTGATCGAAAAAATCGATGGGGAAGTCCTGCTCTACGAGATCCTTCCGGACGATCGGGCCACCATCGAAAAGAAGCTTCTTTCCTGGGTGGACGAAGAAAACCTCGAATTGATCCTCACCACGGGGGGAACCGGCCTGGGGCCCCGCGACGTCACTCCGGACGCCACCCTGGCGGTCATCGAGTTCCAGGTCCCGGGAATGGCGGAAGCCATGCGCTTCGAAGGAATGAAAAAGACCCCCCATGCCATGCTCTCGAGAGCGGTGGTGGGGGTGAGAAAAAGGACCCTGATCGTCAATCTCCCAGGTTCTCCCAAAGCGGTCAGGGAGAACCTGGAGGCCATTCTTCCCGCTCTTCCCCATGGCATCGCCATCCTGCGCGGCCGTACCGGAGAATGCGGCTCACTGTAATCTAACAATAAAGAATTAAGTCAACAAATCAACGAGCCGACAAAAAATCTTGTCGGCTCGTTGATTTGTCGCTAGGCGGTCTTCAGGGCGGCGTCGATGCGGGGCTTGTCGAAGCCGAGGATGACCGTCCCGTCGATGTCGAGGACGGGCACTCCCATTTGTCCGGTTTTTTTGACCATCTCGCGGGCGGCCTGCTGATCTCTCGCCACGTTGACCTCGTTGAAGACCACCCCCTTGTCGGATAGGTAGCGTTTCGCCAGGGTGCAGTAGGGACACGTATCGGTCGAATAAACGGTGATCATTTTTTCCTCCTTCCAGTTATACCGGTACCCGGTATGGGTATATGATAGCAAAAAGGAAGCGAATGTCAAGCAGGGGAAAAACAATGACTCCTTAGTGACTTCTTAGCCGAGTTCTTTTGTTTTAGAAGGCGTAGCCCAGGATGGCGTCCCAGTGGAAGCCCTCGTTTCCGAGCCCGCCGCTGATGCTGCAAAAAGGGCTTTTGTCCAGAAAGAGGAGCATTCCGCAGCCGACATCGGCACGCATGTCATCCGGGAACTTCGGTCCCCGGGTGGATTCCCAACTGCGACCGCCATCCAGGAAGACATTCGAACCGACCCCCACCTTGTCCGCCAGGACGGAAAGCCAGGGGGAATCGAAATCAAAGAGGAAGCGGCGGTACTCGACGTTTCCCACCAGGGAGCGATCCCCGCTGAAGCGGTGAAGGTCGTAGCCTCTCAGGAGGTTGTCGGAGCCAACGTCGAACTTGTGACTCCAGGGGATGTTTCCCAAGCCATAGCGTCCGATCGTGTTGAAGGCGATCGCCGAATCCCGGTCGATCGGTAGGAAATGCTGGGCCAGCACGGTATAAAGCGAAAAGTCGCTCGAGTTGCCGAGGGGCCTGAGCCCGAAGTCCGCGTCCAGCTTGACCCGGTTGCCCTTCAGGGGGAAATCGGGGTTGTCGCGGCGGTCCATGGTGAACCCCAGGGTCAGGAGATTCACCCAGCCGACGGACTGGCTGTTCAGGTAGAGGTCTTTCGGATAAGGAACGTTTTCCGCCCCTCCCATGAGGTTCTCGTACTGGGAATCGAAGAGAAGCCGCACCTTGGTATCGGGCAAGACGGTCCTGGCGAAGCCCAGGCCCGCCCGCGGAAAATAGTTCTGGTAGTTGCCCAGTTTCTTGGGATTCGCCGACGGCTCGAAAATCGCCAGGCGATCCCAGCGGTAACCGGCGTAGTAAAGCAGGTCGGGTAGCGAATCTCGATCGAGGTCTTCGCGGATGTAAAAGGTCGCAAAGCCGGGCAAGGGAATGATCTGGGTCTTGGAAGCCGCCGAAGCGGGGGAGGCGCAAAGGGAGAACAGAAGGGCCAAAAGGATTTTTTCCGGCTTCTTTGAATTTTTCGACTTTTTTTTCACCGGGACCTCTTTCTTGGAAGGAAGCGACCATTCCCTTTTCGGCCGAGGAATTCGCCGTCGCGAGCGACGACCTTTCCACGCGAAACGGTCAAATGGATTTTCCCGTCGAGCGGCCATCCTTCGTAGGGAGAGTGATCGCAACGCGAGTGTTGCTTGGAGGCTTCGATCCTTCCCTCGACGCGAGGATCGAGCAGGACGAAATCCGCGTCTTTCCCGGGCATCAACGAGCCCTTCCCTTCCAGGCCGAAAATCCTGGCCGGTTGATAGGACAGGACTTCAACCAAACGATTCATCGTGATCCGTTTTTTCGCGACTCCTTCGGAATACAGGAGGGGAAGGAGGGTCTCCACCCCTCCGATGCCGTTGGGCACAAGATGAAAGGGCCCCTTTTTTTCTTTCAGCAAAAAGGGGCAATGGTCGGTCGCCACCACGTCGATCTCGCCGCAAGCCAGGCCTCTCCAGAGGCGCGCGCGATCCGCTTCCTCCTTGAGGGCGGGCGAGAGGATGAAGCGCTCACCGTCGGGCTGCTTGTATTTTTCGGCAGTCAAGAGGAGGTAATGGGGACAGGTTTCGGCCATGACGGGAAAGCCCTCGGCACGGGCGGCGGCGACGGCATCGAGGCCTTCGCCCGAAGCGAGGTGAAAGACGTAGAGGGGAGCTTCGAGAGCTTTCGCCATGCGGACCACCCGGGCGACCGCCTCGGACTCCACGAAGCCCGGACGGCTGAGGTAGTGGTAGATGGGAGCGGTCCGGCCGCCGAGCACGAAGCGCTCGCGCAGGGCCTCGATCCAGTCCCCGTTCTCGGCATGGACCCCCACCAGGGCCCCGCCTCTTTTCGCTTCCTCCAGGACCTCGAGGAGGAAGGCGTCGGTGACCCGAAGGTTGGGGTAGGCGGTGAAGAGCTTCAAGGAAGGAAAGCCGTCCCTCACCAGGTCGGGGATCTCCCGGAGGGTTTCCCGGTTGGCCTGGGTGATGCCGGCATGGAAGGAATAGTCGATCACCGCCTGGCCGTCGGCTTCCTCTCGGCGCGAGGCGATCGCCTCGGCCACGGTCTGTCCCGGCCCCTGGGTCGCGAAATCGATGAAGGAAGTGACCCCTCCGCAGGCGGCGGCCACGCTGCCCGAATAAAAATCGTCCGCCGAGAAGGTGTCCCCGAAGGGAAGGTGAAAGTGGGTGTGGACGTCGATGGCTCCCGGGAGCAAGAACATTCCCTCGCCCTCGATGATTTCGGGGGCGGAATCGGTCAAATGGGAGGCGATCGCCCTTATTTTTCCGCCACTTACCCCGAGGTCCGCCTTGAAAATTTCGGAAGGGGTGACGAGGACGGCGTTGCGCACGATAAGATCCATCGATATTAGCCTCCTTTTCCCCATTCTAGCATTTCCCCGACACCGCTGTTCCATGGCGTTCCGAGCCCTTTTGTTGTAAGATCAGTGGATCGATCGGAAAGGAGCCCAAACATGCGGCAATTTGCATCCTGCAACTCCTGCGGTTCCAGCAGTCCCCAAGTTTCCACCGGCGAAAGCAACGCCATCCAGGAATGGGAATACGAGGTCGTCGATTCTTTCGAGGATCAAGACCTCAAGACCGCCCTCAACGAACTGGGCAAGAAAGGCTGGTCTCTCGTCACGGCAGGCCCCTCCTTCATCTTCAAGCGCCCCAGAATCGAAGAGAAAAAGCCCACGGGCCGGGTAGGTTTCGCGGTCTAATAGGTTAAAAGCCCTCGGGACGGGGAAAAATAAGAATAAAGGACCATTGGGGGAAACATGAGCCAAACACCACCCAACCGAGGGACGCGCGCTCTCAACGGAGCCAGCAAGACCAGCGGCTTCGGGGACTCCTTCGTTGCCAGCAACGAGGGCGCCCCTCAGCAACAACGCTCCACGCGCACCCTCAAGATGTCTCCCGCCATGATCAAGGATGCCCTGCCCTCCCGCATCGCCGAGACCAAGCGGGACCTCGACTACGTCAGGCACCTGGTCGATCTTTTCCGCCCCTTCGTCAACGTCCTGCGCATGGCCGATCTTATCCTCTCTCCTCCACCCCCTTTGCCCGATTCCGAGGAAGAGGAGAGCGAAGGTCCTTCCCCGATGCAGGCGCTATGGGAAGAGCAGATCGCCGCGCTCAGGCTCTCTGCGGAAAAGCAGGAGCTGGCCACGGCCGTCTCGGAGAGGGTCCGAACCAACCACAAGCTTCAGCAACGGATGCAGATCGCCCTCCACCAGTACCTGGAGGCGGAGAACGGCTACACCCAGGCCCTCAAATCCTTCGCCCTCGCCGCCAACAGCGCCCCGGAGAACTCCTGGCAGATCCTGGACAACATGGCCGTCGAGCGGCTCAAGGGAAAGGCCTATGCGATTTGTGGCTTCTATGACAATTTCAAGGACGACCCCGTCCTCGGCCGGATCTTCCCGCCGCCCAACTTGTCCCAGCAGCAACAAAAGCCGCGCGTCAACCTGGGCGGTGAAAAGCAGCCCCCGGCCACTCGTCCCCTTCCCAAGGAAACCACCCCGCCCCCCAAGAAACCGGGCTTCCTGGACGGCCTGAAGGGAATCTTCGGAAAGTAATCCAGCACAAAGAAATGAAAGAGAAACCCGGCGCCCTCTCTGGGCGCCGGGTTTCTTGATCCGCTGTTTCTCGTTCGTTTTCTAGAAGCCCCACTGGCTGTTGATGCGGCGCACCACGTTGTTGTAGCGGTCGCTCACCAGGACGCTGCCCTTGTACTCGCCGGAAGGAACGACGTAGACGTAGGAAAGGTCGATCAACTTGGCATCGAGGGCCAGGCCATCCCTTTCGTTGGTCCCGCCGCCCGCGACCGTCGCGATGGTGTTTCCGACCAGGTCGATCATCCGGACCCGCTTGTTCGAGAAGTCGCTGACGTAGAGGCGGTTGTTGTCTCGATCGATGGCGAAACCGTTCTGGCAGACGTTCAAGCTGGCCGGAGTCCCGGCACTGTCACCGACCGGCAGGGCGACCTTGGCCGTGGCCAGTTCGCCATCCTGGAAGCCCCATTTATCCATCCCGCCGACCAAGGTGGTGACGATACCGGTGGAGAAGGAATCGGAGGAGACGACCTTGCGGACGCGATTGTTGAAGGCGTCGAGGACGTAGAGTTCGCCGTCGCTGCCGTTCTTGCGCCAGATCACGTCGAAGGGCCTCGCCAGGAGAGCGCTCTTCATGTCGCCGCCGTCGCCGAGTTTGGCGGTTTCGACGGGATCCACCTTGTTGGCGGCGTCGGTCGGGTCTCCGATGACGGTCGAGACATTGCCGGTGGTGCGCTCGATCTTACGGACGCAGTTGTTGCGGCGGTCCGCGACGAAGATGTTGTTGGATTCGTCCAGGCAGATCCCCCAGGGAAAGGCGAACTTGGCATTGAGGACGTTGCCGTCGGCGACGTTCTGGAAACCGTCCAGTCCGTCATTGCCGCCGCCCAGGCGGTAGACCTTGTCGGCCACCATGTCCATTCCGTAGTACCTGCCCGACTGGCGGCAGAGAACGAAGATGAAGTGGGCGTTTTGAAGGTCGTTCCCGGTGTAGGCGGTCCAGACCAGGTTGCCGACCGAATCGATGTCGAGATCCAGGGGATTCGGCAGCGAGGCTTCGGTGCGGCTGATTCCGTTCAGCAGGCCCGGGAGATCGGGGGACGGCACGTATTCGGAGGGATCCCCCGCGAACTTTCCGGCGTAATCGACCAGTTTTCCATCGGGACCCACCTGACGGATCTTGTGCTCGCCGAACATGGCGAGGAAGGTGTTGCCCTGAGCGTCCTGGGCGAGACCCGCCGGGTAGGTGATCTTGGTTTCGTTGGCGGCCACTCCGCTCTCACCGGAGCCGAGCAGGTAGTTACCCGCAAAGGTGGTGAGGGTGATGGGGCGCTTTTTGATGACCTCGGTCCAGAGATCGCTGAGGCCCTTGGTGAAGGAGGCGGCATAGGCGTTGCACATGCTGGCCGCGGCCCCCATGGTCAAGTCGGGGATCCCCAGTTTCTTGCCCTTCAGCAGGAGGTTGGTCTCGGCGGTGATGGCCGCGAGGGTCGCGGGCTTGACCTGGCCCACTTCCTGGGCGCTCTTGCCGCGCATCATCCAGCGGAAGAACTCGGCATTGTAGGTGGTGGCGAGGGAGATGTCCACGACGTTCTCCTTGCCCCCGACGGCGTAGACGTAGCCCGAAAGCCGCTGGTTGTTTTCGAGGACGGCGTTGACCATGACCGAACCGACGGGGCCCTTCTCGAAGGCGTATTGCCCCTTGGTATCGGAGGAGGTGATGAAGTTCTTGCCGCTCTCGTCGGCGTAGTGTTGGCCATCGAGAGTGGCGAGGTAGAGCAGGGCGCTGGCGAAGGGGGATTCCGTGAACTCCCCGCTCTCGATCCGGTATTTCGCCGAGTTGTTCGAGATGATCTTGGCCGAGTTGTTCGAGATGATCGAAGCGGGGCCGACCACCGAGCCCGAGAACTTGGCGGAGTTGTTGGAGATGATGCCGGCCACCGGGGTATTCTGCACCACCTTGCAACCCGTCAGGGAGAAGGCGAGGAAGAGCAGGGCCACTTTTTGGCAGGATTTAAGGTCTCTATTTCTCAATTCGATGCTCCTTCTACTTCAGGTTGGACAGCCAGAGCTTGCGGAGGGCCCCGGTGCGGGCATCCGCCATCAGGAGGTTGCCGTCCTTATCGAGCGCCAATCCCTGAATCTCGCCGAGGGTGACCCACTTGGCCAGGCCGTCACCGGAGACCGCATTCGGATCAAGGGGGTCCATCCCGGCGATGGTGGTGATGACCCCGTTCTTGTCCACCTTTCGGATCCTCTGGTTGTCACTGTCGGAAAGGAACATGTTGCCGTCGGCATCGAAGAGGAACTTGTGCGGATAAGCCAGGAGGGCCGAAGTGGCGGGCCCGCCGTCGCCGGCATAGCCGCCCTTCAGGACGTCCCCGACCTTGTCGGCCGGATTGGAATTGCCGACCACGGTGGAAATGAGCTTGGTCGACAGGTCTATTTTTCGGATCCTCTGGTTGCTGATATCGGTGAAGTAGAGAGCGCCGTTTTGAAGGGCGATGTCGTAGGGACCGTTCAAGAGGGCCTGATCGGCCGGCCCGCCGTCCCCGGAGAAGCCCCTTTGACCGCTCTTTCCGGCCAGGACGGAATAAGCCTTGCTGTTTCGGTCGTATTCGAGGATGACGTTTTTCTTGCTGTCGCAGAGGTAGATGGAGTCGTCGGCGATCGCGAAGTCAGCCAGGCCGAAGAGGGGGAGTTTCTCCAAGGTCCGGAAATCGTCGGCCGATTTGTAGTATTCGCCCAGGCTGCAAACCTTGTTGAAATTGAGCCAGGAATAGGTCGCTCCTTCCCAGACCAAGTCATCGAGCGGGTTGGGGACGGCCTCGGTGAAGCTGCTGTTGTAGAAGCTCTCGGGCAGTTCGTCGCCGCTCCAGTCGGGCGGCGTCACCTGGTCGCTCGATTTCGGGTTGGGGATCTTGGCGAGGAAGGCGTTGTTGAGGTCGCAGAAATAGAGCTCGTTGTTGTAGTAGGTCAGGCCACGGGGATAATTGATTCCCCACCAGGGAGAATTCCCGAAGAGCAAGCTGCGGTTTAGCCAGCGGGTGTTATCGGTGGTGCCGCCCAGAAGGTCGAAGGAGGCGCCGGTCGGGGCGATCCGCACGATGCTGGCGCCGGTGTCCGAGGTCGCGGAGTAGTAGATGTTGCCCGCATCGTCGGTGGTCACGGAAACTCCGTTCCCCCCGTTGAGGCCGGTCGGGATCGAGGTCACGATCAGGAACTTCTGCTTCAGGAGATCGGACCAGGCCAGGCTCAACTCGCTGTCCTTCTGGGTGGCGAAGGCCATGAGGTAGTCGTTGCGCAGCTTCGGGATGTTGCGGATGGCGAGATCCGGCAGCCCCTTCTCGACATCGATGGTGCCGAGCTTCCCTTCGTCGAGGAGGGTCTGGGTCAGGTCGACGATGTGGGACAGCTTGGGCTCGGAGAAGAAATCCCCCATCGACAGGCCCTGGTCCTTGGCCTGCGAGCGTAACAGCTCGGTCATGAAGGTGGTGGCGAGGGAGACGTCGATCTTCTGTTCGGTTTGGCGGTTGTCCTTGAGGGGCTTGCGGAAACCGACCAGTCGTCGGTCGTTGGCGCCGACCACCGTGACGATGACGGGCACCCCGCCGGGGGCCTTGTCGAAGTGGTAGTTGCCGTTGGCGTCGGTGACGGCGAAGAGGACCTTGCCGTCGGTGTCGGTGTAGAATTCCTCGTCGGGACTGGTCAGGTAAACGATGGCGTTGTCGACGCCCTTGACGTCATAGGCGCTCGTGCGGTACTTGGCCGAATTGTTGGAGATGATCTTGGCCGAGTTGTTCGAGATGATGCCCGACGGCCCCATGACCTGACCGCCCAGTTTGGCGGAATTATTGGAGATGATCCCGACCTTGTAGGTCAAGACGGAGCCCGCGGGATTGAGCGGGTTCCCGTTTTTCGCGGGACAACCGACCAGCGCCATCAAGGTAAGCGACAAAGCGAGGACTCCAAGGGTGCGATTCCACTTGTTTATCAAATCCGATCCCCCTATAAAACGATAGCCAGCTTCCTTCATGTATCTTATTCCCATGTTCAATCAAAAACAATTGAAAATCGGATATTAAGGAAGCCGCAAAAAAAGGAAGGAAGGCCGGATCAGGCGTCCAGTTCGGGCGAGTAGGCCGTGACCTGGTTTCTACCGTTCCTCTTGGAATAATAAAGAGCCTGGTCGGCTTTTGCGATGAGGGAGGACGGGCTATCGGCATGGGTCGGCAGGGTGGCGACCCCGATCGAGACCATGACGTGGAGGATTTCCTTGCCGGGACCGGGGAGATCCGTCTTGGCGATCGCCTCGCGCAACCGCTCGGCCAGGATCATGGCTCCCGCGGTATCGGTCTCGGGCATCAAAACCAGCATCTCCTCGCCGCCGTAGCGGGCGGGGATGTCGAGGTCGGTGCGCACCCCTTCGCGGATCACCCTGGAAACCAGTTTCAGGACCTCGTCGCCGGTCTGGTGGCCGTAGGAGTCGTTGAACTTCTTGAAGTGGTCGATGTCCAGCATCATCAGGGAGAGTTTGGTGCCGAAGCGCATGGTGCGCCTGACTTCGGCGGCCAGGCGGGCTTCGAAGTAGCTTCTGAAGAACAGCTTGGTCAACCCGTCCACGGTGGCCTTCTCGTAAAGGCGCGCGTTTTCTATGGATACCGAGGCATGGCTCGCGATGGACGAAAGGAGGTCCAGGTCCTGCTTGGTGAAGGCATTGACCACCGCCTGGCTGTCGACGTAGAGAACGCCCAGACTCTCGTTCTTGATCTGGAGGGGAACGCACATCACGGTGCGGAGGTTGAGGGCCATGATGCTGGCCTGCAGTTGGAGCTGCTCGTCGGCCAGGGCGTCGACCACGCAGAGGGCCTCCGCGTTCGCCAACACCTTCTGGCAGATGCTCTGGCTGATGCGGACCTCGGTGAGGTCGATGTCCTTGTTCTCCTTGTCCCGAGCGATGTAGATGTGCAACAGGTCGGTGTAGTCGTCCCTCAACAGGATGAAGCCCCTATCGGCCTTGGTGACCCTCAAGGTGAAGCTCATGACCAGATCCAGGACCTCGCTCATCACCAGGGTGGTGGAAATGGTCTTGGCGAGGGAATTCAGCATCTCGAGCTGGCGGGCATGCCGCTTGCTCTCGCTGTACAACCTGGCGTTCTCGATGGCGGCAGAGGCGTGCATGGCCAGCGCCTCGGCCAAAACCAGATCCCTGCCGGAGAAGGCCGCGTTCACGGTCTGCCGATCGACATAGATCACCCCGATCGTTTCCAGGCGGACCTTGACCGGGACGCACATCACGGTTCGGATCTGGAGGTTGACGATGCTCTGCTGGGTGTTGAAGCCTTCATCCTGCATGGCGTCCTCGAGGTAGATGGCCTGATCCAGGGCGAGGACCTTCTCCGCCACGCTCTGACTGTAGGACCACATCAGGGGACTGCCGGGCGGCTCGACCGAGACCCGACACTTGAGCTTGCCCTCCTCGTCGAGAAGCAAGAGGAACCCGCGCTCGGCGCCGACGATCTCGACCAGCTGATTGGTCACCGCCTGAAGGACCTCCTCGAGGTCGGCGAGGCGGCTGATTTCCCGGGCGAAACGCATGATGTTCTCGAGCACCCGGTTGGCCGTCTGGACTTCGTTGAGCTGGGACTGGACCTGCTTGGAATGGGAAAGGACCTCGAGGTACTTGCGCTCGATGTTGGCGAAGCGGGCCTGCGCACTCACCCCGTAGGAAGAAGAGTCGCCTTGCTCCGCCTTCTCGGAGGAGAGGTCGGGAGGTGAAACCTGGAAGGACAGATCACCCTGCTTGATGCACCAACGCTCTTCCCTGGAAAGGTAATCCTCGGCGGCATCCTCCGAGAGCTGCTTCAACTGGCCCTGGAGACTATCCTGGGCCTTGAGCAGGAGCAAATAGGTGTCGGCGTTGCGGCCGTAGGTCAAGGCCAGACGGAAGCAGGCGAGGGCGAAGAGGTGGGGACATTCCATCTTCTCGGACAGCTCCATGGCGTCGCGATAGTGCTGGGCGGCGCTACCGAGGCTTTGCCGGAACATGGCGTCGCCCAAGAGGGTCTTGGCTTCACAGAGCAGGGAATCGGCTCCGATCTCTACGGCGATGCGGCAGGCTTCCTCCGCGCCTTCGCGCGCCAAGGCCAGCCGCCCCCCGGCGAGAAAGCATCGGGCAATCCCGATGGAAGAGCGACAAATCACTCCCTGGGACTGGGTGCTATCGCCCAGGGCCCTGGCTTCCTGCCAAAGGGAAGCGGAGTTATCGGCTTCCCCCAGCCGGCCGAAGATCTCGCCCCTCAGGGCGGCGAGCTTGCCCTCGTGCTCGGTGATGCCGGTCTCACCGATCAGCCCCGAAGCTTGATTGGCAGCCTCGATGGCGTCGATCAGGCGGCCCAACATCAGGTCGATCTCGATCTTGGCGACCAGGACCATGATCTCGAGGTACTTGCTGGAGGTCTCCTGGGCGATGTCGAGGGCGCGCTGGATCCACTGATCGGCGGGAAGGACGTGCCCCAGGTAGAGGGAGGCGATCGCCTTCAGCGAAAGGGCCATCCCCTCGCACATGGCGTTGCCCGTCTTTTCGGATTCCTCGCAGACGATCTCGGCCTGCGCGATCGAGAAGGAGAAATTGCCCCGCTCGTAAGCCACCAGGGCCAAATTGAGATAGCTGTAGAGGACCTCGTCGGTATTGCCGATCTCCCTCGCCAGTCGCTGGTTTTCCTCGAAGGAGGCTTGCGCCTCCTTGAAGCGGCCCAGGGCGAGCTGAGCGTTTCCGAGCAACATGTAGGAATCGTTGAGGCCGATCTTGTCCCCGAGGGAATGCTTGATCTTGAGGGATTGGTTCAGGTAGTCGAGGCCCATCGGAATGCGATCGGGGGTGGCCGAGACGTAGAGCAGCCCGAGGAATCCCAGGCACTGGCTGAGGTAGGACTCGTCGCCGGTTTGGTGGGAAAGCGCCAGGGCCTCCTCGCAAAGGGCGATCGCCCGGGCGGTGTCCCCCTTGAAATAGGCCACGCGGCTGAGGGAAGTCTGGGCGCGCAGGACCTCGCGATCATTCCCGGCGGTCTCGGAGAGCAGGATCGCCTTCTCGAAGGTTTCCTGTGCCTTTTCGTACTGGGAGGCGACCTGGAAAACGAGGCCGAGGCTGGTCAAAAGACGTCCCTCGAGGCGCAGGTCCCCCGAAGCCAGTTCGAAGGCCTTCCCGTACATCTTCTCCGCTTCCTCGAGCTCGCTCGAATAGCGGTAGATGTCGCCGAGGAGGTGGGTGTAGTCCAGCAAAACGGAAGAATCGTCGGTATTTTCCTCTACCAGGGAATACCCCGCCTCGAGGAAGGCGCGGGCGGGCGTCAGGGCGAAGAGGGAAAAGTTGCTCTTGCCGGCGGAAAGGGCATATTGAACGGCCTTGGCGGGGAAACGGCTTTTCAGGAAGTGGCGGGCCAGTTCGTTCAACTCCTCGGTCCGATCGGCATCCGAGACCTCCTCGAGGGCCAGGGCCACCCGGGAGTGCAGTTCGAGCAATTCTTCCTCTTCGAGGGAGGAGTAGATGGCTTCGACGTACTGTTTTTGGGCGAAGGAATAGATGTTTTCCCGGTAAACCAGGATACCCGCCTCGCCGAGTTCGGAAAGGGAGTCGAAGAGGTTTTCGCCTTTTTCGCCGTTTTGGATGGCCTCCAGAAGGGTCAATCCGAAACGGGGTCCGATGACGGCGCACAGCTTCAGGAGGGTCAGGGTCTCCTTGGTGAGGCGGTTGAACTGCTCCCAGAGGAGGTCGGTGATGGAACTCGGCAACAACTCCGCCGTCAAGACCAGTTCGGCGGTGGCCCAGTGGCCGTTCACCTTTTGCAGGAAGCCTCGGTCGACCAGGTTCTTGAGGAAGTTCTCGGTGAAGAAGGGGTTTCCGCCGGCCAGATCGCAAAGCTGAAGGGAGAAAGCGGATGGCTGATCCTCGCCCAGGATGGACGAGACCATGCGGCGAACCTCTTCTCCGGAGAAAGAAGCGAGAAGGAGCTTGTCGCCCTGCAACTCGGCTTCGGGACGGGCCGTTCCGCAGATCAGCAGGGGCACCCCTTCGATGTTGCGCCTCAGGTATTCGAGCAACTCGAGGCTGAGGGGATCGGCCCACTGCCAGTCTTCGAGGTCGAGCACCAGGCCGTTCTTGGAGGCGATCGCCGACAAAAGCTCGCTGACGGCCGCCTGCAAGCGGAGCTTCTCTTCCTTGGGTTCGAGGGAAATCGCCCGCTCGACCTCGATTTCGGGCAAAAGGCTCGAAAGGACCGGCAGATGGCGGGAAAGCAACTCGGGACAGCTGCGCTTGGCGAAAGGCAAGGACTGCCGCAGGATCTCGACGAAGGGGCCGTAGGGAGAATTGGCTTCCTCGTAGGCACGGCCCACCAGGTAGGGAAGGTCCATCAACTGAACCTGGAAGCGCAACTCTTCCATCAGGCGGCTCTTCCCGATGCCGGGACTACCGGTCACCCAGACGCAGCGCCCCTTTTTCTCCTCGATCGAAGCGTTCAGCAGGGAAAGCAATTCCCCCAGCTCTTTTTCCCGGCCCACGAAGGGACTGGTGAAAAGAACCGCTTTTTCCTCGATGGAATCGATGCCCATCTCGGAGAGCACCGAGGAAGTGGAAGGAGGGCGACGGAAGGGGTCCTTGGATAAAAGCCGCAGGATCAGGCGATCGAGGTGGGGGGGAATGCCCTCCAGGGAAGCCCCCAGGGGATCGGGAAGGGTTTCCAGATGGGCCTTGATGATCGCCAGGGGGGTATCCCCGTTGAAGGGGGGGGAACCGGACAAGAGATGGTAAGCTAGAGCCCCCACGGAATAGAGATCGGCTCTTTGGTCGATCTTGCCGCGGCGGCAGACTTCCGGGGCCATGTAGTGAAGCGTTCCCTTGATGGAACCGCCGCTCGTCCCCGCCGCCTCCATGAGGCCGAAGTCCATCAGCTTGAGGGTGCCGTCCTCCTTGATGCGGATGTTCTCGGGCTTGATGTCGCAATGGACCAGGCCCTGGCGATGAATGAAACCCAAAGCCCGGCAAAGCTGAACCAGAACGTCCTCGACCTTTTCGGGGGGAAGCGGCAGAATTTCGTCCAGGCCCTTGCCGGGAACGACTTCCATGGTGAAGTAAGGGGTGCCGTCGGGCAGCTGGCCGTAATCGTAGACCTCGACGGTATTGGGGTGGCGCAGGCGGGTCATGGTGCGGAATTCCTGCTTGAAACGCAGGACCGCTTCCCCGTTGCCGGATTCGTCGGAAAGGTTGGTGAGCACCTTGAGCGCCACGCGGTTTCCCGACGCGGTGTCGTCAACCAGGAAAACGCTCCCCATCCCCCCTACGCCCAGGGTGGTCAGGACATTATAGCGGCTAGCAAGCTGATTGATCATCTGATCCCCTGATAGCAAATCCCTGCCTATGCTAGCAGAAAAGAGGCTCGACGCAAAGCCCCTCAGAGCTTCGCCATCTCCACCAACGGGAAAAGCTTCCGGACGAGCGCTTCGTCGATTCTTTGATTGCCGGGCGTGAGGGCTCCGGCCGTTCCCGCCGCGACGCAAAATCGAACCGCCTCGAAAAAAGAGGCCTTCGCGGCCAACTTGAAAACCAGGCCCGCCGCCATGGCATCTCCCGCCCCGACCGGACAAACCGCCTCGACGGAAGGCGGCAAAGCCCGCCAGGCCTCATCACGATTGATCGCATAGACGGATTCGGCCCCCGAAGAAACCACCACCATCTCGATTCCACTTCGGATCAAGGTTCTGGCTTCATCCAGGAGTTGGGGCTCTTCCAAGGACTTTCCCGCCATCCTCTCGAATTCCCGCTTGTTCAACTTGAGGACGTTCGGCCGGGCTTTTAGGCCCTCGAGCAAGGCCGTTCCGTCGCAATCGAGGAGGGTGGAGATATTTTCCCGCCTGGCCCTCTCGATCCAATCGCGGTAGATCGCTTTCGAGAGGCCCTCCGGCAGGGAGCCCGAGAAAACCAGGAAATCGCGGGGGGAAAAAAGCTTTTCCGCGAGTTCCTCCAGGTCTTCCGGGGAGAAAAGGGGGCCGGGGGCATTGATCTTGTATTGGCGGTCGCTTTCCCTCTCGTGGATGAGAAGGTTCTCCCGGGTCTCCCCCGCACCCCGCACGAAATGAAAAGCGAGTTTCTCTTCGAGCAAGAGCTTTTCGAGGAATTGACCGGTGAAACCGGCCACGAGACCGAAGGCGAGAACTTCGCTCCCCAGCTCGGAAAGCGCCCGCGCCACGTTGATTCCCTTTCCGCCGGGATCGACTCGCACCTCCAGGGCCCGGCAAACCTCGTCATCGAGAAGCCTGTCCACGAAAATCGTCTTGTCCAGAGAAGGGTTCAGGGTAAGCGTCGCTATCAACAAATATCCCGTCTATTCATTCGATTTTGCCGGCCAGCTTCACCAGGACGGTCGCTCCGATCACCCCCGCTTCGCGGCCGAACTTGGCGGCGACGACCTCCACCATCGAGGCGGGGGCTCGGAGGGAACGCTTCCCGATGGCTTCGACGATCATGTCGACGAGCTCCGGAAGGCCTCGGATCACCCCGCCCCCCAGGACGACCATCTCGGGGTCGAGGAGGTTGACCAGGTTGACCACCTCCGCGGCGAGGTAATCCCCGGTTTGGCGGACGATTTCCTGGGCGAGTTCGTCGCCCTGGCGCCAGGCCTCCGCGATGTCCTCGACCTCGATTTTTTCGATCCGGCCACCCGTATTTTCGATGATCTTGGAAGAGCGTCCCGCCTCGATCGCCGCCCGGGCGTGCTTCGCCATGGCGGTCCCGGAGGCCAGTGCTTCGATGCAGCCGAGGTTGCCGCAGCTATCCCGGGGACCGTTCCAGAGGATCGAAGTATGGCCTATCTCGCCCGCAAAGCCATTGCCGACGTAGAGCCGACCGTCGAAGATCAGCCCGCCGCCGATTCCNNGATTCCGGTTCCCACGAAAAGGCATACCACATTCTTTTTCCCCTTCGCAACCCCGTAGTGCAGCTCCCCCAGGGCGGCCATGTTCACGTCGTTCTGGACGTAAACCCGCCAGGGCAGAAGCTTTTCGAGGGCTTCCCTCAGGGGGAGATGACACCACCCCAGGTTGGGAGAATACTCCACCACCCCGTCCGGAGTGATGAGCCCGGCGCAGGCGATGCCAACCCCCAGCACCGCCTCCCGGGGAACTCCCTCGGCCACTCGAAGAATGGATTGCGCCATCTCCTCGACGATGATCGCGGCCTCTCGCCCGGGATCGGTGCGGTGGGTATCGTATTTGATAATCTGACTGTCGGTATCGGTCAGCGCGGTGGCGATCTTGGTGCCGCCGAGATCGGTCCCGATTAGGTAGTAGCCCACGGAATCACATCGAAGTCGCTTCGAAGCGAATGACCATCTTGATGCGGGTTCGATCGGAGGGATCCTCCCCTTCGATGTCGATCGCTTCCGGCTCGCCCAGAGCGTCCTCCTTGACCAACAGGCGGTTGGGACAACGAATCGGGTGAACGGTACGGCTGCTCGGGCTTTCCTTCCCACCGAGCTGAACGTCGATGGCGCACTTCATGCTGCCCTTTTCCTCGGGCTCGATCCCGATCAGGGGCGCGTGCTCCGCCAGGATCTGGTTCCCCAGCTCCCCTTCCGATTCGACCGTGACCAAGTGACTCTCCATTCTCTTGTTGACGGTATCCAAATACTCATGCCAATGCTCCTGGGGGATCTCCCGCGTGCCCATACCGGCCTCCTTTCCCTCGCCAGACCATTCGATAAATCGATGAAGATTTATGAAGTCATTTTCATCTTAACAAGTCCCCCGATTTTGTCAACTTTGTCAGGGTGGGGAGCGTATGATACGCTGTTGCGATGCCAGAAAACCTTTCCCTCGATGCCCTGGGCATTCCCGCCCTTTCCAGATTGGCAAGCCTGACCGGACAAGAAATATACCTGGTCGGCGGCTTCCTGCGGGACCGACTGCTCGGAAAAAACCAGGCGGTCGACGTGGACCTGGTGGTAGCAGGGGATCCCCTGCCCCTTCTGAAGGAATTCGGGGGAAACTTCGTCCCCCTGGATCCCGACTTCGGGATCTACAGAATCTTCGTCGGTTCCCTTTGTTTCGACCTCGCCCGCATGCAGGGAGAGAACATTTTCGAGGACCTGCTCCGGCGAGACTTCTCGATCAACGCGCTGGGGGCGGGGCCCCTCTCCGAGCAAAGCTTTCCCATCCTGGATCCGTCCGGTGGCCTGGGGGATCTCGAAAAAAAAGTGATCCGGGCCATCTCCGAGAAAAACTTCCGCGACGATCCCCTGCGGCTGTTGCGGGCCTTCCGTTTCTCGGCCCGCTTCGGCTTCGAGATCGAAAAAAACACCCTGGCCTGGATCTCCGAGCTGAGCGCCCTCATCGGGGAGGTTTCCTCCGAGCGGATCTCGGCCGAAATGTTCAAATTACTCGCTTCCCCCTCGGCGGAGGTCCTCGAGGAAATGGGGGAATGCGGTTTGCTGGAGGCGCTCTTCCCGGAGCTCTCCNNAGCTCTCCCTTCTCTCCGAGCTTGCTCCCAACGAGCACCATCACCTGGGCGCCCTGGCCCATTCGATCGAGGCGGTACGCCAGTTGGAGGGCCTGCTCGAACGTCCGGATTGGCTGGGCCCCCTGAAAAAAGACCTTTTCGATTACCTGGATTCTTCGCTCGCCCATGAAAGGAAGGTTCTTTCGGCCATGAAATTCGCGACCCTCCTCCACGACGTCGGCAAGCCCTCGACCTTCGCTTTCAGGGAGGGAAGACCGCGCTTCATCGGACACGACAAGGAAGGGGCGGCTATCGCCAAGAAAATCGCCCTCCGCCTCAAGCTCAGCGGCAGGGAAGTTTCCTTCATCGAAACCCTGGTCCGCCACCACATGCGCCCAGGTCTGCTCGCGGCCCAGGGCGAGGCCTCCCCCAAGGCGATCTACCGTTTCTTCCGAGACACCAAGGCCGACGGAGTCGCCGTCCTGCTCCTCTCCCTGGCGGATCGCTTGTCGGCCCAGGGACCCGCCGTCACCCCCCTGGACAATGAAAAGAACTTCTCTCTCGTTTCGAGGATGCTCGAGGATTTCTTCCGGGCTCCTGAAAAGGTTTGCCCGGCGCCGCTCCTGAACGGCAAGGAGGTCATGGAGATCCTCGAAATCAAATCGGGGCCCCAGGTGGGCAAGATTCTGCAGGAACTCGTCGAAGCCCAGGTCCAGGGGGTTCTCGATGAAAAGGAAGAGGCGATCGCCTGGTTGAAACGAAGATGAGGGAAATCATCTTCTCCCTCATCCTCGCCTTCTGCCTCGTTTCTCCGATTTCCGCCGAAAAGAAATTCCTCAACGCCGTCTGGTACAACTCCTATCAAATGGACCTCTCCAATGAAAAAAAGGCCAAAAGCCAGATCGAAGAGCATTTCAAGAAGCTGAACGCCCTGAAGATCAACGCGGTCTTCTACCTGGTCAAGCATCCCGACGGACGCCTCTATTACCGGAGCAAGTTCGGCAAAACGGTCTGCGACTGGGATCCCCTGACCTTCGTCATCCAGGAGTGCCGGCGCTACGGGATGGAGATCCATCCCTACCTCAACGTCTTCGCCGAGGAAGGTACTTTCCTCAAGGAGCACCCGGAGTTGGCGGAGTTGAAGCAGGACGGAAGCGCTCAGCAGTGGGCTTCTCCGGCTTCTCCCGAGGTCCGAGAGAGGATGCTCGGAATGATCGAAGAATTGGCGCTTTACCCCGTGGACGGCCTTCAACTCGACCGCATCCGCTACGAGGACTATCCCGCCTCCGAATCGGGCTTCCATCCGAAAGGCGTGGCGGATTACAAGGCGAAGTTCGGCAAGCCGCCCCTGTCGAGCGATCCGGACTTCGTCCAATTCAAGTGCGACCTGATTTCCTCCTTCGTCGAGGAGGCCTCCAAGAGAATGCGGTCGCTCCATCCCGAGATGCAGTTTTCCTGCGCCGTCTACCCCACCCGAGAGAAGGCGATCCGCTATGCCGCCCAGGANNAGGACTGGGACCTCTGGCTGAAAATGGGCTGGATCGATCAGCTCTACCCTATGAGCTACACCGAGGACCCGACGGCTTTCAAAAAATACCTCGGGGAAGCGGCGGTCGCGGTGAAGGACAGCGGCTCGAAAACGAAGCTGGTGATCGGGATAGGCGCCTACAAGGAGAAGATGGGGACGGACAGCTTCAAGCAACAAGTCGAGCTTTGCCGGGACCACCCGGGAATCGACGGCATCTGCTATTTCAACGCCTATTCCCTCTTCCGCGAGGACCTTTATCCCCTCTTGAAGAGGAACTTCAAGGAACCAGCACCTTGACGAGTGNNCCGACCACGGCCCCGTTCAACCGGATGTACTGAAGGTCTTCCTTGACCCTTTCCTCGATGAAGCCGCTGAACTGCTCGTCGCTCATCTTGCTCAGGCCGATCTTCGAGATGTTCGAGACCCAGTTGATCACCCTGGCATCGAGGCTGCCGATGACGACTTCCTTCAAACGCTGATCCAGATTGGCCTTGAACTCCTCCCTTTGGAGGGCTTCCGCCAGCAAATCGATGAGGCCGTCGGCCATGGCCACGACGAAGCCGTCGTTTTTTTCGAGGTCGTCCCTCATGGCCGCCAACAACTGATCGAGTAGGCCTTGCAAGCGTGCCGTCAGGTCGATGTCCGTGAAGAAGCCCAAAAACCAACTTTCGGTTTCCCTCCGGGTCTTTTCGTCGTTCTGCAAAGCGACGATGTAGTCCGAAACCGCCGAGCGGATGGATTTTCTGGCCACGTGCTCGGGATCATGAGCGACCGCCGATAGCTCGTTCCTCAAAACCAACAATACCTGCTGCTTGACGTCCTTGCCGGTGAAAAAGGAGAGCACGCGGTCCAGAAGTTCCATGCCCCGGCTCTTTCGGACCTTGAGTCCCAGGTAATCCAGGATCAAGCCGGAGTTGCGATCGAACAGCTTCAAGGATTGCTCGAGCACCTGGCCCGTGATTCTTTCGATCACCCCGTCGTCCTGGGCATTCTGAAGGACCACAGCGAGCTGATCGGCGTAGGAAACGCGGTACCTGAGGTAGCCGCTCAGCTTCTCGACGCCCACCCCCAGCCTTCCCTCGGAGAAGGCGGAGAGGAGGAACCGTAAAAGCCGGGGAGCCTCCCGGTGGATGAAGGGGCGCAAATTGGGGTTGCGGACGAGATTGGCCAAAAATTCCGGGACGTCGACTCGATCGAAGGCCTCCCGGATGTTCTCGGGGGCCAGCAACTGCCGGATCATGCCCTCGATGTTGTCCTGGATGGAGCGCCGCTTCTCCACCAGCAGGTTGGTGTGGGGAATGGGGATCCCCAGGGGATAGCGAAAAAGAGCGGTGACCGCGAACCAATCCGCGAAACCGCCGGCGATGCCCGCCTCGAAGAAAGAAAAGAAGAGACCGTACCAGAACGCCTTGACGATGCCCGGCCCCAAGAGGGGCGGCAAGAAAAACTTGAAGACGACGAAGCCGAAGATGACCCCCAACAGGGAGAAAAGCCCGATGTGCTTCTTGAAACTCCCCTTCATCGGTCTAGACAAAACAAAATTCCTCCGATGCGCTTCTTGAAACGAGATCGATTCTCAAATAACCTTCATTCCAGGGGGAATCCAGGGGGACTATTGCAATCGTCGATCGCTTTAGATCAGACAGTAGTCCTCTTCCTTTTCGATGTCGATGAAGCGCGACTGGGTGATCTTCTTTTGTCTCGCCAGGAAGAAGTTGCGGGCCACGTCGGGGAAGAGCAGGTAGGAAAGGACGTCCTCCTCCTGGATCATGAGGGGGCCTATCTCCTGGGCGGCTTCCTCGAGGATGTTCGAATTGGACTGGATGACCACCTTCCACTCGCCCTCTCCCAGGACCTTCTTGCGGATGTCCTCTTTTATCGGGGCGGGAGTCCGGCCGTACTCCCCGGCGACCAGGGATTTCGTTTCCTTGGTGATCATCTTGTAGCGCTCGCCCATGAGGACGTTGAGGACGGCCTGGGTGCCGACGATCTGGCTGGTGGGGGTGACGAGGGGAGGGAAGCCGAGGTCCTCGCGGACCCTGGGGATCTCCTCGCAGACTTCGGTCCAGCGCTCGAGGGCGTTTTGGCCGCGCAGCTGGGAGATGAGGTTGGAGACCATTCCGCCGGGGATCTGGTAGATCAGGGCGTTGATGTCCACTTCGAGGGCCTTGGGTTCGAGGAGCTTGCTGTCGAGGTATTTTTCGCGCAGCTTGCGGAAGTGCTCGGCCACCCCGTTCAAGGAGGTGAGCGAGATGCCGGTATCGTAGGGAGACCCTTCCAGGGTCTTGATGATCGATTCGGTGGGGGGCTGGGAGGTGCCCAGGGAGAGGGGGGAAAGCGCCGTGTCCACTCCGTCGACCCCCGCCTCGATGGCCTTGAGATAGGTCATGGAAGCGAGGCCGCTGCTGTAGTGGCTGTGCAGTTGAATGGGCAGGGAAATGTTCTTCTTCAGCGCCGAGACCAGATCGAAGGCGGCGTAGGGGGTCAACAGTCCCGCCATGTCCTTGATGCAGAGGGAATCGGCCCCCATCTGCTCCAGCTGTTTGGCCAGAGAAACGAAGTATTCGATGGTGTGGACGGGCGAGACGGTGTAGCTGACGGAAGCCTGGGCATGGCCCCCTTCGCGCTTGGTGAGGCGGATCGCCGGCTCGACGTTGTTGAGGTCGTTGAGGGCGTCGAAGATGCGGATGATGTCGATGCCGTTCGAAATCGAGCGCCCGATGAAGCTCTCGACCACCGCAGGGGGGTAGGGTTTGTAGCCCAGCAGGTTCTGGCCCCTCAGCAGCATCTGCAGCTTGGTATTCTTTATCCTTTTTTTCAGGATCCTCAGGCGCTCCCAGGGATCCTCGTCGAGAAAGCGCAGACAGGAGTCGAAGGTGGCCCCACCCCAGGCTTCGAGGGAGTAGTAGCCGATCGAATCGAGCTCTTCGAGGACCGGGAGCATCTCCTCCGTCGTCATCCGGGTGGCGACCAGGGACTGGTGAGCGTCCCGCAGGACGGTTTCGGTGATTCTCATCGCTTTACCTCATCGATATCGCTTGCCTGTTCAAAAAGGATCTCTCCATGTTCACCCAAGAAGCGGGCAATTGCAAGACGGGAAAAAAGCATCGCCTTCAAGGCTTTGCGGGCGAGAAAAGGAAAGCGCTCAGTTCTTCCCTGCGGCAGCGCCGATGGGGAACGGGCAACTGTCGGGGTTGTCCATAGAGTCTGATCAACGTTTCGATGAGTTCCCTGGAACGCAAGGAAGACATCTTTCCCCAATCCTTCCTGGCGGTATCCGGATCTTCGGGTATCCCCGCCAGGATGGTGTTGGGATCTTCGGTGATCAACCATACCCTCCTTCCCTCCCTCCTGGCTTTCTCGAGGCTTTCCAGAAAGCGGCCCTTCGCGAGCCGGTCGGCATAGTCGCTCCAGTCGAGCGCATCCTTCCGACCTTCGCCCAGGATGGTCAACTGCCGGTTGGGCCGGTGGAAGTAGTAGTTGTAGGAGGAACAAAGCCATTCCGGGGCGATGGCCACCAGGTCCTCGGGCTTCGAGCTGGCCGTCACCGCGTTCGCGACCTCGAGGGCGTCGGAGCGGATGAGACCGTGCATCTGCTTCGTTTGGAAGGAATAGAAAAGCAGCAAGACGGCCAGCAGGGCCAGGGCGCTCTTCTTCCTCTTCTCGAAGAAACGGGCGAACAGATCGGCCAGAACCAGCAGGAAGAAAGGGGCCAGGACGCTGAAGAGGGCGTTGTTCATCATCCCTTTCCCGCTCGAAAAAGCGAAAGCCAANNAAGCCAGGGCAAAAACAAGGAAGGGAATCCCCAAGAAGAGGAGATAGGGCAGTTTTTCCCCAACATTTTCTTCGCGCAGCAAAAGCAGGAAAGCAAGGATCAAGAGGATTGCCGGCAGAAGGTCGAGAGAGATTGTCGCTTCCGTCAAGAGATCGAGGGCGGCGAGGAAGCCCAGGGGACGGGGAGGGTAGCCCGCATGCCGGAACTGGAAGAGCAGTGCCGGAAACCAGGGGCTGTATAGAAGAAGGCTCAATCCCTGGGTCATTCCCCATTCGCGGAGAAAGTGAGAGAGGGGGCGTTTCGATTGTTTCCAGGAAAGAACGAACATCAGTCCCTGTCCCGCAA
>DOBT01000044.1 GCA_003503675.1 Cyanobacteria bacterium UBA8530 | reverse complement strand
CCATCGAAGCGATCCGAGCCCATTTCTTAACGGACATTGATGTCTTCCTTTCTTAGAGCCTATTTCAAAAGGGCCAACAATTGGCGTCATTACACGGTTTTCGGACTCTAATGAAATAGGCTCTTAGTTCGAATCGCGCCTTACTTGTAAGCGAACCATACCTCCTGCATGAGGTGCTTCTTGCCGTTCTGAACGAAGTAGGATTCCTCGAACAGCTCGCCGTTCTTGGCGTTGACCTTGGGCATGACGCCGATCTCGGTGATACCTAACTGCTCGAGAGTTTTGAGTTCGTTCAGGGTTGCGATGCCGTCGCCGTTGTCGACCCAGACCTTGAGGTCCTTCAGTTCGTCGCCTTGCAGGACGCCATATCCCTTGGCTAGCATTGCCTTAGAGGAAGCCAGGCGGGCTTCATTGTCCTTCATAGCCAGCTTGAAGAAGCCGTTCGCGTGTCCCTCGACATCGCCGAATAGGTTGAGACAGCTGATAGCCTTACCTTCCTGGATGACATTGGTGGTCTTGCGATTGGTGTCGTCGACCAGGAAGCCGTCCCCAGCCTTGATCCACTCGGTCTGGACAGGCTTGCCTTTAGCCAAAAGGTCGAATTTGACGGAGCCTTCAGCCATGAATTTATTGTTATTCTTGTTGCGGAACTTGGCGGAGGATAGGCCGGTGACATCGCTCTTGCCGTTGTAATTGAGGTCGAGCACCAGCGGGTCACCACTGGGCACCTGGTAGGAGTAGTTGGTAGTCAAAAGCGACATCGCGCGTTGAGCGCGTTTCTGGGCTTCCGCCGCAGCTTGGGTGGCGCCCACCGCGATTAAGGCGTTGTACATATCCAGGTAGCGCTGACCCTCGCTCATCACGAAAGCGATGTCGTCGCGCGTGCTGGTGCTGATATCCAGGTATTTCTGATTGCCGTAAGAGTAGCCAACATATTGGCTGCCGGAGCCCACGTTTCTGTCGCCGAAAACAGAGTTGTGCACCACATTGTCCGTTGGGCTGTTCAGGTAGAGGGGTGCCACGTAGTCAATTTTGCCGCCTCCCCAGTTTTGATAGGATAAATTGGCGGCGCTCTTGAACTGATCGTAGAGCCCGCCTGAGACGGTGGGGTAGCCGATACTATTGCCGTTCGCATCCATCCAGCCGGCGAACTTGAAGAGAGCAGTGGTATCCCAACTGCGGCTTGTGACCTGTGTTCCGCGGGCGCTGTGGGAGATGGCGAGGCGATCCGCCGCGCTTTGGCCTTTGATGTTTTTGAAAACGGTCGGGGGGTTTGCTGTGAAGAGGTCGCCGAAGGCCGAAGCGTCGATGCCAGCAGGATACCGGAGATTGTCCATGCTTGAGGGGGTGATGTTTGCGATCTTTTTCAGTTCGTCTGCGCTGATGGTGAAGCCGGGTAGAGGGCTGTTAGATTTCTTGATGTCTTCGATCGAGGTGCCGTTAACCAGTTGCTGTACGTATTTGGCAAGTTCATCTGCGGTTGGCTCGCGGCCTAGCGTTTCCAGGAAGGCATCCCGGATAGCAGCCTTCTGAGCAACTTCGGTGAAGTGATAGGTACGGGTGACGTATTCGATCCAATAGCCATCCTGGCCGTTATTGGTGCCGCGGACCATGTTCGCCTTTTCGGTTTCGACCCGATCGGCGATGGCCAGGGCGGGAGCCATGACTCCGAAGGCGAGCCCCAAGGAAAGCGCCAACCTGATGCAATTTCTTGATTTCATCCAATCTTCCTTTCTTACTAGAGAAATAGAGCGCAAAGAGCTTGCGGAATCTACCAGCTGGAAAACCCGGTTTTGTGGCCTCCTTCCCACGCCCTCCGGCGCGACGCTTTCCTATTAATATTCCCAAATTTTTGGAAAAATTTCAAAAGGGCTCCCTCGTCTAGGGACCAAAGCCCCGTCAGGGCGCTATTTATTACCCGATCCCGGGTATATGAAAAGAGGAGGAACAACTCTGATGATGGTCGCAGTATTAAGCAAAGACTACGAGCCTCTCACCTATTGCCGGATCGAAAAAGCCATCGTCCTGCTTTATTTGGAGAAGGCGGAAGCCGTCCAGAATACCGAGCAAACCATCCGCTCGGTTTCTTCTTCGTTTCGCGTTCCCTCCATCATCCGGTTGCTCCACAAGACCGTGCGGCGCTTCATTCCAAATGTCCGCTACAGCCGACGCAACGTCCTGATCCGCGACAAGTTCACTTGCCAGTACTGTGCCTCGAAGCAGAGCTTGACCGTGGATCACGTGCTCCCCATTTCCCGCGGGGGAAAGTCGAGCTGGGAGAACGTGGTGGCGGCCTGCCGGACCTGCAACGGCAAGAAGGGCAACAAAACCCTCAGGGAAGCCGGGATGGTCCTTCGCTGCGAGCCCACGGCGCCCCGCACCCTCTTGAACATCCCCTGGAACGAAATCTTCGATTGAAAATATCGACTAAAAAAGACCGGAAATTCCGGTCTTTTTTTTAGCTCAACTTCGAGGGATGGTAGCCCTTGGCCTTGGCCTCCGATTCATTCATGAAGGCTCCCTTGCGCGTGGTTCCGTACCAGATGCTGCTCGGGTAGTGGTAGACCCCGCTCGAGGTGTTGACCCACACCAGTGGATTGGCAGGACAGGGGGTGGGGACGATGCTCGGAAGAGGCACGGGGCTGCTCGGTTTAGCGGAGGGAGCGATGCTGGGAAGGGGGGACGGGGCGATGGTCGGAACGGCGGAAGGGGTGACGACGGGGGGGCTTCCCATGGAAATGAAGGTTTGGCTGTTGTGGTAGTCCCGGACGAGGATTTCGGCCACCTTGAAGGAAGGATAGCCGGCCTTCTCGACCAGCAGGGAGTAGCGTCCGGCCGGAAGGCGGAAGAAGGAGTAGCGGCCATCGTACTTGCTCGTGGCGTGGAAAAGGTTGCCGTTGGCGGCGCGAAGAGAGAGGGCGGCGTCGCGGAGGGGGACCTTGGTGAATTGATCATACACCGTGCCCGTGACGCGTCCCCGGGTAACCAGGTCGGTGACGAAGGAGAGGGAAGGCGCGGGCATGATCAGGCGCACTTCCAGGGAATCCTTCTCCCCCGTGATCCCGCGCAGGATAACCAGGTCGTTCAGGTATTCCGAGAATTTGAGAACCTTGTTCTCGTCGGAGGCCCGGAGGGGAATGTTCCATTCGGGATAATTGAGGTACTTGTCGAAGAGGCCGCGGCGCACCTGGAGGAAGAACTTGCCGGGCTCGCGGGAGCGGATGACCCCCAGTTTGGTGACGGGAGCGAGTTCTTCGGAAAGCACCTTGAACGCGCTTTCGTCGAGGAGGTTGAGGTCGAGGCGATCCAGGGCGCCGCTCTTGTTGATGGCTTCGATGCGGGTCATCTCGCTCGAGTCGGAAGAAAAAGCTTCCCTGACGGGAAGGACGGGCGGATGGGCGCAAGCCGTGGATAGGACGACCGCCGCCAGGATTTTTGCCATAAAAACGAATAATTGTTTATTTCTCATATTTTTCCTCCGCTGCAAGGCAGTCAGTTCCTCTTTCTCCTCATTATATAGAAAAGCCTCGCTCGTTTCATTCTTCCTTCAGAAACATTTAATCTCGATTTCACATTTCAACCCGGCGAAATGCGGGTCGGGGTATGGTATTCTTAGCCTTCAAAGGGTCACCCTCTCGAACCGAGGAGAAGAAATGCCCGCCAAAGAAAAGAGACAGGAAAGGCTCGGCCAGGTTCTGCTTTCCCAGGGCTACATCACCCAGGAAAATCTCGATACCGCCCTCGACGAGCAGAGTCGGAAGCCCTTTCTCCATGTGGGGGAGATTCTCTTCCATCAGGGGCATCTCACCTTCTTCCAACTGGAGGAGGTACTGGAGCAGCAATTCAAGGACATGCGCCTGGGTCAGCTGCTGATCCGAAAGAGGAAGATCACCGTCGATCAACTCGATCAGGCCCTGCAGGAGCATGACAGCACCGGATTGTTGCTGGGGCACCTGGTCATCAAGATGGGATTCTGCACCATGGAGGACGTTCAAAAGGTCCTGGAGGTGCAGCGCGAGGAAATCGACCGAATTCAAAAGCCACGCGCATGAAAAAAGGTTAAGAAGACGATAACAAGATATCTTTAACACGGCCCCCTGGAGCGGCTAGCGGAGTGACAAAGGAGTCAAACCATGCCGGCAACCATGACCCGTTTCCACCTGGCCCCCCACGGAAGGGGGATGGCGTCTCTCTTGAAGGGGATGCGCGCCCTGAGCGCGGTACTTCCCAACGCCCAACTCGAGGCCATCCGCCTCGACGGCCACCGCTTCCCGATCGACACCCGCTGTTTCCCTGCCTCCATCTGGCAAAGGCTCGCCGCCAATCCCGAATGGCAGCTCCGCCTGATCGAGCAACTCGAGAGCCACATCGGGGCCGCCAGCCCCCAGAAGGAACTTCTTCGAGAGAAGTTTTCCCGTCGCCTCCAGCGCCCCTACTGCCGGATCCACCTTTTGGGCTCTCTTCCCTTCGATCCCGACGGAACCCCCGGCATCCTGGCCGCCTGGGGAATCCCCCGGCTCAGGGCGATGGGTTGCAAGCTCTCGGTACTCGACGACACCATGCGCCATCCCCGGGAAGAGGCCCTGGCCCTCCGCAAGCTCCAGATTCAGCTCTGGAGCTCGGAACTGCTCTTCATCGCCTAGGGTATTTCTTTTCCAGGTAGGGGATGATCATCTCTTCGTCCACGATGACCACTTCGTCGTCCGTGAGAACGGGAACGGTGTATTGACGGGAGACCTGATAAACGGCCTCCCGTCTTTCCCTTTCTCTGGGGACTTCGACGACCTCGTAGGCGAGCCCTAGTTCGGCGAGGGTGTCCCTCACCATCTTGCAATAGGGGCAGGGTTCCCACTGATAAAGAACGATCATTTGGCAATCCTCCTTTCCTTCTTTCCTCGGCGCACGAAGCTTGCGTCCGGCTTGTCGGCTGGGCGGCGGCGGATTAGAATAGGGGAGCGTTAAGGAAGGATGCCGATGGAAGACCAAAAAGAAATCGAAAAACTCAGAAGCGAGCTCAACGAGCACAACTACCGATACTACGTGCTCGCCGCTCCCATCATCAGCGATGCCGAGTACGACCATCTCCTCAACCGCCTGCGGGATTTGGAAAAGAAACATCCCGAGCTTTTCTCCCCCGATTCCCCCACCCAAAGGGTGGGCGCTCCCATCCAGGCGGGTTTCTCCGAGGTGGTCCACCTCACCCCCATGCTTTCCCTCGCCAATGCCTTTTCCGAGGAAGAGGTCCGGGCCTTCGACGCCAAGGTGAAGAAGCTTTTGGGCCATGAGGTGGGCTATACCATCGAACCCAAGGTGGACGGACTGGCGGTTTCCCTGCGCTACAGCCACCGTCGCTTCTTCCAGGGCGCCACCCGGGGTGACGGCGAGCGGGGCGAGGACATCACCCTCAACCTCAAGTCCCTGCGCGACATCCCCTGGGACCTTCCCGAGTACGCCCCGCAAGAGGTGGAGGTGCGCGGCGAGGTCTACCTCAACAAGGCCGATTTCGAACGCCTCAACGAGGAACGACTCGACAAGGGCGAGGCGCCCTTCGCCAATCCCCGCAACGCCGCCGCCGGCTCCTTGCGCCAGTTGGATCCCCGAGTGACGGCCGGCCGTCCTCTCCACTTCTGGCCCTATGCCGGGAGCGGGTTGAGGGGCATCACCACCCAGTACCAGGTCCTCACCGACCTCGAAGGCCTGGGATTCCTGCGGCCGAACGGTCTCCCGGATTTCCTCCAGAACCGCCTCATCCGCAACATCGACGACGCCCTCGCCTTGTTCAAGATCTTCAACGATCGACGCCACGAGGTGCCCTTCGAGATCGACGGCATGGTCATCAAGGTCAACTCCCTCAAGGACCAGGAAGCCCTGGGCTTCGTGGGTAGAGAGCCCCGCTGGGCGATCGCCTACAAGTTCCCGGCCATCCAGAAGACCACCATCTTGAAAGACATCCAGGTCCAGGTCGGGAGGACGGGAAGCCTCAACCCCGTGGCCATCCTCGAACCGGTAGAGATAGGGGGGGTGGTCGTCAGCCGCGCCTCCCTCCACAACGAAGACGAGATCGAGCGCAAGGACATCCGCATCGGGGACGCCGTTCTGGTTCAGCGGGCGGGCGACGTCATTCCCCAGATCGTCATGCCGATCAAGGAACGAAGGACCGGGGAAGAGAAGCTCTTCCAAATGCCCGAGCGCTGCCCGGTCTGCTCCTCCCATACCGTCCGCCTTCCCGGGTATGCCATGCGCTACTGTACCGGGGGCCTGAGCTGCGAGGCCCAGTTGATCGAGCGTCTCAAGCACTTCGCGGGCCGCCGGGCCATGGACATCGAACACCTCGGCAGCCAACTCGCCAAGTCCCTGGTCGAGAAAAAGTTGGTTCAAAGCATCGCCGATCTTTATTTCCTGAACAAGGATTCCCTCTTGACCCTGGAGCGCTTCGGGGAGAAGAGCGCGGACAACCTGCTCGAGTCGATCGAGAAGAGCAAGGAACGACCTTTTTCCAAGGTGCTCTTCGCCCTGGGGATTCCCGAGGTGGGGGAAGTGACCGCGAAATACCTGGCCGAACACTTCATGAGCATCGATCTCCTGGGCCGGGCGAGCCTCGAGGATTTGGAGGCCGTCCCCGGGGTGGGCCCCTCGATCAGCGAGAGCATCCTCCAGTTCTTCGGGGAGGCGCACAACCAAAATGTCCTCGAGCGCCTCGCCCAAGCCGGATTGAATCTCCAACAAAGGGCGAAAAAGCAAAGGCCCCTCGACGGCTTGATCTTCGTCCTCACCGGGCGCCTGGAGCGTTTCACCCGCCCCGAGGCGCAGTCCCGCCTGGAAGCCCTGGGCGCCGTCGTTTCCTCCACCCTCACCAAGAAGGCGAACTTCCTGGTGGCGGGCGCCGAGTCGGGCAGCAAACTCGAAAAAGCGCAGAGCTGGGGAGTCCCCGTCCTGGAAGAGGAGGAACTCCTCCGAATGCTCGATGAAAGCACATCGTCCGAGGAGACATCGCCCCACGTTACAGTCGATCTGAAAGGAAGGTCATGAGATGGCGACCGTTCAAACCGTAGTCTTCGAGAACGTCGAGATCGACGTCAGCAACAACAAGCAGCTCTTCATCCATCCCATCCACCGCATCGTCGCCGAGGAATTCCCCATCGAGGTCGGATTCGCGGTCCTTTCCTGCGCCTACGACCTGCCGGCCGGCTCTTTCGGCTGCAAGCACTCGGTCTGGACCGAAGACAAGAAGAAGCTGCTGATCGACTACACCCACAAACCCATTCCCCTGGACAAGACCGGCGGCGGCATGGGCTTCCGGACCACCTTCGAGAACATCCCCCTCGACAAGCCCGGCCGCTACTGGATCCGCACCGAGCTCTCCAACGGCCTGAAGGGCGACGAGATCTGCCTGCGCGTGGAGTCCCAAAAGGGCAAGCCCAAGTTGAATCTCAAAGCCTGATGGAAAATTAGGCGAAAAGATACGGTGACCTCCCCGGACGGGCTTGCTATTCTGTGACCGTCCGGGGAATGTGCGCCTCGTCACTGCAATCGAAATGCAATCAAAGCAAAATGTATCTCTGCGATGATGTAGGCGATTGATGCGAGGAGGTCGGCTTGGACAAGCTGGTGATTGCAGGGGGTAAGCCGCTCGAAGGATCCGTTCCCATCAGTGGAGCGAAGAACTCTGCGCTTGCTATTTTGGCAGGTTCTTTGCTGTCTACCGGCGAATGCCTCATCTCCAACGTTCCCAATCTTCTCGACGTCCAGGTGATCTGCGAAGTGCTGGCCAGTCTGGGCGTTCGCCTCATGGCCACCCCCGACGGGATGGTCCGCGTGGACGCCTCCACGCTGCGCGAACACACCACACCCTACCATCTCGTCACCCGGATGCGCGCCTCCTTCTTCGTCTTGGGCCCCATCCTCGCCCGTCTCGGGCAAGCCCGCATTCCCCTTCCCGGCGGCTGCGCCATCGGCTCCAGGCCGGTGGACCTCCACCTCAAGGGCCTGCGTTCCCTCGGAGCCAGGGTCAACATCGGGCATGGCTTCGTGGAGGCCTTCGCCGACAAACTGGTGGGCGGCAACGTCTACCTCGACTACCCCTCCGTCGGAGCCACCGAGACCATCATGATGGCCGCCACCCTCGCCGAGGGGAGGACGGTGATCGAGAACTGCGCCCAGGAACCCGAGATCGCGGATTTGGCCGATTTCCTCATCAAGATGGGGGCCTCGATCCGGGGCGCCGGCACCGAAACCATCACCATCGAAGGAACCACCTCCCTGCATCGCTGCGACCACCGCGTGATCCCCGATCGAATCGAGGCCGGAACCTTCATGGTGGCCGCCGCGATCACCAAGGGCAAGCTGAGGCTGCAGAACGTCCGCCTGGACCACCTCCAGGCCGTCATCGCCAAGCTGGTCGAGTGCGGCATGGAAATCGTCCCCGAAGGACAGGACCTCCTGGTCTCGGCCCCCAACACCCTGAAGTCGATCGACCTGCGCACCCTTCCCTTCCCCGGTTTTCCCACCGACCTGCAGGCTCCCCTCATGACCCTGCTCGCCACCATCAACGGAACCTCCGTCGTCGCGGAAACCGTCTTCGAGAACCGCTTCCTGCACGTCGACGAACTGCTCCGCATGGGGGCCAACATCAAGACCGAGGGCAACTGCGCCATCATCCAGGGCGTGCCCGTCCTCACCGGAGCTCCCGTCCAGGCGACCGACCTGCGCGCCGGTGCCGCCATGGTGCTGGCCGGACTGGCCGCCAAGGGAGAGACGGTCGTCTCCGATATCCACCACATCGACCGAGGCTACGAACGCCTTGAGGAGAAGTTGACCAACGTTGGCGCCAGCATCAAAAGGATCCCCACCACGGATTCCGTCCTCGTTTAAAAACACCCGCAAAATCCTCTTCGGGCTATTGCTGCTTTGTGCCGCAAATCCCGCCTTGGCCGCCAACAAGGTGTCCGGTTTCACCCTCGAAAAGACCGAGAAGAACTATCGCCTTTCCTTCAAGATAAGCCCGGGACAGGACTTCCTCGAAGAACGCCGGGAAGAATCCTGGATCCTTCGCTTGCCGGCGGCCGAAGGGAACATCAGTGCCCCCATCCAGTTCCCTCCCAAACCGGGAGTCCTGGGTCCCTTCAAGGCCGGACGCGACTCCCTCGGCCTGAAATTGACCTTCAACTGGTCCTACCCCATTCCCACCACCGTCACCCGCGAGGGCGATCGCCTGATCGTCGACTTCTCGCGCGACTATTCCCTCATCAACCGGACCCCCCTGGCCCAGGGGATCATGATGGAACAGCTCTGGTTCGGCTCCGAGAAAGGCCCCCTGGCCGCCAACGTCATCCGCGCGGATCTCAATTCCCCCGGGGTGCGCCTGGTTCCCACCCTGGCCTTCGAGAACCGCTTCGGGCTCGACACCACCAGTTCGATAGCCAAAAGAAACGGGGCGATAGCCGCCGTCAACGGAAGCTTCTTCCATAAAAACGGCCAGCCCGCCGGATTGCTGGTTCTCGACCACAAGATCGTCACCGGCCCCCTCTTCAATCGCTCGGTACTGGGCCTGCGCCAGAACGAGGGCTTCATCGACAACACCCAGCTTTCCCTGGCACTGACCCTCGCCGACGGCCAGAGCGCCGAACTCGAGGGCATCAACCAGCCCCGCCAGAGAGGCACGGTCATTCTCTACGACCACTTCTTCGGGGCGTCCACCAAGACCAGCCGCGAAGAAAGCATCGAATACCTGCTGGCTCCCCAAGGGACCGTCATGGCGGTATCGGGCAGTAACACCCCCATCCCCAAGGAAGGCTACGTCCTCTCCGCCTCCGGGGCGCAACGGGACTGGCTGGCTTCCCGCCTCAAGGTCGGGGAGAGCGTCCGCTTCAAATCCCTCTTGAACGACTACTGGGAAGATGTTCCCTACGCCCTCGGCGGCGGCCCCACCCTCATCCGCGACGGCAAAATACTGGTTTCCTCCGAGGCGGAGCGCTTCGGTGCGGACATCGCGCTCGGAAAGGCCCCCCGCACTGCCGTCGGCATCACCCCTTACGGCGAGCTTCTTTTGGTGGTGGTCGACGGCCGCCAACCCCGCCACAGCGTCGGAATGACCCTTCCCGAACTCGCCAAGTTCTTGCTTGAAATGGGAGCCAAGGACGCCATCAACCTGGACGGGGGAGGCTCGAGCACCGTCTTCGCCTCGGGAATGGTGGTCAACCGCGTCTCGGACGGACGCGAAAGAAAAGTGGGCAACGCCCTTCTGCTGTACGGCCTGCCATAAAAAGAGGACCGCCCAACTCGGACGGTCCTTCTGATTTAACTGTTTTTAAAGCTTGGGAACCACGGCCAGCCGGACATATCCCAGCTTGACGTACTCGTAAGGCATGTAGAAGTAGCCACCGTCGGCCCAGTCGGCTCCCCAGGAGTTGCGGACGATCAGCACTTTTTTGGCGTTGTCGTAGCCGACGCAGAGGACGGCATGTCCTCCCTCGAGCTTGTCCTTGGCCGTGGGCATGGGCAGCATGCCGTCGGAACCCGTCTTGCCGATGCTCGAGAAGACCTTCATGGCCAGGACGACCGGCATTCCCTCGGAAAGGCTCTTGCGGACGGCGGAGAGCTTGGTGGCGAGCTTGTAGCCGTGGATCAGCCTCAGCTTCTTGCCCTGGGCGACCAATTGGCTGGAAGGAGCCCGGTTGAGGAACTCGTCGCAGGCCTTCTCGTCCTTCTGGAGAGAGGCGTCGAGGTAGGGGAAATCGGCCTCGGGGACCGTGCCGTAGGCGTCGAGCATCTTCACGGCGAACTCGGTGGGGACTCCGGCGTCCTTGCCCTTCTGACCGGTTTGCTTCTTGGATTGCCACCAGATGTAGTCGGGGGCCTGGGGGACGTAGCGGCCCTGTTTCTTGAGCAGGTATTCCTGCAAGCCCTTGACGGTGGCGAAGGAGGTGCAGGCACCGAAGTTGCCCTGGTTGGCAACCGGACTGCAATCGGCTCTGAGGTCGGCTTTTCCCGGTAAGGCCTGGGTCGAGAAGGTTTCATCCATTTCGACGCCGGGATCCTTCGAGACGTCCGCCCCCAGGGAATACTTGAAAGTGGATTTGGAAAGCGCACTCAGCCCCGCCTCGGAGCCGCCGCCGATGGCCGAAGTCAGGTTGCCCTGGCCACAGCCGGCCAGCAGGGAAGAAGCCAAAAGAAGGTTGCAGAGGGTCGCGATCGCGGTACGCTTCGACATGGTGTTCCTCCTTTTCGGCAGAGCTGACTCCATGTCTTTCGGGAAAAAAGAGGAAAACCTTGCCCTAAGAACCGTTTAAATCGAAGCTANNCGCTCGAAGCGGGGGCTCTTTCCTGAAAGGTTAGGGGCAGGGCTCGGCGGCCGCCCAGTCGGTGTCGAAGACCTTGGTGAAGGCTCCCAGAATGGTCGCGTCTTTCTTGATGATGACGCCGACTTCCCGGTTGGAGTCCATGGAGTTGGTGGTCAGGTTGACCGAGCCCATATAGCCCGCCTTGCCGTCGGCGACGAGGTATTTGGCGTGGTAGAAGGGTTTGCCGAGGAAGCGGACTTCAGCGCCCAGGGACTTCCACTTCTTGCCGATCTCGAGGTTGCAGTCGATTTTCTTGTAGTGAGCGAGGATGATCCGGAGGTGAACCCCCTTCTTGAGAGTCTGGGCGATCAATTCGTCGGTCTGAGGATCGCCCGCGACCTCCACCCCGATGAGCAGTTCTTTCTTGGCGCTCTGGACGACGTCGAAGATCTGCTTGCGGGAGTTCACCGGGCTGATGACCAGGTCCTGGTCTTTGGGGACGTAGGCCTCATGCAGCCAATCGCTCTTGAAAATATTTTTGAGTTCGGCCACGTCGGAAGGGGACTTGTCGACGATGGCGAACTCGCGGTTCTGTTCGATGGCGGACTTGGTGAGGTTGAGGGAGAGGATCCAGGCCGTGTCGTCGACAATGAGGCACTTGGCATGGGTGAAGTTGAAGGAAGGATCGGTCCAGGCGAGTTGAACCTTGGTATCCTTGAATTTCCGAGCGGCGATCTGGTTGGTGGGCAGAGGCGCACTGGGGTTGTTGGGATTGAAGGGATTGGCCTCGAGCTGGACCTGCACCTTCACGCCCCGGTCGGCGGCGGCGATGAGTTCGTTGATCACGGGCTCGAGGGTGATCATGTACATTTCCATCTGAACGGTCTTCTTGGCCTCCTTGATCGAGGCGAGCATGCGATCCAGGCCGGCGCCCGGGAAGACCTGCAACTCGAGCTCACCGGGTTTGTGAGCCTTGGCGTCGATCGTTCCCGCTCCGTTTTGAGCGAGCGGGGAAAACGGAGCCTGCACGCCGCAACCGACGGCGAGGAACATGCCGATGAGCATCGTTTTCTTGAAAAAATCCTTGATGGCGGGGTTTCGGCTTTGGCTCATCGGAACTTCCTTTCTGAACCGGCACTCGGTTATCCCACTGGCCTTCCCGCCTTGTCGAAAAAAATAACCAAACCTTGCTAAGGTTTGGTTAAGAAAGAGGAGATTTTCAGTAAAGGTTCCGGATGGATAGCCAGGCCCATTCCTCCCTGTTGCCGGTGGCCCTCAGGGTCAAGCCGTGGGGACGGGGCCGCAGGAAGGCTAGTTTCACGGTTCCGAGGGGAAACCCGTCGAGGAGAACCGTGACCTGGTTTTTGGGGATGTCGACCTCGGCGCCGAGACAAACCCAATCGCCAACCGGGGTGGGATTGTCGAGCCGGACCAAAAGCCGCCAACCGTTCCCAGAGCCGGGTTGGGCCCCATCCGCCAGCCAGAGGCAAAGATGATCGTTCGTTTGCAGGACCTCCAGATAATGGGTCGGGTCGAGGTAATATACCTGAATGGCCAGTTCTCCGAAACCGCTGAAGCGGCGTGCCCCCCCGAGGCTCCGTCCCTTGGCCTCGACCCGGTAGTGAAGGGGAAGGAGACCGCCCGGGGAAAAAGCATCCCCCCGGTAGCGCCGAAAAGTGAGGGGCTCTTCCTGATCCGTCATCGCCTCGGTGACCGCGAAGCCGGATCGAGTGATCGCCCATTCCCCGGCGTATAGCCAGGGATAAGCGTAATGGAGGCTTTCGTCCACGAACTCCGACGGCTCGGTTCCGGGACTCAAATGGTCCCATTCGCTGAGGTAGACATCCCGCGGCGGCATCGTCGGCAGGGGGGGCTGGGGAGAGCGCGGGCTTCCCTCGGCCCGGCCGCAGGCCACCACGAAAAGGAGAATCCAAAAGAATTGCCTGTTCATTGGCGACTCCCTTCTTCGTGTATTTTAGCATCAAAATACGAAGGACAACAATCCTCGTTTTTCATTAAGGGCTACGGGGGGTGCGATAAGCGTTTGAAAAGTTTTCTTTAATTGGGGAAACTTTGGAGGCTTTTCGGTGGATAATGGAGAAGACAAGCAATTCGTTTTCATCGCACTCTTTGAGGAGGTATCGATATGGCGGACATTAAAACCGGCCTGATCGCAGCGACCAACGTCTTCCAGAACAGCAAGATGTCAGCCGATATCGCCTTGGGGGTGCGCGACGCCTCGGATCTGGCCGAGACCGCCGCCGAAGTCGCCAAAGGCGCATCGAACGCGACCCAGGCCGTCGACAAGGTGACCCTCACCGGCAAACTGGGTTATGCCGGGGGCATCGGAGTCTTCGCCATGTCGGCCGCCGCCACCGCCGACGCCATGATCCACATCGCCAAGAACCCCGCGGCCTTCTCCAACTACTCCGAGACCCTCTTGCAGGGCCTGGCCGGGATGGCCGACGGCGTGGAAGACGTCGCCCTCTTCGCGGCCAACAATTCCACGAAATTCTCCACCTTCCTGACCAACAACCCCGGCGTGGCCAAGGTCATCGAGAAGATCGGCGGCCCGGCCGCCATCGTCAGCGGCCTCCTCAACCTCAAACAGGCCATCCCCGAACTCATCGATCAGATCAAGGCGGCACGCAAGGGAGAAGGGGACACCAAGGCTCTCGTGAGCGCCGCCATGGGCACCCTCTCGGCGGGCTTGACCACGGCAGGCGGCGTGCTGATGATGACCGGTGGCGGAGTCCCTGTCGGAGCCGCCCTGGTTGCCGCAGGCGGCGTGCTCTCCCTCGCTCAGTATGCCATGGACAACTGGGATTCCATCAAGGCCGGGGCCAAGGTCGCCAAGGAAGCCGTCTCGAACGGAGCCCACAACGCCGCGACCACCGCTTCCAACCTGCTCGGGGGCGCCAAGAAATGGCTTTTCGGGCAATGAAGCCGAAAGCCTTTACCAGATAGACGAGGGGGCCAGCTGGCCCCCTTTATTTTTTATTTGTCCGGGACTTCCAGGTTGATCTGGGAGAAGTCGAACTGGTTGATCTCGGTGATCAGGTGATCCAGCATCACCGAACTCATGGAGAGAACCTCTTCCGGGGTGTAGGTCGGCTTCAACGGCAGTCCCGTCCGCTCCAAAGCCAGCTTCAGCAAATCCTCCGTCTGAGCTTCGGGCAGGTTCTTGCCGAGACGTTTCTTGACTTCCTGCAAGGGCAACTCGTTCATAGCTCCTCCTTCTGAACTCTTCTTTTCCGCGTTTCCAAATGAACCAAGAGCAAAGAGACATCCGCCGGAGTCACCCCTCCGATGCGGCTCGCTTGCCCGATGGAGCGAGGGATAATCCTCGCGAGCTTGTCCTTCGATTCCGAGGAAAGCCCCTCGATTTTAGAAAAATCGAGGTCCTCGGGAATGGCCTTCCCCTCGAGGCGGCTCAAACGTTCGATTTGCGTTCCCTGACGCTCGATATAGCCCTGATACTTCACTTCGGTGGAGACTTCCTCGGACACCTCCTCGGAGAGGCCTTCTCGCCCCCCCGCTTCCAAAAGAAGGGGATAGGAGACCTCGGGCCGCCGCAAAAGGTCCTTCCAAGAAAAACTGCGATCTTTCCCTATCCCGAGCACCTTTTCCACCCGATCCGGATCGGCCCGCTCATTTAGCCAGCGAAGCTCCGAGCGAATCGACTCCTCTTTTTCCGAAAAATGCCGCCAGCGCTCCTTCCCGACCAATCCTATCTCCTGGCCCAGGGGGGTCAAGCGGCGATCGGCGTTGCCATGCCGTAAAACCAGGCGGTACTCCGAGCGTGAGGTCAGCATCCGGTAAGGATCCCGAATTTCCTTGGTGACGAGGTCGTCGATCAAGGTCCCCAGGTAGGACTGCGCGCGGGAGAAGACCACCAGGGGCAACGAGAGGGCATGGCGGGCGGCGTTGATCCCGGCGGCGATTCCCTGAGCCGCAGCCTCTTCGTAGCCCGAGGTTCCGTTGACCTGCCCCGCGAAGAAAAAGCCGAAATGAAGCTTGGACTGCAAGGTCGAATCCAGCTGGGTTGCGGGAAAATAGTCGTATTCCACCGCGTAGCCGGGCCTCGTTATCTCGACCTCCTCGAAGCCGGGGATGGTCCGCAGCATCTCGAGCTGGACGTCGACCGGCAGGGAAGTGGAAAGGCCCTGCAGATACTTCTCGCAGCTATCCAATCCCTCCGGTTCGACGAAAAGGGGATGGCGCTCCTTCTCGGAAAACCGTACGACCTTGTCCTCGATGGAAGGACAGTAGCGGGGCCCGATCCCCTCGATCCTGCCGGCGAAGAGGGGAGAGCGATCCAGGTTTTTCAAGATGACCTGGTGAGTGAGCACGTTGGTGTAGGCGAGAAAGCAGGGAACATGCGGCCGCTCGGGATGAGGCGGAAGAAAAGAGAAAAAGCGTTTTTTCTCGTCGCCGGGTGAAGGCTCCAGCTTCGAGAAATCGATGGTGCGTCCATCCACCCGGGGTGGAGTCCCGGTTTTCAGCCGCCCGGTCTCGAAGCCCATTTTCAGGAGGCTCCCCGTCAGGGCCTCGGCGGAGAATTCTCCCGCTCTCCCGGCGGAAAAATGGGAAAAGCCGACATGGACCTTGCCTCTCAGAAAGGTGCCGGCGCAGAGCACCAAAGAAATGGTTCTGGTGCGGTTCCCCAGGGAGTCGATCACCACGAAACCCCCGGAAATCGGTTCGATCGCCTCGGCCATCCCCTGCCGCAGGAAGAGCTTTCTTTCGCTCTCGAGGGCCTGCCGCATCCGGGCCGAATACCCTTTTTTGTCGTTTTGGGAGCGCAGGGCCTGAACCGCCGGTCCTTTGGATAGGTTCAGGAGTTTGATCTGGATGGCGGTGTCGTCCGCGGCGCGCCCCATTTCTCCCCCCAAGGCATCCACCTCGCGCACGAGATTTCCCTTGGCGGGACCTCCGATCGCCGGGTTGCACGGCATCCAGGCGATGGTGTCCAGGTTCATGGTGAGAAGAAGGGTGCGCGCACCTAAACGGGCGGCAGCCAGGGCCGCCTCGCAGCCCGCATGCCCTCCCCCGATGACCAGGACGTCCCAAAGAGAATCTCTCATCGGTCAATGATACCATTTTAAGACCTCTTGAAGCTTCCGTTTCCCTCCGCAAGGATCCGCGCAAGCGGCCCCATAAGAAAACAAGGGAGACCATGTTTTGAAGGGAGGATCCGATGGGATTGTTGGATCAAATCGGGCTCAATGCAAATATCAAGAACTTCTTCGCCGCCGGCGCAAAAGAAAGCGCGCCGAAGAGCGAAGGGCTGCCACCGGAATTGGATCTACTGGACTTCACCCCGCTCGATTTCGTTTCAGCAGGCCTCAAGCCGAAGGTCCGGGATACCACCAAGCTTTCCCTTCCTTCCACCAGCAGGCTGGACGGCTATGCGCCCAGTTCCGAGAGCGAAGCCCCGAGCGATCCCGACGGCGATTGGAAGGACACCAACTGGGGCAAGGAATTGATGTCCCAAACCACCGCGAGGTGCGTCACCGGCAACGCCGTCAAGACTGGCGTGGGCAAGGAGGGCCATCTCACCGAACTGAAGGAAGAACGCCTCCAGAGCCAGAGCGCCGGCGATTGCGGCATCCGCAACGCCCTGCACAACCAAGAGGTGGCCGATGATCAAGACGATGTCTTCGGGGACCTTCAGAACGAAGCCCAGAAATCCGCCTTCAAGGAGATGACGCCCTCCGAGCGCAAGGATTTCGTCGCCATCTACCGGGCGGTCTCCGCGAACTCTCCCGACAACGCCGAAGACATCGGGCAAACGGCCGCCCGCTCCCTTCGCGTTCTCTTGATGTGCCATGGCCTGGACGACGTCGATGACAACGGCAGTACCGTCCTCGAGACCCTGGGAGCGGCCGCGAGCAAGAAACTCTCACCGAAGTTGGAGGGGATCGACAAGAAGGAAGCGCTGCAGGCCCTGGTTTCGGAGCTGGCCTTCACCANNCGCCACCATGCAGAGCCTCATGGCCTCCAGCATGCCCGGTGAATACGCCAGGATCGCGACCGAGTTGCTTTTCGAAGGAGAAGCCGCCGTCCAGTTCGGAGCTCAAATGAAGGTCTCGACCAATGAACTCTCCAAAACGGACGGGCGCAACGACTTCGACAAGGTCATTCAGGGCTCTTTCGCGGCCTTCGCGCGCACCTTCCCCGGCACGGGCGATGAATACGGCGGACGCGGGGGAGGGGGNNGAGGGGGAGGCTCGAGTCGGGGTGACGACAAGAGCGGCGGTACCGGACTCTTCAACAACCAGGTCCGTGAAATGTATTACCACCTCACCGGCAACGGCGCCGCCGTGGCCAAGGTGACCGAAGCCAACCGCGAAGTCCTCTTCGAGGATATGATCGCCGCCGTACAGGACGGCCTCTACATCCCCGTCGGAATCGACTTCGACGGCAAGAAGGACAACTTCGGCCATGCCGTCACGGTGATCGGCATGGGGGTGCAGGGCGTCACCTACGTCGACTCCCTGGACATGAAAAAGAAGCTCATGCCGGTAAACGAATTCAAGGAAAAAATGTCGCTCGACGGCATGGTGGTCCTGCCGAAAGAATATGCCAAGGGAATCACCCTGGTCGAAAAACCAGAAAGTCATCCCGTGACGGACTTCTTCGCCAACCTCGCCGATCGTTTCATGGGGCTGTGGGGCTTCCAAAAACTCTTCGAAGCCGAAGAGGATGAAGGCAGCACCGGAGGTCGCGGCGGCGGCGGCGGCAGCAGCAGATAAAAAAAGAGAGCAACGATTGCAAATGACGGTTGGCGTTTCGACCATCGAAGAATTGCTCTAATTAGCCAACCCTCTTCTTTATTCGCCGTTTCGCCAGCCTTGGCGGTAGTATTGCAGCAGGACGGGGTGAAAAACGGTGTTGATCTCGACGGGAAGACGCTTTTCGTCCTCGCCGAAGGCGAAGAGGGTCGGAAAGAGCGCCCTGTTCAGGTAGCGAGTTGCAACCGAGGGAAAGAGCGGTTTTCCCTCGATCTTCTTTTTACTGGCCATGACGAAGCCCCAGTCCCCGAAGGCGGGGACGTTGAGGTGGAAATTCCTTACGGAAAAGCCGGCAGAGGCTACGGTGTCGCTGATGCACCAGTAAGCCTTGCGGGAGAAGTAGGGGGAAGAGGCCTGGACCACCATCACCCCTCCCGGAGCGAGGTGGCGCTTGATCAAGGAGTAGAATTCCCGCGTGTACAATTTATTCAGGCTCTCGCCGTGGGGATCGGGCAGATCGACCGCGATGAAGGAATAGGCGCCGCTCGGATCTTCGAGGAATTTCATGGCGTCTCGGTTGAGCACCTTCAGGCGGGAATCGAAGAGGCTTCTTTTGTTGGCGGCGACCAGATCGGGCTGGCTGCGGGCGAGATCGGTCATGGCCGGGTCGAGGTCGACCAGGGTGATCCTTGAAAAATCGCGGTATTTCAGGATTTCCCGCAGGGCCAGCCCATCGCCCCCTCCCAGGATCAGGGCCTCCCGTTTTTTCTGAACGAAGGCGAGGGGAACGTGCACCAGTGCCTCGTGGTAGCGGTACTCGTCCAGGGTCGAGAACTGCAGGTTGCCGTCGATGAAGAGGCGTAGGTCATCGCGGTAACGGGTCAAAACGAGGTGCTGGTAGGGGGTGCGGAAGTCAGAAACGACCCGATCGCGGTAAAGGCGCTGCTCGAGAGCGGCCTCGGCGGAGCCCGCACCGGAAAGGAGGGCGAGCAGAGCGACGAGGGAGCAGGCCGCGAAGCCCTTCAGCAAGCGGGAACAGCGAAAGACCAGGGCTCCCCCCATCGCCACCGTCACGTTCAAGAGGCCGACGAGGAGCGCCGTCTTGAGAGCCCCCAGACTCGGCAAAAGGAGGAGGGGAAAGCAAACCGAACCGATCAGTCCTCCGGCATAGTCGAGGGTGAGCACGAAGGCGGCGTTCTTTTGAAGGGGCGTCCCCTCCTCGAAGATCCTCAAGAGCAGGGGGATCTCGAACCCGACCAGGCAACCCAAAAAAGCCGTCAAGAGATAAACGAGAAAGCGGTAATCGCTCTCGCCCGAGCCGAAGGCCCAAAAAAGGAAAAGAACCGAACAGCCACCCGCCGCTCCCAGCAGGATCTCGACGAAAACGAAGGTTTCGATCAAATTCTTCTCGAAGTGCTGGGACAGATAAGAGCCGAGGCCCATGGCGCTCATGAAGAGGCCGATCGTGATGGAGAACTGCCAGATGCTGTCGCCCAGGAGGTAACTCGAGGTGGAAGCGATGAGCAATTCGTAGACTATGCCGCAGACGGCGATCGCCACCACGGAAAAAGAAAGGAGAATTCTGGAAAAGCGGCTCAATCAGATCTCGTTTTCGATGAAGATTCCCAGGAGGAAGGCCAGCAGAAAGAGGGAGAGGGAGATCAAGATCAGGCCGGCCCAGAGGTTGAGGAGGATTTCGATGGTCTTTCCGGCTTCCAGTCGAAGGTGATAGGAAGTAAGGACGGAAAGCATCGCCGAAAGGACGCCGAAGAGGAAGAACATCCCCACCGCCCCTATCGAGACCGTGTTGGTCAAAAGAACCGCCAGGGGTAAGAGCCATAGAAAGACCGGAAAAAGCTCGGAATACTTTTCTTCCTGAAAAGCAACGCCATCCGGATCCTCGGGAGCAAAAAAGAAGTCGAGCGGGAAGACCAGGAAGTAAAGCCAGCCCCAGATCTTTTTCTCCTCGATGAAATCAGAGGAAAGCGCCCTCATGCGATGGCGGCGGCGATCACGATCGCCAGTCCGATAAAGAAACCGGCCACGGTGATGGCGACCGCCACGTTGTTCTTCCCGATCTCGGCGGTGAAGTCCAGGCGGTTGACCAGATCGAAGAACTTGTAGCCGATCATGAGGAGGACCATGCCGAGCAGCGCGTACACCACGCTCGACAAAAGGGCACCGGTCGTCAAGTGATTCAGGTTCATTTTTGCCCCTTTCAAAAGAAGGATTCTATTTGCCGAAAGAACCGGGGCCCCCGCCGCGGAAGCCCGCTCCTCCGGAGCGGTAGTCCCCCGTCCCCATGGAATAGCCGTGGAAGAACCATCCCCCGTGGTAACGAGAACGGGAGCCGCCTCCCTGGTTCATGAGGAAGAACGGGAGCAAGACGATCAAAAGAGCGAAACCAACGAAGGCGATGCGGGTCATGGCAGCTCTATTTTTGAAAAAGTTTCGACCATTTTGTTTTTCTCGGGGTAGACGTGGAGGGTGCGGGTCGAAAAATCATCCTGATTCCAGGCGATCGCCGTGACGGCCCCTCCCCCGAAATCATGAACCAGGGGAAAAGAAAGATATTCGATCTTTTCGATTTCCCGGATTCTCCAGCGGATGGAAAAGAAGGAATCGGGATGCCGCCAGGTACCCTCATCGCTCAGCCTTTGCTCGAAGAGGAAGCCATCGGGAAGACGGGAGGGGTCGGCGATCGCCTCGGTGAAAAAACCGAAGGGGGTGGAGAAATGAACCAGATGGCTGGCCCCCACGATCTTCCAGGAAACCTCGCAGCCCCGAAAAATCTTCTTTTCCTCGGCGAAGACCCGGGGACCGACGACTTTTCCGCAATAAAAGCGAAAGGCCAGGGAATCAAGTTCCATGGCTACCCGCCGGATAGAGCTCGAGCTCGTAGTTTTGAATGGAAACTCCCTGGCTGGTTTCGAACTCGCCGCCCCAGCGCTCGATCCCCAACAGCTTCGAGTCGGCCGCCTGGAAGTCCCAGTATTCGACGGTGGCGTTCTTTTCCTCGCTTTGACTCCGGATGACGACCTTCGCCTCGCCGTGTTCGAGCAGGGAATAGTCCTCGCGTCGAAAATTCACGGTCTGCCCGATGCGGGAAGGGATCACCCAGTTCTTGACCGCGCGGTAGATGGCCAGTTCCAGGCCATCGTCGTCTTCGGCGGAAAGCCAAATCCGCTCATTGGTGGCGGCATCGAAGAGGAGGTAGTCGAACCAGGAAAAGCCTCCGGCAGAATAGGCGTAGCGGCTTTCGACGAGGTAATCCTTTCCCTCGTAGGAAACGGCGTCCCCCGGCTCCAAAGAAAGAACGGAGGCCTTCGCTTTTTCTTTTCTTTTTCCTCGGATGCCCGGTTTGCTCCATAGCCAATCCCAGACGGTGGCGAAGTCCATCAGCGGCCTTTTCGGAAAAGGGTCTTCTTGCGACTGCTGAGGGACTGGGACTCGAGGGTCTTGGCGGCCTTGGCGAGTTCGGGATCGCGGGCGCACTCCTGGCAGGAGCGGGCGAGCTCGCCGGCTCGCTCGAAATCACCGGCGGTTCGATAAGCCTGCGCCAGCTGATAAAGCACCATCGGACGGTTCTCGTCCTCGATCGCGGCGGCTCTCTCCAGGACCACGATGGCCGCCTGGGAGCGGTAGCTCTTGAGCAGCACCCCGGCCAGTTGGAGCATGATTCCGGTATCCTCCGGCGCCAGGAGGAGGGCCTGCTGATAGCTTGCCATGGCCTCCGCGGTGCAGCCTTTTCCTTCCTGGACCAAACCGAGCAGGAAGAGAGGCGGGACCCAGCTTTTCTCGGTGGAAATCACTTCCTGAAGCAGTTTTTCCGCTTCGGTCAGCTGGCCGCTCCCATAAAGGATGCAGGCGAGGTTCTGCTTGGCGCGGGAATGCCCCGGCACGACCCGGAGGAGAGCGCCATAGAGTTCTTTGGCCTCTTCGTCGCCCTTGATTTCCTGGAAGAGGCTCGCGAGGTTGAAGAGGTTTTCGGGGTCGAGCGGGGAAAGGGCGCAGGAGGCCTTGAAATCCTCCAGGGCGTCCATGATCCGGCCGTTCTGGTAATACACCTTGCCCCTCTCCTGATGGGCGCGATCCCAGTCGGGATGGCGCTGGACCAGGAGGGAGAGATGCTCGACGGCATCGGCGATACTGCCCGCGTCGCGGTAAGCGAGGCAGAGGGAAAGGCAGGTCTCGCGGCTGTTCGGATCGAGGGTCCAGGCCCGCTGGAACATCTTGAGGGAGGCCTCGAGGTTTCCGGCCTCCTGGTAACTTTTCCCGAGATGGCGGAAGGCGTTGGTCCTGGAGGGATCCAGGTTGATGACCCGCAGGAAGCACTCCGTGGCCCTTTCCTGAGCGCCGAGTTGGTAAAGGGATTCTCCCATACGCTCCCAAGCCTCGGTCAGGGAATCATCCAGGGAAACGGCATGCTGGAAGTGCTGGACCGCATCCTTGAGGGAATTCTTTTTGGCGTCGATCTTTCCCTGCGCGAGGTAGAGATGGGGATTTTTCAACTCTTCCTCGAGGTCCTTTTTCAGGCTGACGGAGCCGAGGTAGCGAAAATCCGGGTCCTTGGCGAGGCACTTGAGGAGCTTGAAGGCGAGGGTCTTGGGAAGATCCGGATTGAGTTCCAGGGGATCGGTGGGTTCGGCGTACAGCAGGCGATGGGCCATTTCGGAGGGATTCTCGGCCGCGAAGGGCAACTGTCCCACCAGGGAACGGTAGAGGATGACGCCGGCGGCGAAGACGTCGGTGCGTCCGTCGACCGCGGTGGCGTCGATCAGCTGTTCGGGAGACATGTAGTTCAGGGTTCCGAGCATCATCTTGGCCTGGGTGATACCGGGGGCGAAGACCCTTCTGGCCATCCCGAAGTCGGTGAGTTTCAATTTTCCGGCGGGAGAGACGAGGAGGTTGGCGGGGGTGATGTCGCGGTGGGCGATGCCGAGCTCGTGCATGTAGTAGAGGGCGTCGCAGAGCTGGATCCCGAGTTCGAGGATCTCGATGAGGGTGAAGTCGTTGAAGCGCTTCTGCCAGTTCGCCCCGTGCTGGTACTCCTGGACCAGGTAGAGAGTCTCGTCCTCGCCGCCCGCCTCGATGGCCCGCACGATGTTGGGGTGGGAGAGCAGGAGGTGGATCTCGGATTCACGCTTGAAGCGCGCGACCTGTTCCTCACGGGAGAGGCCCGATTCCTCCTCGATCAGAAGCTGCTTGATAGCGACCAGTTCCGCCGACCCCGGCGCCTGAGCCAAGACAACCCGTCCGCTGATGCCTCGCGTAAGCTCCGCGATGACTTCGTATTCGCCGATCCTCTCCGACATTTTTTTCTTTAACTGAGCCGGTTCAGGACTGCCTTAGAAACGGCTTTCAAGGTAGCGAAGACCCCGGAACCCTCCATCGCCACTGCCTCGAAAGAGGGGATGCCCTTGGGATTGAGGCCCCCTTCCAGCTCCTCGAAGGAATTGATGGTGGGGAGATCCCGCTTGTTGTATTGCAGGACGTAGGGGACGCTGTCGAGGGTAAGGCCGTACTCGGCGAGGTTCTCGACCATGTTCTGCAGGGAATCGAGGTTCTCCTGCCACTTATCGGTCTGAGAGTCGGCCACGAAGACGATGCCGTCGACGCCGTTGAGGATCAGCTTGCGGGAAGCGTTGTACTCCACCTGGCCGGGGACGGTGTAGAGGGAAAACTTGGTTTTGAAGCCCTGAACCGACCCCAGATCGAGGGGAAGGAAGTCGAAGAACAAGGTCCGCTCGGTTTCGGTCGAGAGGGAGATCATTTCGCCCCGGATGCCGGGAGCGAGTTGCTTGTGGATGTACTCCAGATTGGTGGTCTTCCCGCCGAGTCCGGTGCCGTAGTAAACGATTTTGCAGTTGATTTCACGGCTAGCATAATTGATCAGGGCCATTGCTCACTCCTAAAACAAATCGTTGATTTTCGGCTCCGCGGCAGCGGCCTTACGGAAGGGGGACTCGGGGGTGCTGCTGTACATCGCCTTCATCTGCTCCTCGAGGGTGTCCAGAACTTGCAGGCATTTGTACTTGATGCGGCCGACGGTGATCGCGTTGGGAAAGATGGTGGCCAGGATGTTCTGCGTGTTGCTGAGGGCGGCCATGAAGATGGAATGATTCGTTCCCTGCTGGAACATGACCTTGAACTCGTTCTCTCCCAGCAACCCTGCGATGGCCTTGGTGGAGGAGAAGGAGCCGGTGATCAACGCGGCCAGGGAAAGGGTGTCCAGCGCGTTGGTCTCACCCTGGGCGGCGATCAGTTGCCCCCCTTTGTCCAGAAGGAGAACGGCTCTGGCGCCGGATTCCAAAACTAGGTTGCCAAGCGTGTTGTTGATCGCCCGGATTCCCTCTTCGGTGATGACGAGATTGAACCCCGCCCGATTGAACATCGAAAACGCCTCCTAAGAGTGAACCCCGAGGGGGGAGAGAGGAAGGTCCAATTTTTCCCAGGCTTTCCGCTCTTCGAGCGACATTCCCTCGGCGATTTCCGAGAGGGCGCGCTGGGAGAAGTTGGCGGGATAGATCCTCTGGATGTAGTCCATCTCGGCGTCGACGAAACGCTTGAAGATGGAAATCAGCTCTTCACCGGATAGTCCCAGGGATAGTCCGTCATGGACCTTCCCGTTGCGCCAGCGAAGTTCGGTCTCGTTCTCGCGGGCCAGGTTGTTGAGGAGGGATTCGAGTCCCTCCGTCATCTTGAGACCGCTGATGGAGGCAAAGCGCTCGAAGAGGCCTTCGGACAGGCGTTTGAACAGGTGACGGGAAGCTTCTTCGGGGGTATGGTGCATCTCGACCGCCCCGGCGTTCCAGAGTTCGAGCAGAGCCTGGGCGACGTTCAATTCTCCCATCGAGCACTCCTCGGCCAACTTGGAGAGGCTTTGTTCGCTTTCGAGGGATTGATGGATTTCAGCGGCCGCGGCCGAGGCATCCGGAGGAAGTTCGCTCCCTGAGCGAACGAAGCAGGTTCCGGCGGAGATACCCGGCATCTCGCGCTTGATCTGGCGCCACTGGTCCAGGCGGCGGATGCCCTCTTTGGTCAAGTCCGCCAGGGGAGTCTTGATGTTTACCGGGCCCTCGGAATGATTGGCCAGGAAGTTAAAACGCCCTCTCTCCCAGCTGAAGAGGACATAGACCGCTTCGTCACTCTGGACCCCCCCCGCGGTGGCACCGATGATTTCCCCTTGTCGGCACTCGACACTGGCCTCACGGCCCTCCGAGGCAAACTTCAGGGTTCCGGTGCTCCCGTTGAGGGAAATGATCTGGAGGAGGTCGCTGAAACTGAAATCCTGGAGGCTGCCTTCAGAAATCATGGACGCTTTCTACCTTTCCCCGCGCGCTGCAATCAAGAAAGTTTCCTTGATTATACTAGATCCCGAGGCCGATGGATACGGCAGGGCCATTTCTTTCTGGCTCAGGATGAGGCGATGCCCGCTCACCAACCTGTACAGGGCCTCGCGATCGACCTGAAGGTCATTGAAGGCGATGGCCCAGTTCGGAAAAGCCTCCAACCGTTCGAGAAAAGAAGACAGGGCTTCGAGGACCGCGCTCTTGTCCTCGGCCTGCTCGAACCCGGGCCAACCCTCGGGGACGTGCTCCGGATCCCCGGACAGCCACCCTTCCCAGAGCCGAAAGATGGGCTTTCGAATGTTCCCGGGCAAGTAGAATGAAAGGAGATCGCGCGCCTCTTCCTCGAAAGGATCGGAAAGCGCGGCGTTCTCGACATGGTTGTCGAAGACCAGGCTGTTGACGAGAGCGAGGTAGTGGCGGAAGGCGGCTACCGGGATCAGGGGCTTGTACTCCAGTTCCCGGTCGTTGAGGGAAAGCCAGTAGTGCATGGTCCACAAAACCGCCGCCTCTCCCAGTGCGCGATAAACGGGATCCTCGGCTTGATCGAGATGGCTCCGCCAGATCCCCAGCCAAATGGTTTCCTCGGGGGTGAAAAAGTGGCCGGCCCAGGGAGAGAACCGCCGGGCCACGCGGGGGGCCTTGATGAGATGGAGCCAGGGGTTCGAGACCTCGGGCGGAACGGTTTTCTTGTTGTTCTCGATCAGGGCCTTGGCCCAGCATCGATGCACCAGCAAAGGCCCCCAGGCCCCCACCGAAAGCCCGCGACGCTTGAAGGAAAGGGCCTGAGCGGGGGTGTCCGTCAAGAGGCAGAGCACGCGGCGAATGCGAATCTCGCCGAGTTGCTCGTCGATCCAGTGGGTCAAATTTCGCCGGGGATAGGACGGATGCTGTTCTTCCACGCTGCCATGATAGCAGAAGCGGGAAAGGGTGACGAGTAGGAGAAAAAAAGAAGCAGGGAAACCCGTAGCCGGGTTTCCCTGCTTCTTTTCCCATTCGCTAGATGTAGAGCTTGCGGACCTGCTGATTGCCGCCGGAGGTGAAGTAGATTTCCAGGACCTTGTCGTCGGCGATGTTGACGGCGATCGAGGTGAAGGCGCCCACCCCGGATCCGGAACGGGGATAGATCAGCTTGATCACCCCGGCCCGATCCACGCGCCAGATCTTTTCCGCGTCGGCGACGTAGAGGTTGCCGAAGGAATCGAGGTCGATGTCGGCCGGGTTGGAAAGAGCGACCTTGGCGGCGATGGCCCCGTCCACCAGAGTGCCGGAACCGTCCCCGGCCACCGTGGAGATGATGCGGCGACTTTTTTCGTATTCGGGTGCAGACTCACGCTGATCGCGATCCTTGTCCCTGACCAGCTTGCATACCCTCTTGTTGCCCCTATCGAGGAAGTAGATCTCCTCATGGGGTTCGGGCATTCCGTTGTTGGCGGGATCGAAGACCCGGACGGAACAGGGCTGACTCAACTGAACGAGGCGGGAATCGATGTTGGAAGCGTTCTTGCCGCCCGTCCCGGTTCCGGCGACGGCGACGGGGTTCGGATCGGCGAAGGAGATCTTGCTGACCATGTCCTTGCCGGTGTTGCCGAAATAGACGTGGCCTGCGCGATCCACGGCGATGCCGCTCGGGGCCCGGACATAGAGGTGGTCGTCATCGAGACCGAAGGGGTTACCGGCAACCGCACGCGCGGCATAGCTACGGGGATCGATCTCCCAGACCAAGTGCTGGGAGGAGCCGCCTTTCCCGACGTCTGTGACGTAGATCTTGTCCTTCATCTTGTTGTAGGCGATGGAGGTGGGCTTGATGACGGTCCCTCCCTGCAGGCCGCCGCCGGCGAAGCGGGAAATGGTTCCGGCCGTCCGAACCAGGTAGACGATGTTGTCGTATAGGTCGGAGACGTAGACTCCCTCGGCCCGGGCCAAAAGCCGAGTGGGATTACTTAGCGGAGCCTCTTTGGCCGCCATCCCGTCGCGGACGGTGTCGTCTCCGCCGCTTCCGGCCAGGAGAGAGAGCTTGGGGGCCGTGAGCGGATTGGTCACCTTGTAGACATAGAGTCCCAATGAAAAGTAGAGGGAGTCATCGCTCGGCAAATAGGCCAGCCCCTGCGGCGATTCGATGGAATAGGCGAGAGCGGAGTCGTTCGTGGAGAGCTGTTCGGGTTTCTGCAGGGCGCTCGCGCCGTTGTTCCCGACCACGATTTTGAACGTACCGTCCGCGAGGTTGTAGTTGACGATGTAGTTGTTGCAGGCGAGGTAGATCGAGTTGTCGGGGCCCGAGGTGGCATCGATGGGGCTGTACTTCGAGTCCCCGCTCTTGAGGATGAAGCTGTTGATAGTCGGAGCGGCGGTGGTGTGAGTGATGGTGTAGATCTTCGCGCCGCCGGACAAGATGGAATCGACTGCCACGAGGTCATTCGGACGGAACAACAAGGCGACGGGCCCCTTGAAGGAAACGTTGCCCGGCTGATTGGGGAAATACGTCGTGACAGGCAGGTCGTTCGCCGTCCACACCAGCTCGCCGGCGGGAATATCCCAGGCGGACCCGTTCCAGCGCAGGAGATAGCCGTTGCACAGGCCGTAGACGTATTGAACTGCGCCGCTGGTACCGATGGCGACGTCCTTCAGGGAGTCGAACTTGATGTCGAGCAGGCCGGGGTCCTTCCCGTCCCGATAGATATCGATGGCCCCCATGCTCCCTTTGCCGTAGGGAAGGAAATCATTGATGATGGGATCGCCGCCCGTGGTGACCACTCTGACGCTGTTGTTCCGGCTGTCCCAGATGTAAATGTTGGAACCGTCGGCGCAGACGCGCTTCGGTTGCGAGAGCACGGCCGTGGTGGGGGAACCTCCGTTGCCGCCGGCCTGGCCGGAAACGGAAGTCTGGATGAGTTTCAGGGTGCCGTTCTTCCGGATCACCTGAATCGGAACGGTCGAGCCGTCGCAGACATAGAGGTCACTCGTCTCCTTGTCGAAGAAGAGGCCGTTAGGTTCGTTCAGTTCACGGAAACGGGCATCTCCCAGGTAATTGGGGTAGCCGGCATTTCCGCCGTTGCCGAGGTCGATGCCGGGAGGCAGGCCGGCGTTGTTGCCGCCCTTGCTTCCACCGATGCCCGCGACCAGAACGGTCTGATCCAGGGTGATGGTGAGGCTGCTGGCGTTGGCGTCGTTCTCTCCCTTCTCGTCGAAGGAGGGCAGGCGAATGGTTTCGTCCGCCCGAACGCCTTCGGCCACGATTCGGGCGCTGGGATCGGTTCCCGCGCTGCGCCGAAGGATCTTGAGGCCGTCCTTGAGGCTGGTGGCGGCGTCCGGGGTGGGATTGACGTAGGGACAGTCCTTGTAGGCACGGACCTCGATCAGGTAACCGGAGCCGATCGGCAACCGGTAGCGGTTGGCCGAAACGGAGCCCGCAACGGCACGCGGGTAGGCCTCGTCGAGATCGATGAGGTTGCTCGGGCTGTCCGGATCGGGGACTTGAACCGTTTGGCCGTCGCGGAAGACCCGCAGCCTGATGAACTGGGCGCTATCGGGGATCCCTTGAGTGATCAGCTTCTGCGGCCAGCGGATGGAGACTCGAAGGGTCCCGTACTGCACGGGTTTGCTCGCCAGGGGCCGGGGAAGACCGGGTCCCATTTTGCAAGCGGTCGCCAGGAGCGCCAAGAAGAGGAGGCAGGCCAGGAGAGGGAATTTTTTCATGTCGACCTCACTGGATTTCAATGGGCATATTGCCCTCGTTGGTCACCGTGACGACCACGCTCGCCGTCGAGACGTCTTCGGCTCCCGCCTTGATCGCCCTCTCGGAGTTGGCGTCGAACCTCATCTGCTCGAAGACGGAAAGGGTGATGGGGGCCCTCGCGCCGGAAGAGTTGATCACGAAGCGGATGCCGTTGTTGCGGGTCTTGTCGTTCACCGCCTCGGTGGCGATCTCGGTGGTGATGGTGGTCGATTTCAAGGCAGGGCAGCCCTGAGTCATCGCGTCGTCCAGGGTCAGGACGGTGGGAACCGCGAGCGGAACCCTTCGGCCGGACAAAACCAGATCCATCAGGGTCGCCCCCGGATCGTCGTTGTTGTCCATTTCCACCTTGGCGAGGTAGGCCTTTTTGAGGGCGTCCGGCCTCAGGATGCGCAGCATCTGTCCATCGCTCACCTTGGTGTAGGTGAGGGCTTCGGGCCAGTTCTGGTATTCCTCCGGTTGGATATAGAGGCAATTGGCCAGAACGAGGGGATCCGAAAAAGTCTGGCCGTCCATTTCGGCCGAGTTGAGGGGAACGGAAGAAATGTAGACCCGGCCGATTCCGAGGGGGTTCTTGGTGGGTCCCGGGGTGGGGGTGGGGGTGGCGCCGGGCTCCAGGGTCTCTTCGATGCCGGTCCCGGCCGGCTTGGGGGTCTTCTTGGTCCCCGGGGAAGTTCCCGGATCTCCGTCGATCTCCCCGGTATTCGGGGTCTGGCACCCGAGGATCCCGACGGCGATCGCCAGGCAAAGGAAAATTCCGTGTTGTTTTTTTAGATTTCTCGGCATTGGAAGAGCCTTCCTCCTTCATGAAGCCCCACGGGCCTCGCATGCTTGATCGATTATACCCGCCGCGAGGCCCTCCCTACCATAGCAAGAGACCGCAAAAAAGCCCCCTCCCCGCTTTGCGGTGGAGGGGGCGAGTGGCGAGAGGACTAATTGGCGTAGGTGACGACGGAGGCGTCATCCGCATGCTTGGTCGATTCGAAGGTGTAGTTGCTGATTTTGGCGGGTGAAAGCTGGACCTGGACTTCCTTGACCTCGACGACTTCTCCCTTGTGGGTGAAGGTGACGACCAGGCGCTCACGAAGGGTTCTCAGCCAGGAGGCGTTGCGGAGCTGGAAGGTGACCTTGCACTTTTCCCACATGAAGATGCCGGGGTAGGACTTCTGAACGTTTTCGACGAAGGTGTCGCCCATGAGGGGGGCGGGGGTCGGCATGAGGGTGGGCAGGGCGGAAGGGGTCGGGCTGGGGGAAACTTCGGGGGAAGGATCCACGATGACCGGAGCCGTCGGGTCGGGCTCGACCGAGGTCGTCGCGTCGGCAAGGCTGGTATCGGTGGTCGGATCGTTCGAAAAGTCGCTGGTGTTGTCGGTGGTGGTGGTGGTGCTGTCATAGCTGGAAGCGAGCGAGGAAGCGGGGTTGCTCTTCGGTTGACCGCAGGCGGAGAGGGCCATCACCAGGATCGTCAATCCGATCGCCAGGGCATTTTTCTTGTTCTGTGCGTTCATCGTCTTACCCTCCTTGCGCCTCACTTAACAGTATATGGACACAAAGTAGCAAAAGCTGAAGCGGAGAAGACTAAGCCCCGGTTAATTCGACGCTAAACTTTCGAGGCGATCGCCAGGATGCGATCGATCTGCCCCTGGATCTCGGCCGAAAGGGGCTTGGCCTTGAGGTCCTGGCGCCACTGGACGGCCTCCCCCTCGATCTTGGCGGCCGCGTCGATCACGCTCTTGTCCTGCAAGAGGCGATCGAAGTTCCACAAAAGGGGGCTGCTGCCCTTCTGGAAGGACTCGTGAGCGGCCAGCCAGAGGGCGGTGGTGGCGGAGTCGATGTCTTGCCGTCCCGTTTTCGAGCGCTGCTCCAGTCGGAGGGGGGCGCTGTACAGGGTGGCGTTGCCTTCCCTCAGGGCCAGGTGAAAGAGGACGGGCGTGGACTTCAGGGCTCCGGGCGGCACCGAAAGGGAGTAGTTCCCGTTCCCGTCCAGGATGCTCCCGGCGGCGATCGCCTGATCGTCCAGACTGTACAATCGAACCGAATGGTTGCTCGCAAAGGAAACCCCCTTGGGGAGCTTCGCCGTCCCCTCCACCAGAACCAGGGCCGGCTGCGCGGGCCCAAGATGGATCGGTTCCCCGAAGTCCAGACAACCCGTCAGAAAAGCCAGGGAAATCCAAAAGATGCTGATGCCTCTCATTTGCTTATCCTCTCGACCGAAGGATAGCAAAGGCCGGGAAAGGACGCTTGGTGTTTTCGACCGATCTTTCATGCTAACCTTGTGGGGATGAAAAGCCTTTCTTCCATTACCCTCGGCTGCAAGGTCAACCAGGCAGAGACCGAGGAGTTCCTTTCAGAGCTGGCCTTCTCCAGGGTTCCCCCCAACGCGGAGGCCGACCTCGTCCTCGTGAACACCTGCGCGGTGACGATGGAAGCCGACCGGCAGAGCCGCCAGGTCGTCCGACGGGCCATCCGTCGCGGCTGCCCGGTGATCGTCACCGGCTGCGCGGTCTCCCTCGATCCCGAAAGCTTCCGCGCCCTCGGGGCCATTCCCGTCCCTGATAAAAAGGAAGTCCAAGCGGCCCTGAGGAGATTCCTCGCCCCCGCCCCTGCCTCTTGCAATCCCCTCCGGACCCGGGGCTTCCTCAAGGTGACCGAGGGCTGCAGCAACCATTGCGCCTACTGCATCGTCCCCCGCGCCCGCGGAGAAGAGAAGGGAGTCCCGCTCGAAAGATTGCTTTCCCTGGTGAAAAGCTTCGAAGAAGCGGGCATCCCGGAGGTCGTGGTGACGGGAACCCGCCTCGGCACTTACGGGCAGGAAGATTTTCCCCTGCCCCGATTGCTCGAACGCCTCTTCGAGGCGGCCCCCGGCGTGAGGCGCTGGCGACTGGCCTCCATCGAACCCATCGATCTTTCCCCCGCCATCGCCGAACTCTTCCGGCATCCCCTCATCTGTCCCCACCTCCACCTCCCCCTGCAAAGCGGGAGCGACAAAATCTTGCAGAAGATGAAAAGGCGCTATGACCTGACGGCTTATGAAAAAAGCGTTCAGATGTTGAAGGAAAGCCGGAAAGACCTGACCCTCACCACCGACCTGATCGTCGGCTTTCCGGGAGAAGAGGAGGAGGATTTCCTCGCCACCCTGAAGGCGGTGGAGGATTTTTCCTTCGCGGGGGTCCATGCCTTCCCCTTCTCGCCGCGTCCCGGCACCGAAGCCGCTGAATGGCCGCGCCTTCCCGCTCCCCTGGTACGAGAGCGCCTGGGGCGCCTACTGGAGAAGGCGGGGAAGATCCGGCAGGATTGGCTGGATTGCTGGCTGGAGCAAGAGGTCGAGGTCGTGGTCGAAAGGGTGCGTCACCCGCTGCTGCGGACGGGACTGAGCGCCCACTACCTGCGCGTGGACTTCGAGGCCGAAGAAGCCAGACAAGGGGAGATCGTCAAAGTGAAGGTCCTCTCTTCGGAAGGGGAAGGCGCCTATGGTGCTCCCACATCCGCTCGATGAAGGCCAGCATGAGCAGCCCGCTTCGATCCCCCGGTTGGGTCGAAAGGCAGGACCTCCAGCGACGCTCCAGTTCGAGCAGGTCTTGCGGCCGATAGGAATCGAGGTGGGCCACCATCTCGTCCAGGTCCAGCTCGAGGGTCTCCGCCAACTGAACCAGCAAGAACAGGGAGGGCTTGGAAACGGAATCGTTCTCCAGCTTCTCCAGGTAGGCCGCATGGATCCCGGTGACGGTCTGTAGCTGTTCGAAGCTCAGGTTCCTAGAGCGGCGCGCCTGAGAAATCAGGAAACCGAGACTCTTCGAGAGGCGTGCCCTGCGCCAAGCCAAAACCAACTGATCCGGCGAATCGGGAAAGCGCTCCGTTTTCCGAAAAAAGAAACGGGCGAGATAGCGGAAGCACCTTTGCATCATCTATCGACCCCCCTTCGAGAAACCCGAGGAAGACTGTTAATTATTATGAACGAAGGCTTCCTCGAGTGCAAGGGGCTTAAAAAAGATTTCACATGCAATGCCCGCCGACAGGCAGTTTCGGGTTGACAAAATCGCTGGAAAGCGCTGCATGGACAGTGCTTATTTAGGGGAGTTATAGTTGCTCCGCCGCTCGGATACGCTAGATCTAGCGTGAGTGGCTCAAAACAGCGCCCCTCTTGAAAAACCGGGAAAAGGAAAAAGAATGCTCACCAAGAACGCCATCACCGTCCTCGAGAAACGCTATTTGCAGAAGAATTCCGAGGGAGAGGTGTGCGAATCGCCCCAGGATATGTTCCGACGCGTGGCCCGTACCATCGCCCAGGCCGAAAGGAATTTCGGGACCACGATCGAGGAGATCGAGCAGCTCGAGATCGAATTCAACCGCATCCTCACCAGCCTCGATTTCCTTCCCAACAGCCCCACCCTCATGAACGCCGGTCGGGAACTCGGCCAACTCTCCGCCTGCTTCGTCCTCCCCATCGAGGACTCCCTCGAAGGAATCTTCGAGACCATCAAGAACACCGCCCTCATCCACCAGTCCGGTGGAGGCACCGGTTTCTCCTTCAGCCGCCTGCGCCCCAACCGGGACGTGGTCCAGTCCACCATGGGAATAAGCAGTGGCCCCATCTCCTTCATGGAGGTCTTCAACGCCGCCACCGAAGCCATCAAACAGGGCGGTACCCGGCGCGGGGCCAACATGGGCATGCTGCGCATCGACCACCCCGACATCCTTTCCTTCATCCGCGCCAAGTCCGACACCAGCAAGCTCACCAACTTCAACCTCTCGGTCGCCCTCACCGACCGCTTCATGGAGGCCGTCGAGAAAAACGAGGGCTACGACCTGCTCAACCCCAGAAGCGGCCAGGCCGTCGGCCAGCTCAAGGCCAAGGAAGTCTTCGACGAGATCGTCGAATGCGCCTGGAGAACCGGGGAGCCCGGCATCATCTTCATCGACCGGGTCAACAAGGACAACCCCACCCCCCAGATCGGGAAGATCGAGGCCACCAACCCCTGCGGCGAACAGCCCCT
>DOBT01000054.1 GCA_003503675.1 Cyanobacteria bacterium UBA8530 | reverse complement strand
GTGCGATACGCACCTTCTCGAAGGCCAAATCATCGCAACAAAAGAATACGACTCGACGTGACCCTGTCAAGCCACGCTCGAAAGGGCCACCCGGCAAGCTAGACGAGGCGGCCGTTCAGGATGAGGCCGCGCAGGAAGTCCTTTTTTTCGATCGTTTCCAGGCCCGGAATGAGCCTCGGAGCGAGAAAAGGAAGATCAACTTTTTTACGATCATTTTCCGAGTTCCGGCGGAAGGAAAATTTTTTTCCCTCTTCTAGCACACAATCCATCGCCCCCAAGCGGAGACGGAGCGAGCCTTTGAAGCCGAGGAAAAAGAATTGGTAGACTTCCTCCCCTGCTTCGCGGAAAAAATCGAAGAAAAAGCGGGCTCCGCTTCCGAAGGGCAGGATGGCCGAGCAGGTAGACCAGGGGATACGGGGAGAAAAAACGATTTCCCCTTCGAGGAGGTTCGGCTTGAAGCCGAGGAAGTCCTGGGTCGCGTTGCGAGCGAATTCCGCCACGCTCCAGGCCTGGGACCAGGCTCCCGACGGCTTGATTATTCCTTCCGGTCCGGGCAGGGCATCGACCAGTTCGCTCATGGTTCCCGGGCAGCCCATCTCGAGAATCTGCTCGACCAGGTTTTTCGTCAGGGCATAAGCTTCTTCCTGGTGGCCGAAGCGGACCATGGCGGAAATCGCGAAGCCGGCGTTCCAGCCCCAGACCGTTCCGTTGTGATAAGCCGCGTCCTTGTGGTAGAGCTCCCAGTTCTCATGGAAGGGATGGAATAGGGGGTCTTCCTGCGAGAGGGAGGCGAGGCCGTGGGGATACAGCAGGGCGCCGAGGGCTTTTTCCAACATCGGCGCTTCTCGTTCGGGAGAAAGCAAATGATCCTCGAAGGGAACGCGGATGACCATGAGCTGATTGGGTCGGCACTTCAGGTCGAGCGAGCCGTCGGGGTGCAGGCGATCGGCGAAAAGGCCTGTTCCNNCATAGAAGGCTTCGAAGAAGTTCTTTTTCAGGAGATCGGCGGCGGCGTTCCAGCGAATCCGGGAATTTTCCTCTTCCCGGAGCCGGGCGAGATTGGCGGCCGACCTGAGGGCGGTGTACCAGAGGGCCTGGACCTCGATGGCGCGGTTTCCCCGCGCCGACCAGGGGGCGTCTCCCTCGATGCGGGCATCCATCCAGGTATCGGCGTCGCCGTGCAAAAAGAAGCCGAGGTCGTCACGGTTTTTCAGCCCCCCCTCGATGGCGATCGCCAAAAAGGGAAAGACTTCCTCCAAAAAGGGAAGATCGCCCGTATAGCGAAGAAGCTCGTCGATCTCGCGGATAAACCAGGGAGTCCCGTCGGCGGTGTTGTACAAGATTTCTTCCCCCGAGACCCGGTTAGGGACCTTTCCGAAATCCTCGCTTTCCTCGTTTCCGTTCTGTAAAGAAGCGAAGTCCAGGATGATTTTCTTTGCTTCCTCGAAGCGCCCCGAAGCCAACAGGATGCCCGGAAGGGAAATGAAGGTGTCGCGCCCCCAGTTTTCGCGAAACCAAGGCAAGCCCGCCCAAATCCCCAGCTTCCCCTGCTCCTCCACCAAAAAGGAAAAGCCGGAGCTGCGGGCCCACAGCAGGGCCTTGTTGTAAAGAAGGTCATCGGTCCAGAGGAGACCCTCCGAGTAGAGGTCGAAAAGCTCTTTTTTCCGCTCCGAAAAAGGATCTTTTTTCGCCAGGGATTTCACTTCCGCTTCCGCTTCCTCTGGGGAGGAAGCGAAGGTGAGGTGGAGGGTGAAGGTTTTTTGGGCCTCTTCCGTGGTCAAGCATTTTTGTCCCGGGAAAAACGAGCTCTCTTCGGTATAGAAGGGGCTATCGGAAGAGAGCGCCAGGAAAACCCCGGGAGGGCAAAAATCGGGAAGGGATAAAACGAGAGAAAGCTTCGCTGCGACCTCGCTGTGGAGGCGAAGCGAGATGGCTCGGCGTTCGCCGTGCAGCAGGAACTCTTCGCGAATCCCCTCGAAAAAAGTCTCGGTCCCCCAGGGATGGATCCTGGAAACGAGGGCCTGGGAACGAGAGTAACTGCGTTCGTTCACCAGGCTCGTGAAGTCGGAAAAGACGGTCCCCTCTCGCAGGACGTAGCCGGCTCCCTTTTCGAAGGAATGGGTGAAGCCCTCGAAATAACCGGAGCGGTTATCGGTGAAGGCGAACCGGGTCACCTTTCCCGGGGGCACCTCGATGGCGAGGAAATCGAAAAGATCGCAAAGATCGCAAAAATCGTCGAATTCAGGCGGGTCAACCGAGAGCTTCATTTCTTCCTCCTTTCTTCGATTATAGCAGCGCCCTTCCGGGGAGCTGGATCTCCTCGAAGCATTTGACCTATGATGTTGGGGCAATCTGCTAGAGGAGAAATCTCTTGAAAAAACCTTTTCGGCTCACGCTCTTCATCTTTGCGCTGATTCCCTTGTCGGCCCTGGCCGCCCCCATCGGGACGACCCCCGACACCAGACCGGCCGCTCCCCAGGAGAGACCCCAGTGGAAGGACAACGGCTTCAGCCTGCAACTCGGCGGCAACTACCTGAAGGGCAACGTCGACCTCTTCAATCTCATTTCCAGCTTTTCCTTCAACGCCAACCGGGGCCAGCACCAGTTCTTCGCCGACGCGAGCAACATGGCCGCGAAAAACCAGGGCAGCTTCTACATGAATCGGGCCTCCGGCTCCGCCCTCTACGCCTACGGCCTCCGCGAAAACTTCAACCTCTACGCCTACAGCACCCAGGCCTTCGATCAGGCGATCAAGCTCGATTACCGCCATTCCTACGGGATAGGGGCTTGCCTCCACAAGCTCGCACAGCCCAACTTCAAGCTCTTCCTGCTCAGCGTGGCGCTCGCTCCGGAAAACGAGTGGTACCAGCAAGGACTGAACAAGTTCACCGTGCGCTCCATGTTCCGCGCCAACGCCATTCTGCCGCTCACCGCCAACTCCGAGCTCGGGGCCGACAGCTTCTTTACCCCCGCCCTGCGGGATGCGGGCGATTATCGCCTCTTCGGGGAAGGCTACTGGAAGACCGGCATCGCGGAAAACCTCTCTTTCAAGCTTTCTTGCGCGAACGAATACATCTCCAGGCCCTTGCCGGGGATTCGCAACAACGACCTGGGGGTCTTCTCTTCCCTCGTTTTCGATTGGGGCAGCAAATGAAAAAGGGAGTCTTCCTGCTCGTCGCCCTTTTGGCGGCACCCGCCGAGGCCTCCATCATTCCGGGTTTCAACCTGCCCGGGGTGAGCCTGGTTTCCCCCACGCTGAACCTTTCATTCGGCCAGGCCTCGGGCTCGATTCTCCTCCCCGCGACTCTGAAAGACCCATTTGCCGCCTTCAACCTGACGACCGTGCCTTTCATCGGCTCTTTCTACGCCGCCGGCTACGTGGGCACCAGCCCGCTCGAGGCGGAAGCGGACCCGGCACTCCAAAACGCCGCACTCCACCACTTCTGCGGGGACCTGCTCTTTCTGGCGAGCGGTTTCCTGATCCCCCTCTTGCCGGGCAATCCTCTTTCCTCCTATGCCGGTTGGACGGGGGGAGGCCTCGCGATCGGAGGGCCCCTGCTCGTCCGTCTCCTTTTCCACGGTCCCTTTTTCGCCAATCAATCCGTCGCCTTCAACCGGCGGCAATACAATGAATTCAACTACCGCCCCTGGTTCGATCCTATCTCGACGAAGAAACAGAAGGGGGAAAACGCCCCGCAAAGCCGTCCCCCGGCAGCCCCTTGAAAGGATTGAGAGATGCTTGACAACTGTCCCCACTGCGGCAAGCTCTTCGGCAAAACCCCCAGCCGCATCGCTTGCCGCGATTGCGCCCGTTGGGAGGATGCCAGCTACGAACGCATCCTGGGTTTTCTGGATCAGCACCGGGCCGCCACCGTCACCGAAGTCAGCGCGGCGCTGGACCTCGCCGAGGAATTGATCCTGCTGTTCATTCAGGAAGGCCGCATTCAGACCCAGGAACACGTCAATCTCCTGCGTCGCTGCCAGAACTGCGGCGAAGCCATCGCCTCGGGAAGCCTCTGCAAGCTCTGCCTGGTGAAGGTGAAGGCGGAGTTCAATTCCCCCATCAAGACGACGAAGGCGCAGCATCTCGATCCGCTCAAAAAGACGCAACCCTCGTACAACGCCGCCCCGACCCGCGGCCCCATCGGCCACGAGATGCTGACCGACAAGTGGTCGAAGAAGAACAACCACTGAGGACGTAAAGCCCCGATCAAACCTCCTTCATCCCCTCTCAACAGTCTTCCCCTATGCTTGAAGGGTAGAAGAAAGGGGGAGACAATGATAGGACCGATCGGAGCCTGCCTGAGCACCGGTAGCCGCACGCCCCATGACCCCCGCTACAAGAACTCTCCTCGCCAGGAGAAAGAGAAGGCCGGGGATTTCGAGGCCATTCTCAGGAAGCTTCAAGAAAAGAAGAATTGATTTTACGGCTTGGTGGCGAGGATGAAGAAACGAGATTCCTCGTCTACGGCCCGCTTCACCTCGAAACCGGCTTCCCGCAGGAGGACGCTCGCCTCCGCGGCCGGGATCATGAGGTCTTCCCTCAGGATGGGAAGAGGCGCGATGGATGGAGTTGATGAACTCTCGCCCGGCAAAGTGGTTGATCGCGAAAAGTCCGCCCGGCCGCAATACCCGAAAAATCTCCCGAAAAGCGGTTTGAAGGTCGCGAAAGTGGGGAAAGGCGTCCTGGCAAAGGACCCGCTCCACGGAATTTTCCTCGAGCAGCTACAACAAGCTGAATGAATTGCAGAAAGCCGAGAACAACGCCTACCAGCAGAGGGTCAACGCCGACATCCAGCACCGCGTCGATCGCCTGCCGGCCTTCAACTCGGTTTACGACATGAACCGGCTCTCGATGAACACCTACAACCAGCCCGACACCAAGCGCGAGATCGCCCGGCGCTGGAGCGAAACTTTTAATAACACCTTAAACTATACTTAATGCATAACCTAGCATTAACTCCCTCTTAACGCCCTATAACCCATACATAAGGTTTGTGCAAAAGAGATTTTTCAGGAGGATACACGATGAAGAAGGCTTTCGCTGCTCTGGTCGGACTCGCCCTCGGCGCCCAGTTGCTCACCGGCTGCGGTTCCCAGAACGCCGCTTCCCCCCAGATCAAGTCGAACCTGAAAGTCGCCACCGTCTCCACCGCTTCCTACGGCAGCTTAAGCGAGATCAACCGCAGCGCCACCGATGCCCTCTACCGCTACAACGACCTGCTCAGGCAGTGGAACTACACTTCCTCCAATTACCAGAAAGACAACATCGAGATGAGCATGCTCGAGACCCTGACCCGCGCCCTCAAGAACATCAAGACCACCGCCGGCTACGGCTACGACACCCAGCGGATCAGAACCATGGCCACCGATGCCCTCTACCGCTACGACGACCTGCAGCATCGCTGGACATCCGCCTACTCCGACCGGGAGCGCCGCGAGATCGTCAACTCGATGCTCGACCTCCTCACCCGCGCGGTCAAGAACATCCAGACCGAAAGCAACCGCTACTAAAGAAACAAAAAAAGGCCTCCGAAACGGAGGCCTTTTTTTGTTTCTTTATTTTCCGGCGTAGTTTTTGACGAAATTGGCCCAGGGCGCGGTTCCGAAGAACTGGTGGGAGGGATTGCCGTAAGCGGGGTTGTAGTTTTCGCTGAAGTAGACCTTCATTCCATTGTAGGCTCCGCCCGGGGTACCGGTGGTGAGACTGAGGACCGTCGCCCTCTGGAGTTCCTCGTTCACCCGAGCGGCGAGTGAGCGGGTCCTGGAGGGGAAGGCCCCGTTTTTCTGAAGAAGCGTCCCCATCAGCCCCAGATCGACGGAGTCCTCTTCGCCGTTGGTGTTGAACTGCGCGGTTTGGCTGAAGACCCCGGCGAGCGCGGAGCGGAAGCTCGGATTGGGAAGTCCCGTCAGGAGATCGCCGGCGAGGTCGTTCACGGCGGGGACCAGCCGTTCCTTGACCTTCTCGAGGTCGATGGCGGAGAGGGTGGTCGCCGGGTCGCCTTCTTGTTTCTTGTAGAAGGCCTGGAAAGACTTCACGATCTCGGAAGAGAATTCGCGGGGGTAGATTTCGGGCTTGCGGGAGAGAATCCCGGCGATAGCCTGGTAGTCCCAACCTTCTCCCGGTTCGGTTTTTTCGGAGGAAACGAGGAAACTCGAGAGGTCCCTCATCTGATAGGCGGTCTCCAGGTGGCCCAGAAGGCAGGTGTCGAAACCGAGGACGTCGAACTTCTCCTTGGAGGCAATCTGCTGGCTGGAGCGCCAGAGATCCACCAGGTTGAGGTGGCTGCCCGAGGTGTCGTCCCAGCAGAAGGACTTGAGGTGTTGAGGATCGAAAAAGGCTCCGCCCCCGTGGTTCCACATCACCAGCATGGCCCTTCGCGAGGGATAGTTCTTCACCCCCCACTGGACGAAACGCTCGAGGGTCTTCGGGTCGCCGGAATCGGCCTCGTGGTTCAGGGGAATCACCGCCCCCTTGTCGTTGACGATTGGAGAAACGATTTCTTCGTTGAGGCCGGCCGGATCACGCTTGATCTCGATAATCCGGGAATCGCCTACCTGATCCTGGTCAGCCATGACGACGAAGCGGACCTTGTCGGAGGAAAGTCCGGCTTCCATCTCGTTGAGGTCGAAGGGAACCGCCGAGGAAAGGCTGTTATCGGCCGCGATGTACACGAAGACCGTCCATTCGGTGTCACCCTGGCGCGGTCCCTTGGTTCCGTCGGCCTGGAAGCCACCACCCAGCCCCAGAAGCGAGGTGAGGGGAGTGACGTTGCAGCCTGAGAGCATCGTCAGCGAGAGGGCGAGTGCGATTTTCCTGAGCATGTCCTTACCCTTTTCCAGGCCGCGACGGCCTACCTTCTTTAAGGATAGCCGATCTTCGTGGGCTTCCCCTTAAGGCTCTATTCACCCTTCCTTAGCTTTAGGTTAAAGGGGGATTAAGTCGGGGCTTTTTTCCCGGCGCCCCTCGATCCACCGCATATCCCCCGCTCTTCGGTTTACATGGGCAAAGCGGGGGATTATCCTTGGCCGCGAAAGCGATCTTTTTCCGAAGGGAGGAAAAGCGCATGAAGGCTGTCGTCTTCCACTTCCCCCTGGGCGAGGCCAGGAACAAAAACCTGAGGATCCACCTGGGCAACTGCAATCACCGGAAGTACATCCCCAGGCTGCTCGACTTGATCAAAAGCGGGGTGATCGAGGCATACCAGGCCTTTGATCGTCAGGAGGAGGGTTGGCTCAAGGTCGAACTGGAGCACGCCGGAAAGTAGGGGGAAAGCGAAGGTTGACGGGGGTGCTAATCTTTTCTCACACCTCTTCGAGGGGAAAGGGGGATACCGATGGCCGACAAATTCGAGCCCAAGCCTGAGTTCAAGGGCGAGCACAAGGGGACCGAGGGAGAATGGAAAGTGCCTTACGAAAAGCCGGGGCCCGAAAAGGGCACGGCTTACGGCATCGCCGCAGTCACCCAGGCCCTGGAAGGACTCGATTTCCCCGCCAGCAAGGATGACGTCATCAACAAGGTCAAGGGGCATGAGGACGTCCACTGGAGCAAGGACAAGACCATCAACCTGCGCGCCATCTTCCTGCGCATGGACCAGAAGGAATTCGAGAGCATGGCCGGGGTGGTCCACCAGGTGAGCGAAGAAGCCAAAAAAGAAGGCCTGACCGGCGAGAAATAAAGGATCAGGGAGGTCCCGACGGGGCCGCCCTTTTTTTATATTGCGGCCTTATCGGCCAATGCCCTTCTGCCCATGTCGTCCTCGACGTGAAAGAAATTTCCTTTACCTTGGCGGGCAGGAATACGACGAGTACTCCGACATCTTCGAGGACAAGGAGCATGAACTCTTCGGCCCCAGAGGCTTCGAGGAGATCGTCGATCAGGTGGCCAATCTCGAGAAGGCCCTCGGGATCTACGACCTTTCCCAGTTCACTCCGTAGGGCGATCGCCGCGCTTTTTCGCTTATCTGCTAACCGTAGTCCCTTGGGGGGTTCAGGTTCCGCGTGACCTGGACGATCAGGTAGAGGATGAAAGCCGTCAGGGCCACGCTGACGACCACCCTCAGGACGACGTGGAGAACCGCGAACATGAGGAAGAACAGGGGCAGGAAAACGATCGCCGCGATCAGGAGGAGAATTCCAGTCAAGAGTGTCATAAAACAATCCTCCGCTGGTTAGGGTATCCCTGTCAGCAATATAGGCCTTTTTCCCGGGACGGTAAACGCAGGAAAGTTCGGTGCGTCATCGAGTTAGAGAATCGTACGATTAATGACCTTGCAAGAGATTTCTCGACCACTTCTCGGCCGGGGATAAGCAGGAAAGACCCTCTACGGCCTATAATAAGATTGTATGCCCACTCCGAGAAAGTTTTGAGGAAAAGAAAAACGATCGCTGCCCGATTCCGTCCCGTTCGTCCTACCAAAAAGAAGCGATTCGATCAAATGCTCGAATCGCTAAAAAAAGGCGATCGCTACCTGGGCATGCCTTGGCGAGGCGATCGAGGCATGGATGCTTTTTCGATCGAGTCAGGAGGATGAGATGAGCTCGAAGCCGAACTGCTGGGAAGTGAAGAAATGCGGTAAAACCCAATGCATCGACAAGCTGCGTTCCGAAGACTGCTGCGTTTCCAGCGTCGAGAATCGGGTGCATGGCTTCAACGGAGGGAAAAACGGGGGCCGGGTATGCTGGGCCCTGGCCGGAACCCTTTGCAATGGTCAGGTCCAAGGGGCCTTCGCTTCCAAATACGGCAGTTGCCGAGAATGCCAATTCTTCAAGGACGTCTGGAAAGACGGTGGTCCGGCAACCTTGAGCACCAAAGACGTTCGGCATGCCATTTCGGAATTCAAGGTTTGAGCGAGCGCTTCGACTGGGGAAGATTCGCCATGTGAGAAACCACCAAGATTCTCTGCCCCCTCGCCCTTCGTTCTTCCCTTCTCCTGGGTTACCTTGTGGGTGGAGGTGCTTATGAAACGCTGGCTACGCTGGTTCTTGTTGGCGATAAGCTCTGGTTCCCTGGTCTCCTGCGCCACTTCCTGGCTCCCCGAACAAGCGGCGAGAGTCGCTCCGTCCGCCGACATCTCGCCCGACCTTCCGGTTCCGCTCTATGCCGCCCCGGCGCCCACCCCGAACGTGAAAGGCCTCAGTTACGACGAGTACGTCGAGATGCGGTTCTCGCAGATCCGCTGGATAAAGGCTCCCGCCCCGGAAGAGGTCCGGACCATGCGGGAGAGCCTCTACGCGGAAGCCCGCGAACTGGACCGGGACAATAACGGCCTCATCGAGCCGGACGAGTTGCGATAAACCGCCAGCCGGTGAAGGGGTCTTGACAATCGGACTGGCCCACGCTCCCATGGAAGGATGAACAACTTCTACATCGTCGACGTCTTCGCCGAGCGCCCCTTCACCGGAAACCAACTCGCCGTCCTGCGCCGGGGGAATCGTTTCTCCACCGAGACGATGCCGCAAATGGCCCGGGAAACCAACTTTTCGGATACGGCCTTCATCATGTCGGACGAAGCGACGCCGGAAGGCTACGAGGTGCGGATCTTCACCCCGGAAGAGGAGCTCCCCTTCGCGGGGCACCCCTCCCTCGGTACCGCCCGGGTGATCCAGCAGGAGCTCATCCGAACTCCCGTGGAGAAACTTTCCTTGCGTCTCGTCGGAACCATCCCCATTTCCATCCAATACCGGCATCCTCGGTCTTTCCGAGGCCGACATCGGGGAATCGCCAACGGCTGCCGTGCCGCCTACCTCCTCAAACATCGCCTTTCGCACAAGGGGGAGCATCGTTCGGAGCAGGGCTACGAGATCGGGCGCCCCTCCTTGCTCACCTCGAGGGCGCTCGAGAAAGGCGGAGAGATCCGCGTCTCAGTGGGTGGCAGGGTGATCCCCATCGTAAAAGGAAAGCTCTTTTTCAGGGACAGGCAGGAGATGACATGACTCAATACGCACCGCCGCTCGACCGGCTGCTGACCTACGGTGAACCCGAGTTCGCTCCGCCCGAGCGCTGGCGCCCCTATGTTAGCGAGCTGGGATTGACGCTGGACGATGTCCCCGAGCTCGTCCGGATGACCAACGATCAGGACCTGAACTCGGCGAAATCGGACGACCCGAGGGTCTGGGCCCCCATACACGCCATCCGCGCCCTGGGGGAGCTCCGGGCCGAGGCGGCGATCGGCTCCCTCATCTCGCTGGCCGACGCAGAGGACGACGACTGGATCACCAACGAAGTGCCCAAAGCCCTCGGCTTGATCGGCCCGAAGGCTATCCCGCCGCTGGAGTCGTACCTCGGTGACCAGTCCCGGGACGGGCTCCAGAGGGCCACCGCGGTCGGCGCCCTGGAGAAGATCAGCGAGATGCATCCCGCCGCCCGCGGGGAGTGCGTCAGCGCCCTGGCCCGGCAACTGGAGTCGTTCGAGGACAACCCCGAGGAGCTGAACGGCTTCCTGATCGGCGCCCTGGTCGATCTCGGCGCCGAGGACTTCCTGCCCCTGATGAGGCGCGCCTTCGAGGGCGATCGCGTCGACGAGGACGTGATCGACTGGCGTGAGATCCGGCGTGAATTCGGCCTCACCGGATTCGATCCGCTGGAACGCGAAGACAAAAGCCGGCCCAAAGCTTTCCTTCCGCCCCTGCCTTCCGAAGCGAACCCAGCAGCGACAAATAAGGCCAAGGATGCAAAGAAGAGCAAGAAGAAAGCCGCCGAAAAGTCGCGACGAAAAAACCGAAAATAAATCAGCGGCTCGACAAGAGCAAACCCGCACCCTTATTTTAAGATGATATGATAAACTAAAATAAGTGCCGCGCTATTTTAGGTTGGTGAATCAGATGAGAAGAGAGCGACCAGGCCATTTCGCAACAGTCTCGACGGCAGGAGAGCGTGTGCAGGCCTTCGTTCCCGCGCCTTTACCCCCACAACCACCGATCGACTGGACGCCGGAACTGAGGATGAAATTCGATCAGGCCCTGGTAGCCCTGGGGCGCTTGGACAGCGTGACACAACTGTTGCCGGACACATCGCATTTCTTGTATGCCTACGTTCGAAAAGAGGCAGTGCTTTCTTCCATGATCGAAGGTACCCAGTCCTCCCTGTCCGATTTGCTGTTGTTCGAGTCGGATCAAGATCCTGGTGTCCTTCTTGAAGACGTCCAAGAGGTGAGCAATTACGTTGCTGCATTGAATCACGGTCTTGCCCGTATTGCGGGTGGGTTTCCGGTATCGTTGCGGCTCATCAAGGAGATGCACGGGATATTGCTGGCTAAGGGCCGAGGAAGCAATATCCCGTGCGAATTCAGACGCAGCCAAAATTGGATCGGAGGAACTCGGCCAGGCAATGCCTTTTTTGTACCGCCACCGGCCGATCGGCTTCTCGGATGCTTGAACGATCTGGAATTGTTTCTCCACGATCAACCAGAACCAACGCCGATCTTGCTCAAGACGGCCTTGGCTCATGTACAGTTCGAAACCATCCATCCTTTTTTGGATGGCAATGGCCGTATCGGGCGGCTATTGATCGCGTTACTGCTGTGCGAGCAGAAGGTGTTGCAAGAACCGATGCTCTACCTGAGCCTATACTTCAAAACGCATCGACAGCGATACTACGAGTTGTTGAATGGCGTTCGCGCGACCGGAGACTGGGAAAGCTGGCTCGACTTCTTCGCCGAAGCCGTCATCCATACGGCTGCACAAGCGGTTGATACAGCCCAACAACTACTCAAAATCGCGAAGGAAGATCAGATCAAAATCGGAGGTCTTGGTCGGGCTGCTGCATCCGCTGTACAAATTCAGCAGGCCTTACTGGGACGTCCCATCACGACTGCAGGGTGGCTCAGCGAAAAAACAAACCTTTCCCCAGCAACGATCAACAAGGGCTTGGCGCATCTGGAAGAACTCGGCATCGTTCGCGAATTGACCACCCAGAAACGCAATCGGGTCTTCAGCTATCGGCGATACATCGACGTCATGAACCGGGAAACCGAAAAACCTTCCTGACGCTTGGTTTGAGGCCATGGGGGAATAGGGTAAAAAAAGAATGCCGAAAAAAACAAGTGGCCCCGACAACTTGACGTCAAGTCCACTTGTTTACATGGTTCCCCTGGCTGGACAGTTTTCGAGCTTTTTTGTCCGAAAATTCGATCGGGTTGGGCTCAGTGCAGTGAGGCGAAGAGGGACTTTGCCTGTGCATTCGCGAACTCCGGCGATTGTAACTCCTGCATTTTGTCGAAATCCGCGCGATCGCCGCTCCGAGATCGCCGCCCTTGCATGGCGGTTTGCAACTCAGCGAAGAGCTTTCTCACTTGTTCCGAATCCAGCACCGACTTGAAGAACCGACGAGCGGGGGCGGGCTGTCGCGAAAAGTAGCGCCTCAGGTTGTCCGACATTGCCACTCCCGCATTGTGGTCCTCGATTTCCTGGTTGTCTTCTGGTTTGGAGAGACGCTTGGTCCCGAAAAGTATCCGGGCCGCGCGAGGCAAGTTGAGCGCAGCGTGCAAGAAATGAGCGACGGCCTCTTCCTTGCGTCCGAGCGAGAAGAGGGCGAAGGCCGCCATGAAACTCGCATCCGGATAGAAATGGATCAAGGTCTCGACCTTGGAGAGGGCTTCCCTGTAGCGATCGGTGTTGAGCAGGATCATCGCTCGGAAGTAGTCGGCGATGAGGGTATCGCCGCATTCATCGTCCAGGCGGTCGCAGATCGCGAGCGCTTCGTCAAAGTCTCCCTTTCGGTTGAGACAGAACGCCAGGTTTCTAAGACCTCTCATGTAGGGACGAGTTTCCAGATAGCTCCAGTAGCGTTTTTTTGCCATGCCTTTCGGGAAGAGACGGCGCCCGACCTCGACCGTGCGTCTGAAGTGGGCGATCGCATCCTCCATTCGATTGTTTTCAAGCACGATCAGTCCCAGGTAATTATAGCCTTCGGCGTAGCTGTCGAAGGCCCCGACCAAAAGGCTGAACGCAGCCTCAGCCTTGAGTAAGTCTCGTTTTTCCCAGTAGGCACAGGCGAATTCCTCGACCTCGTGCGGGACGCGTCCCTCCTTCAACCTCCTGCTCCATGGGGTGGACGAAAGTTCGGAGCCCGAATCATCGCGGATGCAACGATTTTCTATCAACTCGATCAAGGTGTCGAGCATCGCGCGGTGGCGGTGCAGGATGACCTTGGCCTCGGGATCGTTCCAGGGATCATTCAGGCAAAGCTGTTTAGCGAACCCGAACAGCGCTGCGCGAAACTTCGCTTCCGCTCGCTGGCGATCGCTCTCCCCCCGATCGGGAAGCTTGTGTAACTGGTCGCGCAGCCTTTTCTGGATGGAAGGCCAATGGAATCGAATGGCCGAAAATTCGTATTCGCAAAGCTGACGGAAGGACTGATCGGCTCCGGATGTGCCCTCGCCGATCGCATCCAAGGCCTCCCTCTTGGAGTAAAAGGTGAACAACACCTGCTGTTCGACCTGTTTGGTATCGGGATTGCGAGTGCCGTGGACGAGTTCGAGTTGATTGCCGTGGGCTCGGATGTAGGCCATAGGTGCTCTCCTCATTTCAAAGGGCAGCTCGAAATAGCAGATGCCCTTTTGTTGTGCAATTTAAATATATTTGCACAACAAAAGGGGACATTGCAAGCCTCTCGTTTGCTTTCCATATTTCGCTGGACGAGCGGCATTCTGGATGGGAAAATATCGAGGCGGATGCAAATCGAGCCCAATGCCGCCGGAGCGATAATAGAAGCGGCTCGGCGACAAACGAGGAGCAAGCGATGAAGAAGCGACGTCGAGATGCGAGTTCACGCAACCCTGCAAAAGGGAATGAACCGGTGTCCGTGGGGGAGGCGTTCTCGTTACATAAACCCCGCCAACTCCGAACCGAAGAGCTGGCGGCGGCGTTGCAGGCAGTTCTCCAGCATAAGGAAGAGGACGAGTTCAAGTTCTCTTTGCAAGATCCTTGGTCGGTTCAGCTTTTCGTGGCCGTGGCAAGGAAGTATGGCCTTGAGCCCTACCGAACCCATGGCCAGAAGTCTCAGACAGTTATGGTTCGAGCGCGGAAGAGCGTCGTCGAAAACCAACTCTGGCCAGAGTTCAACCGGCTGGGAAATCGCCTCAACGTAGCCTTCCAAAAGGCCACCGACGAGCTCATTCGGGAATCCCTGGGGCCTGATTCCCAGTAGTTTCGCATGGCAGCCCCTTTATTATTACCAACATGTCAACTTGTTTGCCATACAATCGAACTATCGAGACAAGGTTGTTCAATAGGCTCAAGCTTTTCAGTGGGGAGAGCGTTTTGAATATACCAAAAATGGTATAACCTGGAAAGAAAAGGATGAATCGAAAACCACTCGCTTGGATTGGCTCAAGCAGGGAAGACTTGAGCGATTTCCCGACCGAGGTGAAAGAAGTCATGGGCTATGCGCTTCACTTGGCCCAGACCGGAAAAAACATCCTGATGCGAAGCCGTTGAAGGGGGTCAAGGGAGCCGGTGTCTTGGAGGTCGTGGATGATTTTGATGGCGACACCTATCGAGCCGTCTACACGGTCAAGTTCGAAGGGATGGTCTTTATTCTGCATGCCTTCCAAAAGAAATCCAAGCATGGCATCTCGACGCCGAAACACGATATCGATTTGATTCGAGCCAGGTTGCAAAGGGCTGAGGAATTGTTTACGCAGAGTCAGCGGGAGAAAGGATCAGACCATGAGTGACGATATTTCGGTCACTTGGAGCAGTGTTAACGTGTTTGCCGATCTGGGCCTTCCGGACGCTGAGGAAGCCAATACGAAGGCGGAACTCGTTTCGGCAATCGCGGATATCGTGCGGGCTCGCCGCTATACCCAGGCGAAAACCGCCGAGATCTTAGAAATTCCACAACCCAAAGTTTCAGCCCTCCTTCGCGGAAAACTATCCGGTTTCTCCGTAGAGAAACTAATGCACTTCTTGAACCTACTCGGCCACAACGTCAAAATCGTGGTAGAGGCGGAGGAACTTCCAAGTAAGGGCGCCCTTTCGGTGGTCTTGGCTAGAATTGACCTCCCCTTGCCGAAGAGAAAGAAAGTAGTCACGTAATGGATCCTCTCTTGAGTTGACTGTCGGCATTGAAACTGAACCCCATGTTCAACGTTTCGAAAAAACGGGTTGTTTCGCATTTCGTGAAACAACTCAGATCAATATTTGTAGCCTGAATGCCCACCAGGCTTTCCTCTAAGGAGTTCGAATCACCAAAAGAAAACAACCTGACATGTCATATTTTCAACATATCAGATTGTTTACAAGGCTCCCCTGGCTGGACAGTTATCGAACTTACTGCGCGGAGAATCCGGAAGTTTGACCATCAGAATGGACGCTTTTTTGCGGAGGTCGCTCGAAGATTTGCCAATTCGGAAATGTCGGCATAAAATCATAAGTGCCGACGTTTTATGGAGTGGCGTTATGGAGCAAGGAAAAGTCCAAGAGATACTGAGACTCGCGAAGGAGCGAGGAATCATACGCCCCCGGGATCTCGAAGGAGAAGGAATCTCAGGAACGTACCTGGCGGGCCTTGCCCGGCAGGGGCTCCTCATGCAGCTTGGACGAGGGCTCTATCAACTTCCGGACTACGATCTGAGCATCCACCACAGCCTGGCAGAGGCGGCCAAGCGGGTTCCCCAAGGGGTAATATGTCTCTTGTCCGCCCTCCGCTTCCACGAGTTGACCACGCAGGCCCCCTTTGAGGTCTGGATGGCGATCGCCCACAAGGCAAGACGCCCAGACCTCGATTCCCCCCCCTTGCGGGTGATCTACATGTCGAAGGAGACCCTTCAGATTGGAATCGAAGAGCATGTCATCGAAGGGGTTCCCGTCCGGGTCCACAACCCGGCCAAGACCGTCGCCGACTGCTTCNNCGGAACAAGATCGGGCTCGACGTGGCGCTCGAAGCCTTGAGGGACTACCTGAGGACCCACCCTTCAGGAATGAGCGACCTCTGGAAATACGCGGAGATCGATCGGGTCGCCAACGTCATGAAGCCCTACCTGGAAGCCTCGGCATGAGCCAGGGGAGATCGCAAAACATCGGAGCCTCGGTCCGACAACGCTTACTGAACCTCGCAAAGGCTCAAAAAGAGGACTTTCAAGGGATCCTGACCCGATATGCCCTGGAGCGCTTGCTTTACCGTCTCAGTTCCTCGGAACATGCATCCCGCTTCGTCCTGAAAGGGGCAATGCTTTTTTCCGTCTGGGGCGGGGACCTCCATCGTGCGACCCGCGACCTGGACATGCTCTCCATGGGAGACAACTCGGTCGAAGGCATGGCGGCGACCGTCACGGAGATCTGTCTTCTACAAGTCCCGGACGACGGAATTGAGTTCCTCCCCGGCAGCATCAACAGTGCTCGGCTCAAAGAGGGCCAAGAGTATCAAGGAGTTCGCCTCAACCTATCAGCCCGCCTCGCCGGGGCCATCATCCCCGTCCAGATCGACGTCGGCTTCGGAGATGCGATCACCCCTCCCCCGGAAAGGAAGGAGTTCCCTAGTCTCCTCGACCTTCCTACTCCTCGGTTGTTGATTTATCCCCCGGAGACGGTGGTTGCGGAAAAGGTACAGGCCATGGTCGCGTTGGACCGGGCGAACAGCCGGTTGAAAGACTTCTATGATCTCTGGATCCTTTCAAGGAAGGTCCCCTTCGATGGTCGTATCCTCGGCCAGGCACTCGAAGCGACCTTCAATCGACGGCGCACCCCAATACCGGACGGGGACTCGTTCATTCTCAACCAAGAGGTTTTCGTCCTCGATCCCGCCAAGCAACTCCAGTGGGAAGCCTTCTTGAGAAAGAGCAACCTCGTCGGGGGCGATCGCCTCTTCAAGGACACCGTCGAAGAACTGAACCGCTTTCTCACTCCGGTTTTGGAGGCCCTACGCGAAGAGACCCACTTCGACCTTCACTGGCTTCCAGGAGGGTCTTGGAGCTTGAAGCCGAACAACACTCCATAATATCTGTCCGGCCTCCCAGCGGTCGCTATATCCGCTCGGAAGTAGGTTAATCGTTGGGTGAAAGAAAAAGCGGGCTTCAACCCGAAGGTCCAAACCCGTTTCCTTATATTCCAATGAGGATTTGATGTTTGCTCAAAAGATAAGACGGTCGAAAAAACAAGTGAACCCGACAATATAATGTCAAGTCCACTTGTTTACAAAGCTCCCCTGGCTGGACAGTTTTCGAACTTTTCTAACTGAGAATCAGGAAGACTGGAGCTTATTGATCTTGCTCCTCGAACCCGCCATCCGTGGTGAGTTCACTCTCAATATCGTGGATACTTGGAAGAGTTCCCCTCAGTTGTTCCGGCAACTCACTTAGCAACTGGTATGCCGCCACTCCCATCGGCTTCTGGGTATCCCGGAGTGCGTACTCGACGATCAGCCGGTTCCACTCCTTGCAGAGGATGAGGCCGATGCTCGGTGGGTCGGATGGATGGCGCAGTTGTTCATCGACCGCCGATAGGTAGAAGTTCATCTTGCCCGCGTACTCCGGCTTGAACGGTCCCATCTTGAGATCGATAACGATGTAGCAACGGAGCTTGAGGTGGTAGAAGAGCATGTCGAGGTAGAAGTCTTCGCCTCCGACCTCCAGGTGGTACTGACTGCCGACGAAGGCGAACCCTTGCCCGAGTTCAAGCAAGAAATCCCGGAGGTGTTGGAGTAGACTGCGCTCCAAGTCCCGTTCCTGGGCTTTCGGACCGAGCGTTAAGAAGCCGAAGGTGTACGGATCCTTGAGCAGGGACTGGGCTAGGTCGGATTGAGGCACTGGAAGGGCAACCTCGAAGTTCGTGATCGCTTGCCCCTTACGCTCCAGGAGTTTCGTCTCGATCTGATGGACGAGAACGTTCCGGCTCCATCCGTTTTGGATCGCCTGTCGAGCGTACCAAACGCGTTCAGATACATTTTTGACCTTATCGAGGATGGTCGTGTTGTGGTACCAGGTGATTTGTGCAGGCACCTCCTGCACAAATGCCTCATCCGGGTATGCCTGGGCAAAGGCGCGCATGTATTTGAGGTTGCGGTTCGACCAGCCTTTCATCTCGGAAAATTCGCTCCGAAGTGCATCGGCCAGATGGTCTATAACCTTAGCCCCCCCATCCCAGGTTGGCCTGTTTCTCCAGAATCTGCTTTCCGATTCGCCAGTAGACCAAGATCATTTCGCGATTGACTGCGAGCGCGGCCCTGATTTGCGATTCCCGAACCATTCGCTTCAAGGACTCGACCCAAAGCAGGTATGGCTGACCGGCAGGATCAAATTCTGCCACGGGCTGTGACCTAACTTCAGAATCCCTTTCCAATCGCCTATCGGACATACCCCAGCCTCCTCAGTTTCTTCCGCTCTGGCCTTTCCTTTTTGCCATCACAGCCGCGCCTTCGCGACTCGATCGATAAATGATGGCTTTCGTGCATGCAGCGACCGTAGCGCGATGAGGCGCTCTTGGAAATCGCCACCCTTGGTTCGAGCATCGAGGTCGCGAAGATCGACGAGCAGCTTCACGGCCTGATCGTAGTTCTTTGGCAGCTTCGTATCGATGAGGGATCCCATTTCAGCCCACAATTTGGGCTCGCGGCCAGAGATACCGTCGAGGTACTTCGCCCTATTGCTGAGGGCTTCCCGTTCGAGGCGCGCCTTCTCTTTAGCGAGTTTCGCTGCCTCCGCCCGGAGCAGCTCGCCCACCGTCCTCCGTGGCGTCGATCCATTGGCAGCACCACTCGATCGGTCCTTGAGAAAGCAGCTCGGCTACGATGGCCTGATCGCCGTTCACGACGAGCCTCGCGAGCGCGTCGTCCTTCTCCACGGTTGGAAGCTTGGAGATCCAGGCCCGCACCTCTTCGCATTTCAGCTCAGCATCGTGGAACGGCGCACTGGCCAGCGCTGCCACGTGCAGGAGGTCGTAGTCGATGTACAAGAACTCGACCAGGCTCTCCTGGGCGGCGGTGAGAGCGCCGAGCCCGGGAGGAACGATCGGCTCAACGTCGACGTCGTCGAGCTCCCCGGCCTGGGCACTGAGCAACCACCCCAGGTACAGCGCCCGCAGGTCGCCCCGAGCTAGCTCGGCACGCACCGAGATGATCGAGGACAGGCTCCCCTCGCCATCGATCCATTCGTCATTCTCTTCATTCTCGGCCGCGAAGGACAGTGTCGGGGACAGACCGGCCGAACCGCTCGAAGTAGAGCTCCTCGATGAATTGCGCCAGCGGCAGCTTCCACGGCTCTTGATTGTGGTTGTCGATCTTGCCCAGCTTATCCGGATTCATCCCGAGTTCGCGCGCCATTTGGACGCTGGCATGGGACAATCGATGGCGCTTTCGCGCATCGATCCAGGCTTGCATCTTTTGGTCCGGCTTCTTTGCCACGCGATTCACCCCTTCAGCTCTTCCCAGACCTTCCGCGCTCGAACGTCTTCGATCAGGACGCGCACGCCCTGGTCATCGGACGGGTTGAGATGGAGCATCCGGTCGAAGGTCTGCTCGGTCTCCTCGAAGCGGCCGAGCCGCCACAGGCACAGTCCGAAGCCATGAAGGCAGTGCAGAAACGGTCGATTGCCGACGTATTCCCAGGGTAGCAGTCCATCGAAACCGCTGCCGAGCGAAAGCTCACCGATCCGCAGACCGACCTCGTAGTGACAAAGCGCTTCCCCGGGCGTGCAGCCGAAGACGAAGTCGCCGAGATGGGCGTGAGCATCGAGGCAGCGCAGGTCGGACTGGCAAAGATCCATGAGGAGCCGGTATGCGTCCGTACGGTATCCTGCCTCCTTGAGTTCGTTGGATTCCACGATGGGATCAGAAAACGGTATCCCGGAATTTAAGCCGGGCCTCACCTGCTCCATCTCGAAAACCAGACGACGGTCCCGAGCGATGATCGATTCGACCCGATCACCGACAAGGTCGTTAGCATCAGGCTTCCATACTCCCCGTTCCTCGAGCCGCAGCGGCACCAGATCGAGGGCTGCTGCATCCAACCGCGTGGCCTCGACCTCCCCGGAAAGGTACGGGTGGCCGTTGAAGCTCCACCGCTTGTTCGGCTTGACCGTTATGATCGTTCCGGGCACCGCATCCCAGAGCAGTCTTGCGCGGAGCGTGACGGTGCGGTCACTATCCAGGAGCCGGCAACGTGCAGCATTCTCCTTGACCGAGACGACCACCAGTTCGATGGGGGCCGTCAGGTCGAGGTCATCAGCCTTGGCCTTGTGCTGACGCAGCTTGGTTTCGGTGGCCGATGGCGGGTAAGGATCGAGGCCCTGCCACTTGCGGTATGCGGCCACGTAGCTGGCTCCGAGCGATCGCTGCGGGAGCACGATCTCGGAGGCAGACACGACGTGTTCGGAGCCGTCATCGCGACGACACCTGGCGGTCAGTCCCCGGCGTTCGTTGCCCTCGTAGTCGAACTCGATCACCGAAACCGGTTCGCCGATGACGAAGCCGTCGACAGGGACTGAGATTTTGTCTTCGAAAGCCTGTCGAAACGCCCAGAACTGCTCGTCGTCGCCGTATGCGTCTACAGTAATTGTCTCGATCAAGTTGTCTAACTCGGCAAGGCCTCTATCGTCGCGTCCTGTTCGGTTCATCGATCGTCATCTCCCTGCGGTTTCCCCCAACGCAACTTGGCGCGTTCCAGGAACGACAGATTGTCATTCATCCCCACCTCCCGGTATCTCCCATCCCTTCAACAGTTGTGCGATGGCATCCGGACTAGGTAGATAATTCTGATAGTCTGCAGGGAGCTGTGGCACCACGCTGTAGGTTGCCACGCCCAGTGGGCGCTGGGCGGTGCGTAGTGCGTATTCGACGACGGTTTTTTCCTTGCTGCGGCAGATGATGATGCCAATCGGTGGGTTTTCGCCTTCCAGGCGGTGCTGGTTGTCCAGCGCATCCAGATAGAACTCCATCTTACCTTTGTGCTCGGGCTTGAAGTCACCGATTTTCAGTTCAATTGCCACCAGAGCGCGTAGGCGGCGGTGGAAAAGCAGCAGGTCGATGAAGTATTCTTGAGTGCCCACTTGGAGTCGGTACTGGTTTCCGACAAAGGCAAATGCCCCGCCCATTTCTTCGAGAAAGCGGCGTAGGTTCCGTATCAGTGCCTGCTCCAGTTCGCGCTCGGAGTGCTCCTCGGCCAGTCCAAGAAAGTCGAAGGTGTAATGGTCTTTGAGGGCTAAAACGGCCTGAGATTTCAGGCTCTCCGGCACGGTGGCGTCAAAGTTGGTCTGGTTGAGCAGGTATTGGGCGTAGCTGTTGTTGTCGATCTGGTGTTGCAGCACGTTCTTCGTCCAGCCGAAGCGGGCGGTGGCGCGTAGATAGAACTCTCGCTCCAACTCGTCCTTGCAGCGGCTGAAAATGACCAGGTTTTTGGCCCAACTGATTTCTCTAACCAGTGGTTGGAGATTTTGGTTGTCGCGGTAGGTGCGGTAGAACTGGCGCATGAACCACAGATTTTGTGCCGAGAATCCGTTGCGTCCGAGGAATTCGGCCTGAAGGTCGCGGGCAAGATTTTCCACCACGGCCTTGCCCCAGCCCGATTCCGCTTGCTTTTTGTGGATGGCTTCCCCGATTTCCCAATAAAGCGCGACCAGTTCACGATTGACGGCTCGAAACGCTTGCAGCTGGCGTTGGTGGATTTGCCGCTTAAGGGTGGCCAGAAAGTCGTCATAATCTTTTGGGATCAAGTCGGTCATCACGGCCTCCGTAGATCCTCGGCCAACTCGACGAAGAGCACGTATTCGCCCTGCACGTCCACGACCAGCAAGTTGCCTTGCTGCAAGGCTTGCAAGTGTTCAGCGGAAAGAGTCAGCGTTTCATCCCCAAACCGCTTCCCAAAGGGAGCATCGACTTCCGCCGTGTCAAAACGACCAGCGACAACCACAACTCGTTCGTCAGATTTCATACCCGGCTACCCCGAGCGAAGTTGGGAGCGGTCACGATGCGGGAGGACTTCTTTCCGCGGGGCATGGGGCGGATCTCCTTATAAACGGTCGTTGAAAAAGCGCTTTAGAAAACCAATCATACTCATAATGAGGGGGAAGATCTAGGAGGAGTGCAGAGGGAAATGACCTCCGGCGCCTCACATGGAGGGTCCCCTTGCTCGGACTCTTTGGACGCAAAAAGGGGCAGGGAAAAATTCGCCGATAAGTCTCACGAAATAACTTACACCATCCGGCTTATCCAAAAGAAAACAATCTAACATGTCATATTTTCAACATGTCAGATTGTTTACAAGACTCCCCTGGCTGGACAGTTATCGAACTTTCTGCGCGGAGAATCCGGAAGACTGAAATTCAGACTGGCGCACTTTTCTGGGAGGAGGCCACTTCGACCTGCCACTTTTATGCCAAGTATCTTGTTTGAGAATAATATCAATGCGCAATCTGGTATGCCTCGACATCGACGGCCTCGGACATTCCCCCATCGTTTCCCAGGCATCCTGATAACCACCGGGTAACCTCACCCGAAGCGGCAGAGAGAATAGTGCCAGCAAGAGATACGTGTCGGCGAGATGGACTGAGCCACCACCTGATGCGCGGCACAGCCGTTGACAATCCGCCGGATGCCACAACTCATCACCGCTCCATCAGCGCGAACACGCCCCAGCCCATGTATTCACGCATGTATGTGGCGTAGCGCTCGGGTTCCGAGGTCAGT
>DOBT01000050.1 GCA_003503675.1 Cyanobacteria bacterium UBA8530 | reverse complement strand
CCCGACGCTGCCCGGGGGAGTCCGGATCGGCATGGTCGAAAACCAGGCCGACTACGTGAGCGCCGCCTTGAACGGGGTGCGGAACACCGCCATCGAGGCCGCCATCCTCGTCATGCTGGTGATCTATCTGTTCTTGGGAAGTTGGCGGCAGGTCCTGGTGGTGCTCCTGGCCCTGCCCACCACCCTGATCCTGAATTTCGGGATCATGAAACTATTGGGCTTTTCCCTCAACATCTTCTCGCTGGGGGGGCTGGTCATCGCCATCAGCGTGGTGCTGGACAACTCCATCATCGTCCTCGAAAACATCGTCAGGCTGCGAAGAAAGCTCGATGAAAGCGAGGTGGAAGAGTTCGCCATCTCGGGCACCACCGAGGTCGGCCCGGCGATCATCGCCGCCACCGTCTCCTTCCTCGCCCTGTTCGTGCCCTTTCTATTGGTTCCCGGCCTCACCAGCCTCCTCTTCCGAGAATTGATCCTGGTCATTTCCGGCATCGTTCTGGTCAGTCTCCTGGTGGCCCTCACCCTGACGCCGATGCTGTCCGCGCTCCTCTTGAAAGCGCCGGCGAAGGAAACGCGCTTCGAACGCTTTTTCGATCGGCTCACCCAGGCCTACGGACAGTACCTGGGTTCGGCCTTGCAGAAGCCCTGGCGAGTCGTCGGAGGTTTCTTCGTCGTCTTGGCCGTCGCGGGCCTCCTGGCGCCCGGAATCGGCGGCGAATTCTTGCCCCCGATGGATGACGGGCGCGTGGTGATCAAGGTCAAGCTCCCGACGGGGGCAGCCCTGAACGAGACGAACAAGATCCTCCATCGGATCGAGAAACTGCTCGAAGGCGATCCCCTGATCAAGTCTTCCTTCACCCTGGTCGGAGGCAAGGTCTGGGGTCTGTACACCTACGAGATCGCCAACGAAGGGGAGATCGACCTGCAACTGGTGCCCCGCCATTCGCGCAAGCTCAGCACCAAGCAATACATCGCCCGGTTGCGCTCCAAGGTCGCCAAGGTGCCGATCGCGGGCGGCCAGGCCATGGTCTCGCAGATGAAGATCAAGGGGTTGCGGAACCTGGGCGAGGCGGACATCGAGATGAAGGTGAGGGGCGACGACGTCAACAAGCTCTTCGGCCTGGCGAAGCAGGCGGCCGAGAAGATGAACGAATCGGCGCATTTCACCAATGTCTACGTCTCGCTGGACCTCTCGAAGCCGGAATACCGGATCAAATTGGACCGGGTTCGCGCCGCCGAATTGGGGGTATCGGCCGCGGACCTGGCGAACACCCTGCGCTCGCTCTTGAGCGGGGCGGTTCCCACCCAGTTCCGGGACGGCGACGAATACTACAACGTCCGCGTCATGGTCCCCGAAAGCGGGATCCGCTCCCGTCAGGACATCGAGAACCTGCCATTGAAGGGCTCGCTGGGCGACTATCTTCGGATCCGCGACGTCGCCGAGGTGGAGCGGGCGGTCGGCCCGGTGGAGATCCTGCGCGAAAACCAGGTGAAGGAAGTGATCGTCCGGGGGGATGCCTCGGGGGTGAGCGTGGGGCAGGCGCTTTCCGAATTGAAGGCCTTGATGGATCAAATGGAGCGCCCGGCGGGCTACGAGATCCAATACGGCGGACAGGCCCAGATGATGGGCGAAATGCAACGTTCCGCTCTCTCGATTCTCTTTTTCGCGGTGTTCTTCGCCTTCCTCGTCCTGGCGGTGCAGTTCAACCGCTTGAAGCTCCCGGCCCTGATCCTGGCCTGCGTTCCCGTGAGCCTGGCAGGGATGGCCTACGCCCTCTTCCTGACCCGCCTTCCCCTGGGGGCGACGGTGCTCATCGGGGCTCTGGTCGTCACCGCAGCCACCATCAACGACGGGGTGCTGCTCTTCACCTTCGCGGACGAATTGGTCGAAGGCGGAAGGCCATCCTTCCCGGCCGTGATCGAGGCGGCGAAGATCAGGCTGCGCCCCCGCCTCATGACGACCTTGCCGATCATCTTCGGCCTCGTTCCCCTGGCGCTGAACCTGGAGGAAGGGGGCGATATGCTGCAGCCCATGGCCGCCGCCGCCATCGGTGGGTTGATCCTCGTCCTTCCCGTGGCGCTCCTGTTGATGCCCTGTATCTACTTGATCTTCACCAGAAAGGGCGGGCACCCCGATCCGAAAGAGCGGCTGGTAAAAAAAATCGCCGCGAAAGAGAATGAGCTATGAAGGTTTTCGAACTGCAACGAGGGGTCGACGATCCGCCGAGCGGCGTCGAGCTTTTGATGGACGAAGGAACGGCAAAGATCCGAAGGATCGATTTGCCTGCAGGCGGGAGCATCCCGCCCTGTAAAATGAGTGAAGATGTCGTTTTTGTCGTGCTCAGCGGAAAGGTCGTCATGGTTTCGGGGGAGGAAAAGGCGCTGGTCACCGCCCCCAGCGCCGTCTATATCCCTGGAGGAGCCGTGGATCGTCACATGGAAGCGGTCGAAGCGTCGAGGATCCTGGCGATTTTGACTCGAGTTCCCGGCTGAACGAACCTCGGGGGACCCGAGATGCCCCGGGTCCCCCGACATTTTACGGTAAAGTCAGCGTGCCCCCACCAAGAGATAGACCCCGCCCAGGATCACGAGCAATCCGCAAGCCTGCTTGACTAGCTTCATGCCGCGCGATTCCTCGTTCCATTGCAGATAGCGCTGCACCATTTCAGTCGAACTCCCCGCCGCGACGATCACGGAGCAGTGGCCGATTCCATAAGCGAGGAGTAGACCTGCCGCATAGATCGGCGCGGTCGCCGCGACCCGGAAGGTGGTGCCCAGCACCGGGGCCATGAAGGCGAAGGTGCAGGGGCCGAGGGCCACTCCGAAGATCAAGCCGAGCAAAAAAGCCGCGAAAAAACCCTTTTTTTGGGTGGGTATGGAGCCGGGCCCGGAAAAGGGCATGGGAATGAGCCCCAGTAAGTGCAGACCTACAACGAAGAAGACGAGAGCAACCAGGTAGTTTCCATACCCCCCGATGTCCCCCATCATCCGGCCCAGGCCTGCGGTGACGATCCCGATCAAGGCGATGGTCACGAGGATCCCGAGGGCGAAGAGGCTGGCGGTCCAGAAGGCTTTCTTGCGCGTCATCTCCCTTTGGTTGCCGATGAAGCCGACGATCAAGGGAATCGAGGCCAAGTGGCAGGGGCTGAGGAGGATCGAGAGCACCCCCCAGGCCAGGGCGGCCGCGAGGGCGATCGAGGGCGTCCCGTCGACGGCGGCAGTCAAGGCGATGAACAGTTGTTCCATGCTATTTCAAGCCCAGTTCGGAAAGCTTGGCGAGGATGGCTTCCTTCGAGTAGAAGCCCTCGTGCCGGAAGACTTCCTTTCCGCCCTTATCGTAGAAGATCTGGGTGGGAATGGCGCGAACGTGGTATCGCTCGGCCTCCGCCTGATTCTTCCAGACGTCGATGAAGTCGACTTGGAGCTTTCCTCTGTATTCTTTCCGCAACTCTTCGAGGATCGGTTGCATCATCTTGCAAGGGATGCAGCGGTCCGCTCCCAGATCCAGGAGACGAGGGATAACGACGGCCTGCTCTGTTTTTGGGGGCTTCTTCGCCTCCGGCTTCGATTTGGCTGCCTCCATACCGAGGGTGGTCCCCGCCAGAATCAACAAGACCGCGATAGCGAGCTTCGAGCGCATTTGCATGGTGTTTCCTCCTTAAAGGCGGCAGTTGCTTTGCAGGGCATCCGCGACCGCGCCGGCCACTTGCGCCACCTGTTCGCGGGGATAATCGAAGTCGTGCTTCTTCTCGATCCCGAGGTCGGTCACGACGATGGCCAATTCCGGGGTAATCCCGGCCTTTTCGAGAGTTCGACGGATGCATGCGACCTTGCACCCGTCGATGGAGACACGTACGTCCGCCTCTTTGGCTCCATTGACAAAAGACGAAAGTTGCGCCCCCACGCCGATTCCACAAAACATACTGCCCTGTCCCAGTTGATCGAGGGCCTTGGCTGCGTCATTGGCGATCTGGCCCACATTCGAGGCGCCCGAGCAGGCCATGATGATGGTTTTCGTGCTTCCGCACCCGCATTTCGACATTGCCTCGTCCTTCCTTTATGCGAGCCAGCCTTTGACTTCGTCGAGCTTGGGGACACGCCCCGTCACCTTGATCGTGCCGTCGACCGAGACCGCCGGGGTGCTCATGATCCCCGCCCTCATCATGTCCTTGATGTCGCTTACCTTGTTGACTTCCGCTTCGATGCCCGTCTCCGCGACGGCACGGCGTACGATCTCCTCGGCGTCCTTGCATTTGGCGCAGCCGGGCCCGTAGACGGTGATTTTTTTCATGATTTTTCTCCTTTCGCTAAAACAGGAAATTGAAGAGATAGCCGACGAACATGATGCCCGCGCCGACCACCCCGATGAAGGTCCAGATCAGGCGCATCTTCAGGACTTTTCGAAGGATGACCATCTCGGGGAGAGAGAGGGCGATGACGGCCATCATGAAGGAAAGCACCGTGCCGAGGGCCGCGCCCTTTCCCAGGAGGGCCTGCACGATCGGGATGATGCCCGCAGCGTTGGAATACATGGGGATTCCGAGCAGGACGGCCAGAGGAACCGACCACCAGGCCCCCTTGCCCATGAAGGAGGCCATGAAATTTTCTGGAACGTAGCCATGGATTCCCGCCCCGACGGCGATTCCCAGGACCACGTAAATCCAGACCTTGCCCACGATGTCCTTGACGGCATCCCGTCCATAAGCGAGCCTATCGGACCAATCCGGCTTTTGATCGGAGGAGGCATCCCCCATCTGCACTTCGTAGACCCATTCCTCGACGTGCTTCTCCATCTTGAGACGGCCGATCACCCAGCCGGCGACGATGGCGATGAACAATCCCGTGCCGAGGTAGATGGCAGCCACCTTCCAGCCGAAGAGGCCGTAGAGTAGGACCAGGGCGATCTCGTTGACCATAGGGGCCGCAATCAAAAAGGAGAAGGTCACCCCCAGGGGAACCCCGGCCGTGACGAAGCCGATGAAAAGCGGCACGGCCGAGCAGGAGCAGAACGGCGTCACGATGCCCAGGCT
>DOBT01000005.1:22158-22329 GCA_003503675.1 Cyanobacteria bacterium UBA8530 | reverse complement strand
TTCGAGGAACCAGGCATTGGCTTCTTTCGGGTGACGTCCTTGCCACCTGTCCCGGTACTCGGTCAAACGGGAGTCTCGGAACGGGAAGGGGATGCCTTCGTCTTCCGCCCTGTCCAAAAGCAGGAAGGCCTGTGCGATACGACCGCGGCGCTCTTCGAGCAAGGCCATCCA
>DOBT01000005.1:577-22105 GCA_003503675.1 Cyanobacteria bacterium UBA8530 | reverse complement strand
AGGTCCGTCCCCATCAAATCGATGGCATGGGTGAAGAACTCCACCAGATCGAGGGAATCGAAGAGACCGCTACTGGCGAGTTCGCTTTCCCGCGTCAGGGCAAGAGAGATTCCGCGATCCTGCAAACGGGTTTGGGCGAAGGCCAGGAGCTTTTCCTCTAACTTCGGCAAGGAAAGGCCGCCGTTGTTTCGCTGCGGTATCCCCAATTCCTCGCACAACAGGGCACAGAAGGACTCCGGCTCCGATTTGGGCTCACGCTCGAGCCCCGCCCATTCTTCGGAAAACACGAGCCTTTCTCCGAGAACCCTGGCCATCTCCCCGAAGTAGACCGAAGCGGAACTCGGTTTCAGGTGAAGTTCGTCATCCCGAAGCAGCTCCCTTCTCGGAAGGCCGTCTTCCCCCAGGATGTGCGGAAGCGGATCGATCACCGGGATGCCGACCCCGAGGCACCACTCCTTCAAGGCGCGATTGAAGGCCTGCGCAAGCTCGGCGATCGCCTCGGGCCCGAATCCCTCGAAGTGGACGTTTTTCGTCTGCTGAAGTCCGATCATCCAGGCAAAGTTGCCCTTTCCCTTCAATTCCAGGAATACCTGCCGATAGCGCCCCTGAAGGAATTCGAAAGCCTGATGAGGAGAGTACTTTTGGGAGAGCTCTATCAGGCGGAAGATGTCGTGGTTTCCCAAAAGCAGGATCTTCCAGCCCGGCTCACCCTCGAACAAGCGTCGGATCCGGGTAGCGGCGGGATGATCATCGAAAAAATGATTGATCTCCAGCGCCCCCACCCAGTGAATATCCACCGCTTCCCGGGTCCCCTCCACCATGAGTCTGCCGCCCCTGAAGACGGAAACGTGGCTGTTGCCTACGATGATCATGCTTTTCCCAACTCCCCGTTCAAGTAGAGCTCCTTGTTCCTCGCACGACTGATCTTGCCGCTGCTCGTCTTGACCAAGCGCATGTGCTCGACGATCTCCANNAAGCCGATCTCTTCGGCGACGCTACGCTGTACGGCAATTTTCAGGTGGTTGTCCTCGACGGAGCCGTTGCTCTCGACGAGCACCACCAAGTCTTCGCTTCCGCTTTCCACATTATACACGCCGAAAGCCGCCGCTCTTCCCGGATGAACGCCGGGGACCTCGGAGCAGATCTGCTCGACGTCCTGCGGATAGATGTTCTTTCCGTTCACGATGACGATGTCCTTTTTCCTGCCCGTGACGAAGAGCTCGCCTTCCTCGGCCAGACAACCCAGATCGCCCGTCAAATAGTAGCCGTCCCTCAGGGGAAGGCTATCGTTCAGGAAGGTTTGGAACAAGAATTCGCCCCTGATGCCGATCTCGCCGACACCTTCCCCGTTCTTCCCGAAAACGGCGATCTCGGTACCGGGAACGAGAGGCCCGCAGGAAAGGACCTCCTTCCCCTCGATGGTGCGAAAATGGGACTTTCCCGGGAGCGATTGCGTTGCGGCGAAGGTGTTTTCCGCCAAGGCGTAGCAGACGGTGAGGGCATCCGGATTCACGAGGGGAAACTTATCCAGGAAATCCTGATGGGTTCTCCGGCGTGCCGGCTCGGAACAATTGACGAAGAGGCGCATGCTGCCGAGGTCATGCGCCCGCCCCTTGTTGATCAACACGTGATAAGCGAAATTAGGGAGGAAGCAGAGGGTGTTGCGCTCTCTCTCGATGGTTTCGAGCAAGCCGTCCGGCCGCATGATCCAATCGAAGGGATCCATCTGGAAGAAGGGGATGCCGCACATGAGCGGCATCAAAAAGCAGGCGATGAGCCCCATATCGTGATAGAGGGGGAGCCAGGTCGCGATCGAATCGCCCTCCGAAAGCCCCAACGCCTGGGAATAGTTCTTCATATGAGCGATCAGGCCCCGATGAGACAAAACCACGCCCTTTTGCAAACCGGTCGATCCGGAAGAAAACTGGACCAAGGCGGAATCGGAAGCGCCCGACGCGCCTCCCCTCGTCGCCCCTTCTCCCTCGGGGAAGGGGAAGAACACCTTGATGAGCGGGTCCACGCAGCGGGCGATCTCGGCGCGATCGGTAAAGATCGCTTTCGCGCCGGTGAGCGCCAGGATATGCTCGATTTTCCTCTGATATTCGCGCTCAGCCACCTTGCCGGAGAGATAACTCAGCTGGGCGGGAAGGTGTCCTGCTTTCATGGCCCCGATGTAAGCCGCGAGCAGGCCCAGGTCGAGAGATTTGATGAAGAGGATCACCCCGGGCTCGGAACGACTGAACATCGCTGCATAAGCCTCGACCTCGCGCCAGAAGGCCGCCCGGGTATAGGTCTTCCAGGCACTGCCGACCTTCAGGGAGAAACAAGGGGCTTCAGGCGCTTGTTCACAATGAAACTCGATGCAGTCCTGGACCGTGGCGCCGTGAAAAGCGATTGCCATGGACAAGCTCCTATCAATCCGGGGCGTTTTCGGCCTTCCGGATCTCTTCGTAGTTCGAGAGGGCATCCGCATTGTTCGGGTCGCAATCGATCGCTCGTTTGAAATGCGGTATCGCCTTTGCGTTTTCCCCAACCTGCCACCAAAAGACACCGAGATTGTTGTGCGTCAGAGAACTGTCGTCATCCAACTCGAGCGCCATGTAGAACAACCTCGAGGCTTCCCGCTGATTCCCTTTGAGAAAGAAATCTTCCCCCTGCTGATTGAGAAGCGCCACTTCATCGGCCCGCTCACCCTCGAAATGATCGATCTCCCTGGCTTCATAATTCTGCTCCCAGTTCTCGAGGGCTCCCTCTTGGATTCTCCGGAGAAGGTCCGGGGTGTCCTCGGAGGAAGCGCTGAAGAGATCTTGCCTTGCCGCCTCGATGGCGGCCCTTTTCAAACCGAGAGAAGCCAAACAAACCGCGCGCAGGGAATCGAGATCGCCCTGGGTCAGGACACGATCGCGGTTTTCTTCCAGTGCCCGCTCCAGCAAGACCAGGGCTGCAGCGAAATCACCTCGCTTCATCGAAATCAAGGCCGAACTCCTCAGTGCTCGAGGAGAAGGCGGCAGGGCCTCGAAAGCGGGCTCCGTGGAAGCGAAGATCTCTTCGTAATCGACCCTTGGAAAAAGATCGAGTTCCCCACCCTTGGTGGCATTGAACACCTTGATGCCGCGTGCCTTCCCGTATTCCGACAGTTTCTCGTATTGATCGCGCTGCACGACGATCGTTCTCTGCAGCTCCTTGAACTCGAAAGCTTCCTGAATGGAAGGCTCATTCTGATTGGCGTCCCCGTAAAAGCGGGAGTATTGCTCGGACTGATAGGATTCCTCGGTATACCTCCACCAGGTGTGATCGCAACCCAAGAGGTAAATCGGATTGCACCCCAGGAAGTAGGCCAGCATCAAGGCCGGCGAGACCACGTTCTGCCCAAAGGGCGGAAGGCCGGAGCAGAAGTCGATCGGTTGGGAGGCATCCTGGGAATAATCGAAGTGGAAGAAATGCACGTTCAGATTGAGGCCGAAGTTGCTGCGGGAAAAGAAGGGAGCCGCTCCCGACGGAAGAAAGAGCGTCGGAGAAAGTCCCTTTTCGTTTATCGCGCGCAACAGGGGCCACAGATCCAGGTCGGGTTGCTCCCAGTAACCAGGATCGGCGAGCAGCCAGTAGGGCGGATTCAACTCATCGACATCCGGGTGGTGGTAGAAGGAGTTCACGACGATGACGACCTCACCCTTCAAACGCAGCAGGTCCTGTTCTTGCAAGGAAGGACCGCTCGCGACGATGAAGCAGCGTCGTCCCGCATGCCTGCCTTTGAGGGAAAGGTTTTTCTTCAAAAAATCCAGCATCGATGACTCCTCGACATGATGAACGGCGAGCCAGGCCCTCATAAGGAATGCCTGCTTTCTGCCATCAGTTCTTCCGCCAGCTTCGCCAACGCCACGCGATCGCGCTTGCCGCTCGCCGTGAGCGGGAAGGCCTCGATGGCGACGATCCTCTTGGGAAAAAAGACCCGCTCGATATGTTTCATGCTTTCCCTTCGAATGAAACTTTCCTCCTGCTTGGTGAGCACCGAGGTGGTGAAGGCGAGACAACCAGTGACAATCTTTTGCTCGTCTCTCAGCGCAACCACCATCGCGTCGCGGGTCTGTGGAAAAAGGCCCAAAACCGCTTCGATCTCGCCGATCTCGATTCTACGGCCACCCAGTTTGATCTGACTATCTCTTCTGCCGATGCATTCCAGATCGCCGTCCCCGTTGTAAAAGCCGAGATCGCCCGACTTGTACCAGGTGGCTCCGCTCGGATCCCAAGGAAAGGTGACGAACACGGCATCCGTTTTCCTTTGGTCGTTCAGATAGCCGTTCGTGATCTGCGGCCCCTTGAAAACGATCTCTCCGACCGCCGCGCCGGGCACTTTTTCGCCCGCTTCATCGACGAGCGCGAACTCATGCTCGGGAAAGTGACGCCCGATGGGAATGATCTCGTTCCTGAAGGGATGGTTTTTCTCCGCCGGGGCGTACAGGTGGCGGGAGATGTAGACGGTCGCTTCGGTCGGGCCGTAGAGGTTCTCTACCGTGCTGTAGGGAGCCGCCTGCTGCCAGGCGTCGGCGACGTGCCTCGGGAACTGCTCGCCGCAAAACATGCTGTGGCGCAGTTCAGGAAAACAGCCCGGCGAGAGGTGTCCCATCTTGAACATGAAAGCCGCGATGGCCGGAACCGAGTTCCAAAAGGTGATCCCTTCCCGTCGAATGTACTCGTGGGGAAGCAACACCTCCTCTTCCGGCAAGACGCACAGCCTCCCCCCCTCGGCCCAAGTGAAGAACATGTCGGAGACGGAAGGATCGAAGCTGAAATCGAAGGTCTGGGAGGCGCGGAAGCCCGGGGACAAGCGGTAAAGAGCGGACATGCTCCTGAGGAAGGCGAGGACGTTTGCATGCGCGACCTTGACGCCCTTCGGCAGGCCGGTAGAACCCGATGTAAAGAGGATGTAGGCCAAATCCTCGGCCTCCGCGGCGACCGGACGGGCAAGGGGTTTCAGGGCCCGCAAAGAAATCTCGTCCCGCCAGGACCTTCCCGACGGCGCCGCCCCTTCCGGAAGGATGATGGCCTCGATGGAAGGTGCGCCCTCGGTGGCGAGAACCGGTTCGAGCATTTCCAAATCGGCTCTATCACCCACCAGGAAACGAATCTTCGCTTCTCTCAAAATGGCGAGCACCCTGGCCTCGCTGTATTTCGGATTGATCGGAGTGTAGTGACAACCCGCGAAAAGAATCCCCAGCACCCCGAAATAGGAAGAAGCCTTTCGTTGCCCGACGATTCCGATCGTTTCACGTTCAGCCCCCGAATCGCGGAGGGCTGCGGCGACGATAAGCGCTTGCTCACTCAGCTCTTGGTAGGAGATGCTTCGGTCACGTATTCTCAGCGCCTCCAGGGAGGTATAGGCGGAGGCCTTCTTATACAGCAGATTTGAGAGTGATGGCATCGATTCTTTTATCCGTTTTTTTCACTATCATCTCGGCGATGGCCTTCACCGAGGTCGCACACATCGTTTCGGCCGGCGAGAGGCTGATGCCCATTTTCTCGGATATGGCGACCATGATCGCCATGTGGCTGAGGGAATCCCAGCTGAAGGCATTGCACATCGCGGACTCCTCGTCGACCTCCTCCTCCAGGACAGAGGAAACGACCGCTATCACATCGCCGAGGGTATAGCGGGAGCGAAGGCGGGTGGTCTTCTTCGCTGAAAAATAGTCCTGGCTCAACATCCCGTATTGCCAGGCATCGTGGAAAATGCCGTTCTTGCAAAAGAACTGCCTCAAAGTCCCCTCGTGCTGCATTCCCGAAAGAAGCACCGAAGATATCGTCCGGCCGTTTTCGGCCATCGTCATTCCATGCAGGCGATTGAGTTGGAGTACCTCGAAAATGTATTGCTTCAGGATCTCCTGAATCTGCATGATATAACCCTGGCCCCATCGTTCGGGGTCGATGCCATAGCCCCATTCGATCGAGCTTCGAGCCCAATTCAGATTGGTCAGACCCGCCGTCCCGATCAGATAACCATCGGTTTTCCGCCTGACGAACCAATACATCGAGCTCCGTTCGCCATTCTCATTCGACATCCTTTTTAGCAGCTTCTCGAGATAGGCCTTGGTTTCTTGGATGGTCTCGAAGGGGGCGAACTCAAAATACTCGTACAGGCGCTCGTCGATCGAGTACCGGTGCATTTCCTCCAGTCCCGACATGGAAAGGCGTTCGAAATAGACGTCGACCTCGAATCCGTCCACTGCAAAGGAAGTACCGGGCAGAACTTGATCAAAACGCAGGTAAAATTCCTTCTCGTCGATCATACATACTCCTTTTCATCCCAATTGCAGAGAGGGACTACCAAACGCATCGACCACCATCCATGACGATATTCTGACCGTTGAGATAGGCCGAGGCATCGGAGCAAAGAAACTGAACGGCCGCCCGATATTCATCGAGGCTGGCCATGCGGCCGAGCGGTATCAGAGCGGTCAATCGCTGAACGAATTCTTCGCTCTGGCCGGTGAATACGCCGCCGGGTGAAAGCGCATTGGCGCGCACGCCGCACTCCGCCCAGTAAGTGGCCAGGTAGCGGGTCAAGCCTATCAAGCCCGCCTTGATGACGGAGTAAGTCACGGGCTTGACCGGTTGCTTGTCGTCCGCCAGACCGTCCCTGCGATAGAGCCGCTGATCGGGAGAGAAGACGGAGAGATCCGAGGCGATGTTGAGGATGACGCCCCCCTTGCCGTCACGAGCCATGGCGCTGCCGAAGACCTGGCTGCAAAGAAAGGCGCCGGTAAGGCCCACGGCCAACTGCAAATCCCACTGCTCGAGGGGGAAATGCTCCAGGCGGGAAGACTCCAACACTCCCTGTTCGCCCTTCACCTTGGGGTCGATGGCGGCGTTGTTGACCAGGATGTCCACGCGNNAGACGCCTCAGGCCGCGAAACATCCATCAAGCGGGTGAGGATGCGGGCCTCTTCGGCCTGACAAGACAAGAAGGCGCTGGCGGAAAAAAGCCCCGCCTCATCGATGTCGGTGAGCACCACCGTCGCGCCACTCTCCAACAGGGCCGACGCATGTTCCCTGCCGAGAAGCCCGGCTGCACCGGTGATGAGGGCGGTTCTACCCGTCAAATCGAATTTTTCGAAAACCTTGCTCACTCTTTAGGCCTTTCGCAAGCGAGAAACCACGGGCTCCGCAGCGCCGCTGGACAGGGAACGCCGAGCCGCCTCGACGATGGCGAGAGCCCCTGCCGCCGCAGCCAAGGATTCCTTCGTCTCGTTTTCCGTCCAACTTAAGAGGAAACGCTCGGCCTGCGCCACGAACATGGCCTCATTCGTATAGAGGGGATCGGAGAGAGACTCGCTCGCGCCCTCGAAATGAGTGATCAAGAGGCGGTTTCCCGCCTCCTCCCAGAGGATGTCGCCGTCGGTTCCGGCAATATGATAGCGGCGTCCCGCTTTTTTATGCATGAAGCAAAGGGTGATCTGAACGGAAAAGCCGGAGTAGAGCAGGGTCAGCTGTGCCGTATCCTCCACCTCCAGCCTTTCCGCAGAGCGGTTTCCTCCCGAACAGAAAACCGCCTCCGGCAACCCGAAAAACCAGTGGGCAAGGTCGATCTCGTGGATCTCGGTCAGCAGAACGCCGCCGCCCAAGTCCGGCCGCACCGCGTAGAGGGCGCGCCAGTCCTCGTAAGGATGCCAGGAGGGAACATGGGAAAAGACCGTAAAGTTCGCAACCAAGGGACGTCCGATGCTCCCCGATACCATGGCTCGGTGCGCCTGCGCTATCAGCGGGTGAAAGCGGCGCTGGAAGGAGATGTGGAAGGGAAGGCGTTTGGATAGGATCCCCTCTCGAAACTCGGAGAAACCCTCGAGATTCTCGGCCCAAGGCTTTTCGACCAGCACGCCGCTGCCGGCTTTCATCGCCATCGACATGGGGTCGCGGTGGAAAGTGGTCGGGGTAGAGATCACCGTCAAGTCCGGCTTGTCAGCGAACGCCTCCTCGAGGCTATCGAATCGCCTGAGGCGGTAGGCGGCTTCAACGGTGTTATGCTCGTCGACGGTGAAATCCGGTCGAAGAAGCGGGGTCATCCCCTTGCTGCGAAAGGCGGAGAAATCCGCGTCGGGTAGAAGCTCGCGGAGAATACGCAGGTGACGCTGACCGGCCCCACCCAGGCCAACGAACAAGACCTTGGAAAAGCTCAAGGAGAGACCCCTTCCGCCTGAAAGAACCGGACGAGTTGCAGGTTGTAGGCGGCAGTGCGCGAGGGATTTTTTCCCCGCTGGGTCTCGAAGGTATAGGGTCCGTCATAAGCGATGTCGGCCAAGGCTTCGAAGACCTGCAGGAAATTCACGAGACCGGTCCCCAGCAGCACGTTTTCGTTTTCTCGATTCTTGTCCTTGATGTGGACGTGGCGGATCCTGGACCCGAGCAAACGAATGTCCCCGGGCAGGTCGTGGCCGAAAGCGACGCGATTGCCCGTATCGAAGACGACGCCCAACGCCGGGTGATCGAGTCTTTTCAAGACTTCCATCAGCTGGTCGCCGTTCAGCCCGGTCTCCAGGCATACTTCGATGCCCGACTCCGCGGCCTTGTCGGCGATGGCACGCAGAGGAGTCGCGAATTGCTCCAGGTTCCCCAGGTTCAGTTCGGAGCTTTCAAATAGCGGCAGGACATACTTTTGGCAGCCCAGCAAGGCTCCGCGTTCGATCAAACGAAGATTCTGCGCGAGGACCTCTTCGTTCCCACACAAGGCATGGTCGATGACGTAATCGTTGCAGAAGGCCTGAAAGGAAAGTTCGTTGCGCTGAGCGAGCGCCTTCATTCTTCCGATGCCCTCATCGCTCCACAAGGGGTTGTCCGGATTATGGGTCCGTTCGGCGATCAACTCGATGAAATCGANNGGAAATCGATTCCCAACGCCGCGGCGAGAAAGAACTCCGACTCCCAGTGATCCTGGGGAAACCATTGCAACTGGCCGGGGGGGGCCTGGATCAGGCGTCCCTGGACCAGGCCGAAACGCAGGCCTCCGGACATCTCTTTCCTCATCGGCCGATTTCGTCGATCAGCCTCGATAGGATCTCGGCTTTCTGGCGTGCGAGACCGAGGTCCCGGTAGTTCGTCTTGAACTGCATGACGCGGAGTTGCAGGGCCTCGGCTTTCGGACACAGTCCCCTCTCCATTCGACGGCCGCCGAACTCTCTGCCCCGCAAGGCGGGTTCGAGATAGGGAGTGACCACGCAGCCGTAAAAACCATCGCCTCCCAGGTCCAGGTAACGGTGGTAGAAATCCTTCCACTTGACGCCGCGTTCGGCCTCCCCGCGGTAATCCACGGCGAAGGTGTAGAAGGAATGCTCGATTTCGGTCGCGACCCTTTGCGGAACCATCCAGGAACAACCGGCGATCGCCTCGAGAAACAAGCGACCACAAGCCTGCCGCCGGGCGACGATGTGGTCGACGCGCTCGAGCTGGGCGAGGCCGATGGCCGCCGAAACGGCATTCATCCGGTAATTGAGGCCGATGGTGTCGAACCGTTCATAGGACGGGTCCTGCACCGCGGATAGCGCCAAGTGCGTGCGGCCCGCGGTCGAGGTCATGTGCTTGTAGCCGATACCGGCGAACTTGCGCGCGCGCGTGGCCAACTCCGGATCGGAGGTCACGATCATGCCCCCCTCGGAACCGGTGGTCAAATGTTTCTTGTTCTCGAAACTGTACACCCCGATGTGGGCGTTGGCTCCGGAAATCTTTCCCTTGTAGCGTCCCATCATGGTCTGGGCGGAGTCATCCACGACGACCAGCCCATGCTCCCTCGCGATCTCGAGGATGGGGTCCAGGTCCACCGGCAAGCCCTGCCAGGAGACGGTGAGGATCGCCTTGGTACGGGGGGTGATCTTGCGGACGATGTCCGCGGGATCGATGTGCTGGGTTTCGGGCACGATATCGGCAAAAACCGGAACGCCCCCCAGGTGGATGGTGGCATAGGAATCCATCACCACCGTCATCGCCGGCTGAATGACCTCGTCTCCGGGGCCCACCCCGGCGGCGTACAAGGCGGCATGCAGGCCGGAAGTCCCGGAGTTCACGGCGATGGCGTAGGAAGCGCCCACCTTCGCGGCGAAAGCCTCCTCGAAACGTTGAACCCAGGAGATGCTTTTGTTTTCGGGATCCTCCGTATCCAAAGCATGCCAGACGTACTCGGCCTCGTTTCCGTTGTACTTTCCGAAGGGGCTCTTTGCTTTGTTAATGACGAAACTCCTCTATTTTTTTCGGCCCACGTAGTAAAAATACGCGGTATTCAAGATGCCGCTGCGCGTCAAATAGCCGTCCAACAACTTGATAAAGGAAGCGATCTTGTGCCCGTCCTCCGGCTTTTCGAAGCGGATACCACCGACCATATTGCGGTAGAAACAGGAGTCCGGGGAAAAGGCGATCTCGTCGAACCTCTTCGCCAGCGCCGGCAACATGGTCTTTCCCGTCTGAGAATTGTCATTGGGCGATTGAACATTGTTTCCGACGTCGTCCACGTATCTGAGCTCGGCCAGGTTTCTTTCGATCCCCAATCCCAGCTCTTCTTCGTTTTCGGGAAGCGCTCGGCTCTCGAAGTAATGTCCCGTCGCAGTGAGCAGGCTTTTGAGGGCATAAAGCATCGCCGCATCGGTTTTGCTGTAGACATCGACGCTGGTGTCGTATATGAGGATTTTCCCTCCCGGTTTCAGGAGGCAGCACACCCTTTCCAGGGTGCTCTCGATGTCGGGAAAATGGGAAAGCACACCGTAGAAAAAAAAGGCATCGAAGGGGGCCCCGGGGATCACCATGGCCAAGAAATCCCCGCAAATGTAGTCCAAAGAGCCGAAACCCTGGTGATAGGCATTGGCGGCCAAGGTTTTCTCGGCAACCTCGATGCATTTCGGCGACAGATCGATGCCCGTGACGCGATGCCCGTTTCGCGCCAACTCGAGGCTGTTATGCCCGGGGCCGCAGCCGACCTCGAGGACCTTCGAACCGCTTTCGAGATATCCGTTCAAGAAAGAGATGTCTTCGAGAAAGCTGAGCTTCACCAAGGCCGGGTCGCGCCAGACGTTGTTGTAAAACCAATCGTTTCTTTCACCGCATCTCAAATCGGGGATATGCCCGTGATCGATCCTCTCCTGGATTTGCCGGTCGAAGGCGTTTTGCTCGCCGATCAGGGTCTCTTCTCTCGTCATACCGTTCCTACTCAAGGTCTCTCCCACCGAAAATTTCTCTGCCTTCACTTCAGACAAGCCTTTTTGCCAACTGGCCGGCCTTCCATTCCTCGTTGCGAAACCAATTCACCCGATGCAAATCGGGGTTGCGAACAAACAACTGATCGACTTCTCGCCTCGGTGCAAGGTTTCCGACGATNNGTAGTACCACATCATCTCGGTATCGGCTTCTTCGGGCAGATCCGCCGAGGCGCGCCGGACGACGTCGGCTGTCAGCGAATAGCCGACACTCGCTCCACCCGAAGAGGAGGAAACGGAGGGGCAGACCATATCCAGGCTTTCCTCGGACAAAAGGGACATGCTTTGTCTGATTTCGTCCCCATCGAAGAAAGGGTCGTCCGCATCGACGGTGTGAAAAGCCTCCAGGCCGAAGGCGGCCGCACAATCCGACCAGCGTCGCAGCTTGTTCGAGAGCGAACCACGGAAGCAACGCACCCCTTCTTCAAGGGCGATCCTTTCGATGATCGCATCGCTCTCATCGACGCTCGTGCAGACGATCGGCTCGATACCGAAGGCACGCGCCCTCCGAACGATGTGCTGGAGAACATTGCCATCACCGAAGGAAAGTAAGCATTTGGCAGGGAGCCGTGACGACGAGGTCCTGACCGTCACCAGACCGAAGACACTCTCAGCCAAGGCCTAGGCCTCCACTCGCAATTTCTTGCGAACCGCCAGTTCCGCTTCGATGAGCTCTTTTCGCCCCGTCCCGAGGATCAGGGGAATCTTCCGCACCGACTCCACGAAGTTGCGCAGGGCATGGATCTCGATGGAGGCGGCTTGATCCGAACCATACATGGCGCGATCCAGGGTGATGTGGCGCTCCAGGGAGGTGGCACCAAGAGCGACGGCCGTAACGCATACCTTGATGAGCGAGCTTTCGTGTCCGGAATAACCGACATCGCAACCGTAACGCGCCTTCAGCATGGGGATGCAGCGCAGGTTGGCGTCATCCTCCCTCATCGGATAGGTACTGTTGCAATGCATGAGTTCGAAGGGACAGTTGGCTGTCCGGAAAAGGTCCACCACCTGATCGATCTCTTCCAGAGTCGCCATCCCGGTCGAAACGAAGGTTTTCTTCCCTTCGGCGGCGATCTCCCTCAGCAACGGCTGGTGACCGAGCATGGCGGAGGCGACTTTGTTGAAAGGAACGTCGAAGTCACGGATGAACCGCTGGGAATCCATATCCCAGGCAGAGGCACTCCAGGCGATGCCGTGCGCCCTGCAGTAGAGGTCGATCTCCCGATACTGCTCGCGACCGAATTCCAGTCCCATTTTTTGATCGCGCTGGGTGGTTCCCCAAGGGCTCTCACGCGGGCTATCGAGCAACTCTTTCGAATAAACCTTTTCGACGGTTCTTTTTTGGAACTTCACGGCATCGAAACCAGCATCCGCCGCCGAGCCGACGAGCTGTTTGACGATATCCAGGCTTCCGTTGTGGTTGATTCCGATTTCAGCGATCAGATACAAGGTCATCGATTTCCACCTCAGATAACTGGTTGATTCCAAGCAAAAGCTCGATAAAAGCGCGGACGAACCCGTCACCACCCCGTTTTTCTAGCACCATATGAGCGGTATTGCGCACCAACGGGTGCGCATCGGCGGGTACAACACTATAACCGGCATGGTGTATGAGTGGCAAGTCGTTGAGGTCATTCCCCAGGTACACCAGCCCATCGAAAGGATCGGCATGGCCCGGGAAGCGAACGGACAGGTATCCCCTCATGAAATCCAGCTTGTCGTCGACGGCGCAATGGCAAGCCAGCTTGAGCTTCCGGGCCCTTGCCTGCACCACCGGGTTGGATTCCTTGGACAGGATGAAAAACTCCGGCAGGGGCCGCCCACGGCGCTGAAAAGCCCTCAGTAAGTCGAAGGCCAGCCCATCGCCCCGGTCACAGCACACGCTTTCGCGGCCGTCCTGATCCACCCAGACCTTGTTGTCCGTGAACACGCCATCGAAATCGAAGGCCACGGTATGGATTTCTTCCAAGAGGGGGAAGGATTTAAGCAAGGCCAAGCTCCTGCTCGATGAAATCGCAGAGGATGTGGCCGATGAGAATATGCGCTTCTTGGACTCGGGCGGTGGAATCGGAAGGAATGACCAAGGAATCATCGGCCAAGTCTCGGGCCGCCCCTCCCTGATTTCCCAGCAGGGCGAACACCGTCATTTTCGAAGCTTTCGCGGCCTTGAGGGCACGCAGCACGTTCTCGCTCTTTCCGGAAGTCGAGATTCCGATCAGCGCATCCCCCGGGCGTCCCAGTGCCTCGACCTGGCGCGCGAAGATGTCGTCGTAACCGTAATCATTCGCCAGGGAAGTGAGCACGGAGGTATCCGTGCTCAGGGCGATCGAGCGCAAGCCTCGCACGTTCTTCTTGGAACGGCCAATCAACTCCGCCGTCAAATGCTGGCTGTCGGCGGCACTGCCGCCATTGCCGCACCAGAACAACGTGCCGCCGTCGGCGAGGACCTGAACCAGCTTCCGCCCCATTCCGAAGATGGATTCGGAGAGCGTTTTGCGGACGATTTCAATGATCCGGATGTGTTCGGAGAGATCGCGTCGAATTAACTGGTCGTTCGTCATAAGATTCTCCTTGCTCCGTTGATTGTCGCCCATTTTCTCAAGCCGGCTCCCGTTCCAGGAATGCGATCAGGGTGTCACAACGACCGATTGCGGCGAGCGCGGCGGCATAGGCCTCGGTCAAAGCGGGGGTATCGAGGAATGACCAATTCTGATGGCCACCAGGCCGGCCCTGGCTCAACCAATGCATATGGTTGGATATGGGATAGCGCTGGAATTGCTGAATCGACAGCACGCGTAGTCCGGCCTGTGAAGCAAGCTGGCGCAAGGTCTCGGGGTTGAACAAGAACAGGTGCTGGCTCCAGTAGGTGAAACGCTGGAAGGCGTCGTTGTCGTACAGGGTCAAAAGCGCGTCCTCGGAACTCGGGACTTCGATCACCAGGCGTCCCCGCTCCGCGAGATGCATGGCGAGTGACTGGAGAGTCGCACGGGGATCGGGCAGGTGCTCGATCACATGAAAGGCGGTGATCAGGTCGTACTCACCCACTTCTTCCAAGCTGCCGTGAAGCGCGATCGAATCGCCCCAGTATCCGCGAACGCGGCGCTCCACCTCGATGCCGGCGACTTCGGCAGCCAGCGCCCGTGCCTTGCACAAAAAACCCGCGGCCCCGGATCCGAAATCCAGCAGCTTCCGGTTCACGAGAGCCGGTTTCAGCATTTCTAAACGGCGCTGGTCGTCCTTTTCAGTTTCGCGCAACCAGGAATCAATCGACGGAGCCTCTCCGCCATGCATGCCCGAACCCTCGTAATGCCCTTCCTGGACGTGTCGATGGGAACTCAGAGTCACCAAGCCACAAGCGGAGCATTCGAGGATCTGCAAGGCGGGAGCGTCACGTACGGCACCTTTGCGAACGCGGGCATCAGGGTGCTGGCAAAGGTAGCAAGTCATATCAGGTTGAGGATAAGCCGGTAAATTGGAGCGAATAATCGAAAAGCATACTTTTCCCACGACTCCTCAGAGGGTATCTGAAGAAAAAAAATCCTTTGCCGAACTCACAGGATAAGCACACTATATAGCGTCGTCATACGGTTTGCAAGCAGTCATGAACCTTAGAAGCAGCCCATCGGAAGCACGAAGGGGGCTGATCTCGTAGCGACCGAATACGGCAGATAGTCCGGGGAACGCCTGTTCAAGGGCTCGCCACAAGCCGGACTCGAATCTGCGCTCGTTGCGAACCAGGCCCCCGAAAACCATTTCGGCTTGCGCCCCCCCCCATTTATTGCTATAACCTGACGAAGCAAGCGTCAAAACTTAGCAAAGGCTTCCATCGTCGCGCACTTCTCTCGACCTGGAAAGCCACAAAAAGAAGGAATCACTTTTTTCTCAAAACAAGGAAGACGAATTGAGCAGATTTAAAGAAAAAAAGCCATCTACCGACAAAGAAAAAAATGAAACCAAGGTCTTGCTGGTTTCTTTTTTCAACGACGAAGCCTACGGACTGCGCTCCCTGCATTCGACATTGATCGAAAACGGCATCGAGGCCCGGATGCTTTTTTTCAAAGTCGAATCGATGCAATTCAAGGGCGACCACGAAGCCAGCTCGAAAAGGGATTTCACCGGCGGCATCAGGAATGCTTCGGATAAAGAAATAGGGCTCTTAGTTGATTTTATCCTTTCGAATAGGTTCGATGTCGTCGCCTTCAGCCTCGTCTCTTCACATCACCGCCTGTATAAAGAGATTTACAAGAGAATCGAGAACATCGAAGGATTATCGATCGTATTGGGGGGATGGCAGCCTTCGCTAAACCCGGAGGAATGCATCCGCTATTCCGACTATCTGTGTATCGGGGAAGGAGAAGTCGCCTTCCTCGAGCTCATCCGCTTGTTGGCGAAAGGAAGCGCTACCGATCGAGTGTCGAACTTTTGGATCAATGACGGTGGAAAAATAATCAAGAACCCCGTGCGTCCCCTGACCCCGGACATTTCCTCTTTCCCTCTCCCTTTGTATGACCATAAATACAGCCATATCATAGAAAACGACGAGGTCATCGACCACGAACCGTACTTCGACAATTTTCGCTACGGAACCTTTATCGGCCGTGGCTGCCCCATGCAATGCACCTATTGTTCAAATTCCTACATGGCCAACGTGGTCTACCCCAAATCTTGGTCGAGGATACGCTGCCGCTCGATCGAGCACGTAAAGACGGAGCTATCGACCGTCAAGGACAAGCTAAAGAAGGTGAAGAGCATCAACTTCTATGACGAAGTCTTTATGCCCGACCTGGAATGGATCAGGAATCTATTCTCCTGGTACAAAGAAGAGATCGGCCTCCCCTTTTACTGTTTTTTCTTTCCGGGATCCTGCAGCGAAGAGAAGTGCGAAATCTTGGTGAGCGCTGGACTAAGCGGTGTTTGGCTCGGGGTCCAGTCAGGGTCCGCGCGCGTCAGGAAAGAAGTCTTCAAGAGAAGCTATACCAACCAGCAGATTATCGATCAGGCCAAGATATTCAACAGGCACGGAGTAAGCGTCCGCTACGACTTCATTTTCGATAACCCTTTCGAATCTTTCGAAGAGTCGATCGAGAGCCTGCTATTGATGATGGAATTGCCGCAACCCTTTTCCCTCAACCTGTTTTCATTGAAGTTTTTCCCGAATACGGAAATTACGAAAATGGCCCTGGACGCAGGCCTGATAAACAAGTCGAATCTCGACGACAACCAAACCAACGACCAGGACACCTATCTGATCCGCCAGGACGTGGCTTCGCCGGACAACAAATTCATCAACCACCTTGCCTTTTACATCTCCTGCCTGTCCAAGGACTCGGACCTGCCTGAACGGAAGGGTGGGATCTATAAGCTGATCGATGATTATAGAAAAAACCGAGACAACACGGCTATTGAAGATTTGATCAGACCATTGGTATAAAAGATCGCGATCGATGGAAATCACCGGAGATATGCCCGATTCGACTTCCCTTTTCAGCCTTTTTGGAGTGGGTACCCAGCCATGCCTCGACCCTCAAGTTTTAGCCCCTTCGATCATTTTTCTGTTGGCCAGGATGGTCGGCAAGGTCTCGGCGAGTTCCCTGAATCGGAAACCGGATCGAGCGAGAAACTTTTCCGTCACCAGGGTGTTGTCCAGGGTACGGGGTTCGGCGAAAGCAATGTCTCGAATCGAACACTGCTCGACCTGAGCTTCCCGACCGATGCTGTCGGCCACCTGGAGGGCGAGTTCATGGCGAGTGTAGCGGCGCAGGGCCGCCAGGTGAAAAGCACCGGTCGCTCCGTAATCCAAAAGCCAGGCGATGGCGCGGGGAAGGTCGTCCACCAAGGTAGGACAGATCGCCTGGTCGTAGGCACCACGGACAATTTTTCCCTGACTCAGCGTGGTCAGCATCTGGCCGATCGGAGAAGTATCGTCATCGTCGAGAGAGTAAAGCTTGGAGAGGCGCAGGATCAAGTAGGGCCGGTCTTGGGCTTCCAAAAAATCCTCGACCGCTTTTTTCTGACGGCCGTATTCCGAGGCTGGAGTTCTTTCGTCATCCTCCCGGTAACCGCCTTTTTCCCCTGCGAACACCTGATCCGAAGAACAGAAAATGGGAAGGACATGATGGCGAATTAGCCACTGCAGCAGGGCGATGGTGTGGGTTACATTGAAGCGCCGGGTTTCCTCCTTGTGCAGAAAACACTCGTCGAGCGAAGTGACGGCGCTGCAAATCAAGGCGGCTTTCACGCGAGCGGGAATTTTCTCTTTAAGGAAATCTCCCTCGACGGGAAATCGCAGATCGAGTTGAAAATCGGCAGGTTCACCGTGAGATACCGAAATGACCGAACGACCCGCTTCCATAAAGTAGTTCCCGGCATGCCTCCCCAAGAGCCCGTTGGCGCCCACGATCAGTAACATCAATAAGCCCCGTCCCGCAGGAGCGGGGCCAAACCATCGAAAAGATGCGGTTGATTGACCAGTTCCGCGAAGGACCGTGGGCCATCGTAATCGGGGAAGAAGCGTTGAAAGACCTGGGCCGAGTGGGCGCGCGTTTCTTCGAGTTGCTCCCCTGTAAGTCCGACCATTCTTGCGTACTTGGCTCTTCGCTCGGGGGTGGAAAAATTGATCCGGTCCCAGTCGAAGACCCGAATGATCCCCAACTCGTATTCACTGAACTCGTCGGTACGGTAGAGTGCGACCGTGCGCTTGATGATCCGGTTCAGCAGGGTGGGATCATCAAAGCGCCCCTGCTCGATGAGCGTGTCCATGAGCTTGGTCCCCACCATCGGGGTAGCGATGGAAAAGACGGAGTAGTCGATCTGGGGATGATGCTCAGCGAACTGGATGGTTTGGAGAAGCTCTTGCCGCTGTTCGCCCGGCATACCGACCACGAACATCCCGATGATTTCCATTCCCAACGCATGAGCCCAGCCGATGACTTCGTGATTGTGTTGGACCGTGGTGGCTTTGCCCATGACCTCTTTGAGTACCCGATCACTTCCCGATTCGAAAGGGCAAATGATCCGGTACATTCCGACCTCGTGCATGGCGGCGAGGGCGTCCTTGGTGATGGGCCACAGGGGCATTCCCTGGGCCACGAACCAGTGAAACTTCAAGTTTCTCTGCCTGAGAGCCTCGCAGAAATCCAGGATTTGCCTCTCGTCGGTGGCAAAACAATCATCGAAGAAATGGATCTCCTCGATGCCCGCGGTCAAGGCCGCATCGACTTCCCGCATCACCATGTCCAAAGGTTTCCGACGGTATTTTTGGCCGCGGAGATGGTTGACGCAACAAAAGGCACAGCGCATCACGCAGCCGCGCGAAGTCATCAGATCTCGATAGCGCAGGCTCTTTTCGGGAAAGCGGATCTTGCCGTACTCGGGCATCCGAAAATAGGCCTCTTGCTCGGAAGCATCCAGGATCTCGAAAGCGGGAACCGGCAGATCGGCGAGATCGACCTTCGGAGAATCCTTCGAGATGCGGACGTCCCCGCCGGCATCCAAGAATGAAAGCCCGGAAAAACCGGAAAGCCTCGAAAGTTCAGCGCCCTCGTTGAGGGCGCAAAACAGGTCTCCCATCGCCAAATCCACCTCGCCCCTGATCGAGAAGTCGCAGACCCTCTCGGATACCGCTTGCCCAGGAAAGTTGCAGGCATGGGAGCCGCTCAAGACGGTGATCGCATCGGGAAGGACTTTTCGAACCAACTGAAAGACCTGGCCGCCGTCCCAGTCGGTCGCGGTGGCGAAAGTGAGGATGGACTGGACCAAGGCCACGGCATCGGGTTGATAATCGAGGAGAATTTCTTCCAATCGCCGGAATTTTCCCGATCGAACCATCCCCAGGTCGAATAGCCTGACCTGGAAACCGCGCCGTGACAGATCAGCCGCGACCGTGGCGGGTTCAATGGGAGAGACCAGGCGAAAGGCCTCGATATCCACTTTTTCTTGAACGGTCCCGTCGTTCTCCTGGTTCACCAAAGGGGGGATAACGATCAAGACCTTACCGATCGTTTTTTTGCTCAATACTCCGTCCCCGCTTCCTGGTCTTCCCCGGCGCTCTCGGTCTGGGAATCCCCGTATCTCCTGTGTTTCCGCTTACATGGAATGAGAATGAAACTTTGGCGAAAAGCCGCGACCCGGACGACCATTCGGCTGAGCGAGTAGAAGGATTCCACCCGAAAATGACCAAGAACCACACTACTGATCCCTCGACCGTTTGGCAAGAGGCCTTCCCTCAGTTGGGGCCGAGCGGTAAGAATCCGAATTCTTCGGCCAAAAAAGAAAAAGGTTGGGGCGGTGAAGTCTCGATGATCACGCTCGCACCGGATAAGAGGGCGAACCACTCCAGGAAGCTCTGCGGTCTAAGGATGCCGAATAGATCGATGGTCGTGCTCCCGCCTATCGCCTGCAGTTCCCGCTGTTCNNGCAATTCCCGCTGTTCTTTCGGAAAGGCGTCATCGGGCACGAGGATGGCGATCGTCATGGCCGACAGCGCCGCACCGAGATCGAGAATTCCGCGCAGCACCGCCAAGCTACGGTCGCCGGGGTCTCCCCATTCGGGCAAAATAAGGAGGCGTTCACAAGCGTAATCCGCCCAAATGGCCTCACGGTTGCGCTCTACCTCCTGAACCAAACGCGCTTGATTATAGGCATTCTGGGCAGAAGTTTGCTTCACCGAAAAAAGGCCGAGTTCCTTTTCCTCAGCCACTTTGATCGAACAGACGGCCCCAAGGGCTGTGATTCCTTCGAGCAACCGATGCAAGTCTCCGCGATCCGCCATCATCCATCCCCCTCCTTCTACCAGTGCTCTCGCAGGTAGGATTGAGCAATGCGACAGAAGCCTTCCGAATTGAAAGCGGTATTGCCATAGCCCTTCGCATGGGCTGAGCGGCGCAAACTGCCACGCAGTTCCTCCTGGAAACACCGTTGTTCCGGGGTCCAGGCATCGAACTTCAAAAGGTCGAGGTACTCGCAGGTGGCGGCGAGGACTTCTTCCGGAGTATTTTCTCTGATGCTCAATCCGGCATTCCGGTATTCCTCATCGGTTTGCCGGTGACAAAGCATCGGATCCGCCATGATTTCCCGGAGGGTAAGAAAATCCCCCTTCTTTTCGGAGAAAACCCTCTTGAAAATCGTCAAATTGGATGGTTGGATATCGTCGAGCGACAACGGATAGTAATTCAAGTTGAGCAAAGGCGTTCCGAGCATCATGGGGAGGACGCGCAAACCGGATTGACTCCCGATGAAGAACTTTGCCTTGGAAGAAAGAAAGATGTCGGCGAACGGGGAGCGATGGGGGCTGTGGGCATAGTCCACCACCCGGTCCACCTGTGGTAGGGGGGGCATGCTCGGATCCCCCATTCGAATGACGTAAGCTCCGAGAGCGGTGAGGTGCTCGATAAGGGGCAGGTAATTCGTGATGGTCTGGTTCTGCCATTCCCTAACCGTATCGCCCAGAAAAGAAGACGCCCTCAAATGCAGGCACACGTACCAATCACCCTGGGACAACCCCAGTTTCTCGAGCAAACACTCTCCTTGGGCATGGTATTTCTCCTGGATCGCCAGGGGCGAAAAATGATCACACGGCAAGCGGAAATCGAAGTAATCGACCCAGTAATCGGAAAAAGGCCGGGAACACAGGGCGGGATTGAGTGCGGTGATGGCGCGGAACAGCCGCCCCCCGTCATCTTCGTCGAAGGCTATCCGAGTGAGGGCTTCTTGAAAGAAAAGGGGAAGGTCTTGCCCCGCCTTGGATTCGAGCTGAAAAAAGCGAATCCTTTCGGAATCGAAGACGTGAAAGGCGTGATTCACGTTGCCCGACGAGAGAAAAATGAGCAGTCTGCGCCCCGCACGATTGGCAAAACTGCAATGCTGAATGACCTCCCATGCCTGGTGCCCGATGCGGGAAGCAGAGACATAAGCCAAGAGAGGGGTTGTTTGTTCATTCTCGTTCAAGACCACCTCCGAAACGGCCGAGTTCCATGAAGCCCTCGAGAATACAATGGCAGAGACAGAGGTGGAGGATCTCCGCATAGCCGTACTTCATCGTCGGAACGAAAAAGTTCAGGGCCCCACGGCTCCTCAGGGGATTGTCGGGCTGGAATGCAGAGAGGGTGATCACGTGACAGCCCTTGCGAAGGCCCTCCCGGGCGCCCTCCAGGATGTTCTCCGATTGTCCGGAACTGCTGATGGCGAAGAGCACGTCACCTTCGTTGGCGAACATGGCGATCGGTTTGCTGAAGGTATGTTCGAATCCGAAATCATTGCCGATACAGGTGAGTAGGGCACCATCGTTAAAAGCAAGGGCGGG
>DOBT01000005.1:270-483 GCA_003503675.1 Cyanobacteria bacterium UBA8530 | reverse complement strand
GATCGAAGCAGGCGTCCACACCGGGGCCTCTTTCCATAAATCGATGCTCTCTAGCATCCTGGCCACACCCTCCTGGAAGGTCACTTTCGGCTCCCAGCCCAACAACTGACGAGCCTTGGATATGTCGCCCCAGGTACAATCGGGCTCGCCCGGCCTCTTGGGAATGGAAACAATCGGCCCTTCCAAGATCTCCACGAGCCTGCGAATGCTCTG
>DOBT01000005.1:0-143 GCA_003503675.1 Cyanobacteria bacterium UBA8530 | reverse complement strand
GTGGGATACTGATCCGGAATCCCATAGCAACTGGAAGAAGCGGTATAAACGAACCGTTTGATGGAAGCGGCCCTGCAAACTTCGAGCAAGGCGAAGGTGCCCTGAACGTTCGAATGGTAGTACTTCGCCGGGTCCTCGATGGA
>DOBT01000124.1:9273-9488 GCA_003503675.1 Cyanobacteria bacterium UBA8530 | reverse complement strand
AGGGGCTGGGGCTGAAATGCCCCGGTCTACTCACCCCCAAGGCCCCCCCCGCGCGGTCGACCTGCTTTCTTCCAACTACGGCTTCTGGATCCAAAGTCCGGACGGTGCCCCGCAATGGCCCATCTCCTGGCTATTCACCCGAAACCACGAGACCCGCCGCGCCCCCGATCTGATCAAGGATACGGGATTATTGATCCCCCTCCGCAATGCGAAGG
>DOBT01000124.1:0-9167 GCA_003503675.1 Cyanobacteria bacterium UBA8530 | reverse complement strand
CGGACGAAAAGGGGACGGTCCACCACGGCCGGGTCGAGGTGCTGCCGGATTACCTGGCCATCGGCTCGAACCAGGATTACGTTCGGATTCCCATGAACCCCTTGACCGCCTACAGCCATGGGATGCGGCTCGTCGCAGGCACCATGACGGTGGACGGAACGNNCGCTGCGGGATCCGGTGCTTTCCCGCCTCTTATCCGATGAAGGCGTCATTCGGTCGCCTCGTTATCCCGTTCCGGCCTAGGGTAGGCGCATTCCCCGCTGTTTCATCACTTCGCGGAGGCGCGCCATTGATTTTCAGTGAGAAAGCTCTAGCGGAGTGCGGAAAGAGCGGCTAAGACATGAAAAGCGCTTCCCGCCATCACGAAAAGGTGCCAGATCGAGTGGGTCCAGGGGATTTTCTTCATGGCGTAGAGGACGGCCCCTACCGTATAGGCGACACCGCCGTAAACGAGATAGCTGAGCGAGACGGCCGGAATCGCCGCCTTCAGAGGAGCGAAGGCGAAGACGATCGCCCAGCCGTCCAGAATGTAGAGGACGAAGGAAAGCTTGTTCACCCGTTGCCCGAAGAGGGTGAAAAGAACGATACCGAGGATGCCGATTCCCCAGACCGCGCCGAAGATGGCGAAGCCGAGCGGTCCGCGGAGGACGGTGAGGGTAAAGACGGAATAGGTTCCCGCTATCAGGACGTAGATTGAGCAGTGGTCGAAGATCCGGAGGACCTTTTTGATATCGCTCGAAGCAATCGAGTGGTAAAGGGTCGACATGACGTACAGGAGGATGAGCGAAGCCCCGAAGACGGAGTAGGCGACGATGGTCAGCGGGTCTCCGCTGCGAACGGCCGAAAGGATGAGGAAAGGGGTTACGGCAACGGCAGCGAGGGCACTGACACCATGGGTGACGGCATTGGCGAGCTCCTCGCCGCGGGAGTAGGCAACTTGGTTTTTTTCAATCATGGCCCCATGATAGCGTACAGGCAAAGGGTTGTCGCGCAATTCGAAAACGCTCGACTTTTTAGAAATCGTGGTTGTATTTCATGTTGTCGTAGGGCATGTAGAAGTAGCCCTTGTCGCCCCAGCCGCTTCCCCAGGAATTACGGACGATCAGGACCTTTTTGGCATCGTCGTAACCGACAGCCAGGACGGCGTGTCCACCAAAGACCTGCTCGGAAGGCTTGGGCATCGGCATGATACCGGTCGAGGCGACGTCCTTACGGAGGTCCATCGAAGCGGGCAAGGGGGCGCGGGAAACCAGTCGGGTGATGGGGCGCTTCCTGGTCGACAGCGCGATCGTAGTTGAAGCTGAGGGTCCGAGCTACGCCATTTCCGTCGCTATAGGATTGCATGGTGTCCGTGCTCTTGTTCCCCTGGGAACTGAGGAAAGAGGTGTTGAGAGCGCAGCCCGACGCCAGGAGGGAAAACATGAAAATCGAAAAAGGTTTGTAGCTCATTCATTTCTCCTTCGCGAGAAGTGTCTTTCCTTAAATCAATCTTAATCTAAATTACAGCGTCGCCTCTCCCCATCAGAAATCAGGGGTCCGATAAAATCGGATTAAATCTCTGTTAGCCTGGAAAAGAGCTCTTCAGAAAGGGTCGCGGTGGGCGTGGATATCGGTCTTGGGAAAGCGCGCCTTCAATACCTTGTCCAGTTCGTTCACCAACACGTCCCACTCGTGATCGCTCCAATCCCGATCGATGTCCGCCTTCAACCAGACGATCTCTTCCTTCAAGCTCGTCGACCTCACTCGATGGCTGCAGATCTTCCTTTCGCGAAAGAGTTCGTTGACGGTATCGGCGAGGATGCGGATCCGCTTTTGGTTGGCTTCCTCGAGGTTGTCCACGTCGGGAACCGAGACCACGTCGATGTTATCGATGACGATGGTGTCCTCACGCCTCTTTTCCATTTGACAAACCTCCTAGCGAGAGAAAAGGCACTCACTCGGATTGACAAGCGCTAACTCTAGGCGATGGAAAGGAATCGCACAACAAAGAAGCGGGGAAAAGCGTTGAAAGCAGGCAACTATCGAAGGAGTCGGCAGCGGTCCAGAGGGAATCGACGGGGAATGATCAGCAGGCCTGCGGAGGGGAAACCTGCGGCGCCTTTTCCGTATTCATGAAAGAAAGACAGAGCCCTTCCTTGATGGTATCATTCAATAGTTCTCTGTGAAGGAAGGTAGCGTATGCCGGAACAAACCATTTCCAGTTCCGTTATTCAAGGGGGCGCGGTCGAGCATGAGCTCGCTGAACTCCACCGCCTGATGGCGATAGCGGCCCATGATTTCCGCAATCCCCTCGCCTCGATCCGTGGGTTCGCTGAAATGCTCTCTTCCGAGATGCTTGCTCCGCTGACCACCGAACAAAAGGAATTCGTTTCCATCATCCTCGAGGTCAGCCAAAATACGCTGCGACAGCTCAACGATCTGGACGATGTCTTCAAGCTCCAAAGCGGAAAACTCTCGCTGAAGCGAGAGCAAGGGGACTTCGGCGCCCTGGTCGCCCAGCGGATCCAGCAGACGGCCCCGGCGCTCGAATTCACCCCTCCATCCGAGCTTCCGCCTTTCTTTTTCGATGCCGCTCGTCTTTCGAGGGTGGTCGATGAGTGGTTGGCAGAGGCGATCGCCGCGTCCCCTAAGGGTGCCTCATTGAAGGTGAGCCTTGCCCTGCAGGAGGATCGACTGACCCTGCGGCTGAGCGGGGCGGCAAACAGGGCAAGTCAAACTCGCGAGGGCTTGGGCATGGCGATTGCCCGGCGGCTCCTGGTCATTCACGGTGGAACTCTTTTGGATACCGATGATGGAAGGGAAATCTCCTTTCCCCTGCTTGGTGAGGGATAAAAAAATGGCGGAATCCCTGCGGATCGTGATTGTTGACGATCAGAACTACATGCGTACCATGCTCAAGACAGCGCTCGTTTCCTCGGGCTACGACGTGGTCGGGATGGCCGCGGACGGTTTGGAGGCGATCGAGGTTTATCGCAAAGAGCAGCCCGATTTTATCCTGTTGGACGTGAACATGCCCCGAATGGGCGGGGAGGAAGCCCTGGCTGCCATCCTCGCGGAGGCGCCTTCCGCTTCGGCCATCATGCTCACGGCCGACTTGGAGAGCATTGAGCGCTGCCTCAAAACCGGGGCGGTCGGCTTTGTCAGGAAAGACACCACGCTTCCCGAATTGATCGGCTCTCTGCGGGAGGCGTTCGAGCAGCGGAAAACAGGAGGATCGTGCAATGCATAGAGTGGTTTTGGCCGACGATGAGCGGCACATTCGCTTTATGATCAAATCGGCCCTTTCACTCGCGGGATTCGAGGTGGTGGGCGAGGCCGCGAACGGCCGGGAAGCCCTGGAAATCTATCTCCGCGAGCGGCCCGACCTGATCATGCTGGATATCAACATGCCCCTGATGACCGGCGACAAGGCCCTGGAGGCCATCGTGAAGGAGGATCCCTCGGCCTTGGTGGTGATGCTTACCTCGGTTTCCGATATGGAGAGCGTCGAAGCCTGCCTCGCCTTGGGAGCGTCGGATTTCATCCGCAAGGATACCCCCCTTCCCGAACTGGTCGAAATCGTTCGAGGGGTGCTGCAAGCCTAAGAACATGCAGAAATACGACCTGGAACAGATGCTCATNNGAAATAAACGAAGACGAGGCCGTCGGAGACGTTGCCCCCAAGGAGAAACGCCTAAGCCAAGCCGAGATCCGCAAGATGGTGCTTGAGCGCCGGGCCAAAGCCAAGGAGCAGAAATGATCCGGAACCCGCGCTTCCTCGCATTGGCTGCCGAAAAAGGCATCGCCCCGCTTTATCAACTCGAAGAAACGAGCCGCCTGCATAACGGGGACGACATGGTCACGCTCCTCGAACTGGTGGAGGTCGGGCTCGCGCCCAAGTCCGAACTCGGCAAGCTCTGGGGCGATTCGCTCGGCGTCGCCTTCGTGGAGTTGGAGCGCACCCTTTATCAGCCTTCGGTTTTGGCCCTCCTCCCCGAGGAAGTCGCCCGTAAAGGGCGCATGATCCCGCTTTATCGGATGGGCGAGGTGGTGACCCTGGCACTCGCCAACCATTTCGACCTCGACGCCATCGCCGCGGCCAAGAAGTACCTGGGACAAGTCAGCCTGGTCTTTTCCTTTCCCCTGGACATCGATACGGCGATAGCCATCGAGTACAGCAGCATTTCCACCCTCGACGAGATGGGGGACAAGCTTGCCGAGGCTTTCCCGAAGGACCGCCCCCTGGGACAGGAAGATTTGCGAGNNGCTTCCGCATCGACGGAGTGCTGCAGGAGCATCTCAAGCTCCAGACTTCCCTGATGGTGCCCTTGGTTTCCGGCCTCAAGATCATGGCCAATCAGGACATCGCGGAAAAGCGGCGCCCCCTCGACGGCCGCATCACCTTTCCGCTTCCCAACCGCACCATCGATTTGCGCTTTTCGAGCGTTCCCACGATTTACGGCGAGAAGGTCGTGCTTCGGGTGCTGGGCAACAGCCAAAACAAGGATGTGCCGAGCCTCAGCGAAATGTCCCTCTCGAAACCGATCCATGACCTGCTGCGCAAGGTGATCGATTCCCCCAACGGCGTTTTCTTCGTGACCGGTCCCACCGGCTCCGGNNTACGGCATGGTGCTGGTGACCGGTCCCACCGGCTCCGGAAAGACCACGACGCTGTATTCCGTGCTCAAGTACCTCAACCGTCCCGGCACCAACATCATGACGGCGGAGGATCCCGTGGAGTACCGCCTGCCGGGAATCAATCAGGTCCAGATCAACCCCGCGGCCTCCCTGGACTTCTCGATGGTCCTCAGGTCTTTTCTGCGCCAGGATCCCGACGTGATCCTGATCGGCGAGATCCGCGACTCCGAGACCGCCCGAATTGCCGCGCAGGCTGCCCTCACCGGCCATCTGGTGGTGGCCACGATGCATACCAACAACGCCATTCAGGCCATCACGCGCCTGGTCGAAATCGGGGTGGAACCTTTCCTCGTCGCGCCTTCCATCATCGGAGTGCTCGCCCAAAGACTGGTCAGGCGCCTTTGCCCGGCATGCAAGGAGCGCTACCAGCTGACCCCCGCGGAAATCGAGCGCCATTTCGAGTGGAATGGAACGACCGAAGTCTTTTTCTGGCGCGCCCGCAGCTGCCCGGATTGCCATGGCACCGGCTATCATGGCCGATTGCCCATCCACGAGATCTTCGTCCTGGACGACGACGTGCGCCGGATGATCGCCCGCGATGCCACGGTGCAAGAAATCCAGGAGCATTGCCAAAAAAGCGGCTTCCGCGATATGCGCTATGACGGCCTAAAGAAGGTGCTCAGAGGCCTGACATCCATCCAGGAAATCGATCGCGTCACCTTGTCCGAGGATTTCTGATTTTTTTCGTCAAATAATCAGTTTATTGACCTTGTCGAGCATTTCATCGGGACTAGAGAAGGGCTTGATGATGTAATCGCCGGCCCCAGCCTCGAGCGCCTTGTTGATAAAGGATTTTTCGCTTTCGGAAGTGAGCATGACTACGGGAATATGCTTGTACAGCGGGTTCTTCTTGATGTTGACCAGGAAATCGTAGCCGTCCATTCCGGGCATGTTCCAGTCGGTCATCACCAACTTGATTTCCCGATACTCCTCGGCCAGGACCGCCAAGCCTTCGTTTCCGTCGCCGGCCAAGAGGGCTTCGTATCCCGCCCCGGTCAGGGCCATGGAAGCAATCTTGCGCATATACTTCGTGTCGTCAACAAACAAAACCTTTTTTCCCATGATGCTCCGTTCTTCCATCCTATGGCTATCTCGCCGTTTTCCTGACCAAGGTTGAAACAAAGACCCCTACCATGACGATCCCGAGGACCATTTCCGCCGCGGATACCAGGAGGCTCCCCCCCAATGGGGTCACGTTCCCGTATCCCGTGGTGGAGAAAGTCACCAGGGAGAAGTGAAAACAGTTGGTTACCAGTCCCCAATCCGGCAGTGGGTGGCTCAGCGTGGGACGATAGGCCAATATTTCATTGTTCAAGGAAACGCCGCAAACCATGTACAAAAGACCGCACATCGCCACGATCAGCGTGGACAAGATCAGGCTGAAGAAAGGACGCTCGCCGTAGCCGCAGGTGAGCAGGCCAAAATAGGAAATGACCTTCGAGGTCCGGTCTAATTGAAGGAGATCGGTTTTCTTGAACAAATAGAAGTATTCGCCGCTCAAAATCGTAACCTTGTTGTTCTCGAACAGTTCGTTGAACTGGCCGTATGCTTCGGCGGCAAAACGCACTTCGCGGCTCAGCTTGGGCGAGAAGGCTATTTCGCCGAAAAACGAATTCCGATCGACCCTCGAGCGGGTGTTGAGGTCCTCGAGAGAAAAATCGATGAACTTGGTGCCGACGATCTTCATTCCTCGGAAGTCGCAATCGCTCATCACCACGGTGTCGAAGCCGCAGTCGCAAAGGATGGCGCCATTGAAGTTGATGGCCTGAAACTGAGAAAAATAAAGGTTGGTTTTGTTCAAGACGACCTGAGACAGGTCGCAACCGCTGAACCTCGCCGTCATCTCGCAGCCGTCGAAGGTCGTGAACATGTCGTCGACGCTCTTCTTCCCGGGAATCACGCTCTTGAAGGTGCAATTATCGAACACCACGCCGATGTTGTTGGTGAAACACTCATCGAACTTGCAGCCGACGAAAGAGCAGTTCTCGAACTGGATGTTGCTGAAGGTGCATTCGGCGAAACGGCAATAGTAGAACCTGGCGCCGGAAACCAGGGACAGGTCGTTGACCGAGGCCGCCTTGGCCTTGCCGAAGGTCAATTCCTGGAAGGTGACGACACGGTATTCGGGCTTTTCGAAAGGGAAAAAATCGCTTTCGACCAGGGAATCATCAATAATCTCGGGCTGCAGGCCCTCCTGCTCGATGGCTTTTTTCAGCTTGTTGGCAAAAAAAGCCTCGTATTCTTCGTGCTGCAGCTTGAGTTGGGCGCGCGCAGCCAACTCTCTCTTTTGAAAATCCGACTTGTAATTGGAATCGATGAGGCGCCGAAGCTTTTCGGTTATTTTGTTCTTTTCCATTTTTATCTCATCCCGGAACTTGCCAGCGAATCGCCGGTACCTCACAAAGAAAATGCTTTCGATTCGGATTTTCAGGCGCAAAACCTCGCATGAACAGAGGAATTATAGCATGGCGGCCTTCCTGGCGATATGGGACAAGCAACACAGCCCGGGCTAGTCAGGAAAATTCATCGGGCAGAAGGAATGAATCGATGATCGGACTGCCTAAGTCCGTCAAAAATAACCCTCGTTCGCTTATGGCCGAAAAGGACGCCCGCATCGACGAATTCGAAGGCTTCATTTTTTCGTCAGCATGTCAGATTGTTTACAATGCCTTCGCCTCGAGGCACGAACTGTTCTCCTGGCGTTCACGTGCTCCTAACCCGAACGGGCACCTGTTTCTGGCATCCTGATCGAGGTGTCCTGTCGAACGGGCTTTCGAGGAGGTTCGTTTCAGGGGTTAGGAGGATTCTTTCGGTATGTTCGATAGCCATCGGAAAAAAGACTTTTCGCCGAAGCGCCGTCCGATGTTGAAAAAAGGGCTTCGGTCCGATCACCTCATCGCGACCAAGGAAGCCTCCAAGCCCCATTCAGGTCTGGGCCGCGCCCTCACCCAGGTGAAGCGCTTCATCATCGGCCCCCCCTTGCCCACCGCGGGGCTCATCCACGAGCGTATCTCGAAGTTCAAGGCCTTGGCCGTCTTTTCCTCGGACGCCATTTCTTCGGTGGCCTATTCGACCGAGGAGATCCTCTTGGTCCTGATCACCGCGGGGGCGATGGCCCTTCCGCTGCTTTGGCCCATCTCGCTGGCGATCGTGACCCTCATCGCCGTCGTCGTTTATTCTTACCGGCAGACCATTCATCTCTACCCCGACGGGGGGGGGACCTATTCCGTCACCAAGGACAATTTCGGAGACACCGCGGGCCTGGTGGCAGGTTCCGCCCTGATGCTCGACTACGTACTGACGGCGGCGGTCAGTATCTCGGCAGGGGTGGCGGCGGTGACATCCGCCTTTCCATCGCTCATGCCCATCCGGATCGATTTGGCGCTGTTAGCGCTCGTTTTGCTTATGCTGATCAACCTGCGGGGGGTGCGCGATTCCGCGACTCTCTTCGCCTTTCCCACCTACCTCTTCATCGTCGGCATGGTCGCGTTGATAGCCGTCGGTTTGTGGAAGGTTTGGACCGGGCAACCACCGGTGGAGGTCCCCCTCACCAGCATGCCGCCGCTCCTCGAACCGCTGGGCCTCTTCATGATCCTCCGGGCCTTCTCCTCCGGTTGTTGCGCCATCACGGGCACCGAGGCGGTCTCGAACGGGGTTCCGGCCTTCAAGGATCCGCAGCCCCGGAATGCCTCGATCACGCTCGTCTGGATGGGCATCATCCTGGCCGGCTTCTTCCTGGGCACCTCTTTCCTCGCCCAGCATTACCAGGTCTTGCCCTCGACCGGAGAGACCGTCCTCTCCCAACTGGCCCGGGTCGTCATGGGAAAAGGCGCCTTCTACTACGTACTTCAGGCCGCCACCGCCCTCATCCTTTTCCTCGCGGTCAACACCTCCTTCGCCGACTTTCCCCGGCTCGCCGGGATCATGGCTCAGGATCGCTTTCTGCCCAGACAATTCGTCTTTCGGGGCGATCGCCTCGGCTATTCCACCGGGATCCTGACCCTGGGGGCCGCCGCGGGCCTGCTGATCTTCCTCGTGAAAGCGGATGTCCACAACCTGATCCCGCTCTACGCCGTGGGAGTCTTCCTCGCCTTCACCTTTTCCCAGGCGGGCATGTTCAAGCGTTGGATAACGCGGAAAGAGCCCGGCTGGCAGAAGGGGATCGCGATCAACGGGATCGGGGCGACGGCGACCGGAATGGTGACGTGCATCGTCCTGACCACCAAGTTCTTTCATGGCGCCTGGCTGGTGCTCCTGANNCGCCCTGCACGTCACGGACGACCTTTCGGCAGCCGGGCGTTTGCGCGAACAATGGAAGCAATTGGGTATCAAGGCTCCGTTCATCGTGGTGGAATCTCCGTACCGCTCCCTGGTCTCTCCGGTCCTCGCCTACCTCGACCAGATCGGCAGCGGCCAACTGGAGACCCCGGTCACCATCATCCTTTCGGCGCTCGTTCCGAGGCGTTGGTGGGAGAACCTGCTCCACAACC
>DOBT01000023.1:16101-24489 GCA_003503675.1 Cyanobacteria bacterium UBA8530 | reverse complement strand
CGGCAAGGGCAGCCGGTTCTGGCTGCAGCTTCCCCGCCAAGCCGCCGCCGTCAGCCGCTGCAATTCCTCCGAACTCCTGACCTTTTGATAACGCCTCCCTTTTCCCCGCGCTTGACATCCGCGGGGCTTTTCATTTGAAATGGAGCAGAACCCATCCTTGAAAAGGAACGATCTCTGAAAATTAAGGAGCCATCATTTTGAACCTCATCGGAAAAGTTTCGGTCTTTCCCGCCGTTCCCGAACGCATCATTCGGCTGCATGAACTGGCGTACAACCTGTGGTGGAGCTGGATGCCCGAAGCCCAGGAGCTCTACCTGAAAATCGAGCCCGCCCTTTGGGAAAAGGTTTACCACAACCCCATCAAGTTCCTCCGGGAGGTCGATCAGGACCGCCTCAACACCATCGCGCACTCCCCCGCCTACCTGGAGCAGTACGACTCCATCATGGCCAAGTTCGACGAGTACATGCATCCCGCCTCGACCTGGTTCGAGCGCCAGTACCCCGATTACCGGGACAAGACCATCGCCTACTTCTCGGCCGAGTTCGGCCTTCACGAGTCCCTTCCCATCTATTCCGGTGGCCTGGGGATCCTCTCCGGCGACCACTGCAAGTCGGCCTCCGACACCGGCCTCCCCTTCGTGGGGGTGGGCTTGCTCTACAACCAGGGCTACTTCAAGCAGAGCATCAACGCCCAGGGTTGGCAGGAAGCCATCTACGAAAGGCTCAACTTCGCCGAACTGCCCATCCGACCCGTCAAGAAAGCCGACGGCGAGGAGGACGTGGTGATCGAGGTCGAATTGCCCGGTCGCTCGGTCTTCGCCAAGGTCTGGAAGGTCCAGGTCGGGCGCATCCCCGTTTATCTCCTCGACACCGACATCTCCTGGAACACCCCAGACGATCGCCAGTTCTCGGCCCAGCTCTACGGCGGGGACCGCGACATGCGCATCTCCCAGGAGATCATCCTGGGNNGCAGGAGATCGTCCTCGGCATCGGCGGCGTGCGCGCGCTCCGGGCGCTCAACCTCCAGCCCAGCGTCTGGCACATGAACGAGGGCCACTCGGCCTTCCTCGGCCTAGAGCGCATCCGTGAGCTGATCCAGGAAAAGGGGCTGACCTTCCAGGAAGCCCAGGAGGTGGTGGCCGCTTCCTCGGTCTTCACCACCCACACCCCCGTTCCGGCCGGCAACGACGCCTTCGACTTCGGCCTGATGGACCGCTACTTCTCGCGTTACTGGACCTCCCTCGGCCTGAAGCGGGACGATTTCCTGGCCCTGGCCAAGCAGGATCAGCCCAGCGGCGCCCCTCTCTTCTCCATGACCGTCCTCGCCTTCCAGCTTTCCCGCCACAACGACGGCGTCTCCAAGCTGCACGGTGAGGTCTCCCGCTCGATCTGGATGGACGTCTGGCCGGGGGTCCCCGTGGAGGAGATCCCCGTCGAACACGTCACCAACGGCGTTCACACCTCGACCTGGCTTTCCCTGGAAACCGCCAAGCTCTTCGAGGACTACCTCTCTCCCGACTGGCGCAACGAGATCGAGAAGCCCGAGCTCTGGTCCAGGCTGAGCACCATCCCCAACGAGATCCTCTGGGACACGCATCAGAACCTCAAGGAAAAGATGATCCACTTCGTGCGGGAGCGTCTCAAGGTGCAGCGCCTCCGTCACGGCGAATCCCCGGCCAAGGTACGCTTGGCGGAAACCCTGCTCGATCCCAAGGCCCTGACCATCGGCTTCGCCCGCCGCTTCGCCACCTNNTTCGCGCGGCGCTTCGCCACCTACAAGCGCGCCACGCTGATCTTCAGGGACATCGAGCGCATCAAGAGACTGCTCAACGACCCCGAGCGCCCCATCCAAATCATCTTCGCCGGCAAGGCCCATCCGGCCGACGTTCCCGGCAAGGAGCTCATCAAGGCCATCTACGCCCTCTCCAAGGAGGAAGGCTTCAAGGGCAAGGTGATCATGCTCGAGGACTACGACATGAACGTCGCCCGCTACCTGGTCCAGGGAGTCGACGTCTGGCTCAACAACCCCCGGCGCCCGCTGGAAGCCTCCGGAACCTCCGGGGAGAAGGCCGCCATCAACGGCTGCCTCAACTTCAGCGTACTCGACGGCTGGTGGGCCGAGGGCTTCAACGGCGAGAACGGCTGGTCCATCGGCGAGGAGCGGGAGTACAAGGACCTCGATGAGCAGGACAACGCCGACAGCGCCTCCCTCTACGCCACCCTGGAGGGCGACATCATTCCCCTCTACTACGACCTCGACCACCAGGGAACCCCGGTCGGCTGGGTCGACAAGATGAAGGAGTCCATCCGCTCCAACACCCCCACCTACAGCACCCAAAGGATGGTCGAGGACTACTGCAACATGTTCTACATCCCCTCCGCCGAGCGAAACGAGAGCCTGTCCAGGGACGGCTACCAATTGGCGAGGCAGCTTTCCGACTGGAAGGGGATGATGAACCACAACTGGCACTACGTCCATCTCGAAGCCAAGCTTCCCCCGGAAGGCCAGATCGACCTGGGGCACAGCATCGAGCTTTCGGCCAAGGTCCGCCTCAACGGCCTCGACCCGAAGTCCGTCAAGGTCGAGATCTACTGTGGAAGGGAGGACAACGGCTCCCTCAAGGAAATCCAGGTCATCCCCATGAAGCTCTCCGAACAGCTGGCCGAGGGCTACTATTCCTACACCGGTTCCATCCTTCCCAGGAAGGGCGGGAACTTCGAGTACGGCATCCGGGTCATCCCCTTTCATCCCGAGATGAAGCAAGCTCATGAGCTGCCCCTGATCCGCTGGGCCTGACCCTTCGACCCTGACAAAAGTTAACTAAACTATTCTTTGCCCCCGATTTCGATCGGGGGCAAATCTTTAGGGGACCGAGCGAGGGAATTTGTGTAAAATAGGAAGAACCGGTCTTAGAGAGGAAGGGGCATCGATGGTAGGAATCAGCAACCCCATGAACAAGCTCGATGAGCTGATGGACGCCAGTCTGCGGCTTTGCATCGCCATAAGCGGCGCGGATCGGGCCTATGTCCTGATGGGCGAGCGCCAGGAATACTCCTTCGGGCTCGACTCCGACGGTGCGCACTGCACTCCCCGGCAGGTCATCGCCGCGATCGTGGAGAAGGCGAAAAAAGAGCGGGTTCCCATCTTCAAGCCGGAAAAAGGGGTCGCCTGCTTTCCCCTGATCGCCGGGATCGAGATGAAGGGTCTGCTCTACCTGCGCACCCACGAGATTCCCGACGAGGAGACCTCCTGGAAGCTCGAACTGCTGGCCGCCCAGGTGGCCTTCGGAATCGAATCGGTCCTCCAGTTGGAAGGCGCCGATCGCCGGATCGCCGGATTGGAAACGGCTTTGGGGGCTTTCGAGTCCACCCAGAGCCGCATGGTCGACGACCCCCTGACCGGTCTCTTCTCCTACGCCTACTTCCAGGAACAGCTCGCCAAGATCTTCTACCAGCACAACCGCTACGGCACCCCGCTCAGCCTGATCGTGATGGACCTGGACAACCTGCAGGAAATAAACGAGACCTACGGAAGGACGGTCGGAGACGACGCCTTGCGCCGGGTCTCGGCGACCATCAAGGACAAGGTGCGGGACTGCGACATCGCCGCGCGCTACGGAGGGGACGAGATCGTCGTCATCCTGCCCGAGACCGAGCAGAACGGGGCCTCGATCCTGGCCGAGCGGCTGAGGGAATCGATCGCCCAGATCGACCTGGAGGGCGGGGCCCGGGTCACGGTTTCCCTGGGGGTCATCGAGGTCCGTCAAGGGGGAGGCTCGGTCAAGAGCATCCTGGAACGCCTGATTCGCACCCTCTACCTGGCCAAACACGGGGGGGGCAACCGCGTCGCCCGCTTCGGAGAGGAAGGCGAATTCGACGTCGCCCGAGCCAAGAACGACGTTTCCTCCCAGGGAGAAGCGCGGTTCTACACCATCCAGGCCCTCGTCGGTGCGGTCGGCGCCCGCGATTCCTACACCCTCACCCACTCCGAGAACCTGGCCAAGTATGCCAGGGCGATCGGAGTCGAGCTCAACCTGCCGGCCGGCCAGCTGGAGGAACTCGAGATGTCGGGCATCCTCCACGACGTCGGCAAGATCGCCATTCCGGACGTGATCCTCAACAAGCCATCGGCCCTCACCGAGGAGGAGCGGACCATCATCCAGTCCCATCCCGAGGAGGGCAGCCGCATCCTGAGGGCGGGCAACCTGGGAATCCTTTCCGGGAACATCCTCTACCATCACGAGCGCTGGGACGGCAACGGCTACCCGGACGGGTTGAAGGGGGAGGAGATCCCCATCAACGCCCGTATCCTGGCGGTGGTGGACGCCTACGACGCCATGGTGAGCGATCGCCCCTACCGCAAGGGACGCTCCCAGCAAGAGGCCTTCGACGAGCTGCGCCGCTGCATGGGCAAGCAATTCGATCCCGAGGTGGTCGAGGTTTTCATCTCGATGCTCGAGGAAAAATCCCTTTAGCCAAAAAGATCCGTCGCTTTTCCCTCGTGCTCCACGGAAAAGGCTGCTAGAATAAGGGTTTCCTTCGTAGAAATCCCTGACTTGCGGATGAAGATCGGAGCCATGGCCGTTCAAAGCGGAAGCTACACCCTCATCTACCGAATCAACCTCGCTCGCCCCAGGGCCGCCGGCGAGATCTGGCCTTCTTCGCTCTTACAGGTGCAGATCGAGCGTGCCCGCACGCGGCGGGACGGCTCTTTGGGCATGACGGAACCGATCTCCCTGAAGGGGGTCGAGTTGCCGAGCCTCGGTCCCCTCTCCCCGGAAGAGCGGGAGCTGTTGGGGCTCCTCAGGCACTGCAACCGTGCAGTGGCTTCCTATGCCCCCGCCTTCGCCGAGGACGTCCTGGTCCCCCCCGAGAAGACCGACGAGATCCTGCGCCTCCTGGCCCAGAGGGACCACCTCTGGGACCGCCGGGGACAGCCGATCCGGATCTTCTCCGATAAGCCAGCCAGTTTGGGGATCAAGGTCCGCTCCGAGGGCGGCCTGGTCTTGACCCCCTCCCTCCAGGGGGCCACCGATCCCTACGGCGCCTACCCCTTCCTGGATCTCTACGACGGGGCCGTCATCCTCCTGCGCGGGAATCCTTCCTGGGCCTTCTTCAAGGGGGCCTTCTACCCCCTTTCCTCCCTGCCCCTCGATCCGGAGATCCGTCCTTTCCTGGGAGAGATCGTGCACATCCCCCCGAACGGCATCCTCGATTTCGCCCAGCGCAGCCTTCCCCTTCTCCGGCGCAACGGCATCTTCCTGCTCGGCAATGCCGGGGAACGCATCGACGGTCTTCTGGCGGTCGCCCCCAAGGGAGTGCTGGCTCTCAGCGAGCAGAACGGGGAACTCTACATCAGGCTGTTCTACGATTACGGCGGCATGAAGCTTCCCCACGGCGAGTCCCGCGAGATCCTGATCGATGGGGAGCATGGGGTATTGAGGGACGCCTCGGGCGAAGGAAAGCTCGCCTCCCGCCTGAAGCAGGAAGGCCTCACCCCGAAGGGTCCCCTCTTCCACGTCAAGGGCGAGGAAGCCCTCGAATTCCTGGTGAGCGGCGTGCCCAAGCTTTTATCCGAGGGCTGGAAGATAGAAGAAAACAACCTGACCAGCCTCAAGGTCTGCAAAAAGCCGGCCCAGGTCAAGATGAGGGTGAAGACCGGTCTCGACTGGTTCTCCCTCGATGCCGAACTGAAGGTCGGGGAGTACTCGATCGGAAGACAGGCGATTTCCGAGGCCCTTTTCCAGAAGAAACGCTTCATCCGCCTCGCTTCGGGGGAATGGGTGAGGATCCCAGAGAGATGGTTTCAACCCTTTCTGCGTTTCAAGGAAGCGCTGGGACTTTCGAACGAGATCTTCGGAGAGCCGAGGATCCCCCTCTTCCAGGCCCCGCTGGCCCTCGACTGGGTGGGGTCCGCGGACCACCTGGATGCCGACACTTCCTGGCGAAAGCTGGCCCAAAAGTGGACCCGCCTGGCCTCTGGAAACTTGAGCACCCTGGACGAGGCCACCCCGCCTCCGGGCTTCGTGGGCGAGTTGCGCCCCTACCAGAAACACGGTCTCGCCTTCATGCTCTTCCTCCGGGAACACGGCTTCCACGGCATCCTGGCCGACGACATGGGCCTGGGAAAGACGGTGCAGGCGATCGCCCTCCTGGCCACCCCCACCGACCTTCCGCCCTTGCCCAGCCTGGTGATCGCCCCCACCTCTGTGGTCTACAACTGGGAAAAGGAATTGACCCGTTTCGCCCCCTTCCTCAAGGTCCTCTCCCTCCACGGCCCCAGCCGCAGGGAGCACTTCGACGACCTGGCCGACTACGACGTGGTCCTGACTTCTTTCGCCCTGGTCAGGCGCGACTGGATGCACCTCGAGAAGCAGGAATACGCCCACATCATTCTGGACGAGGCCCAGGCCATCAAGAACTCCGCCTCCCAGACCTCGAAACTGGTGCGTCGCCTGAAAGGGCGCCACCGCTTCTCCCTCAGCGGCACCCCCCTCGAAAACCACCTGGGGGAGCTCTGGGCCCAGTTCGATTTCCTTTTACCCGGCCTCTTCGGCACGGAAAAGGACTTCCAGGAACGCTACCTCTCGCCCGCCAACGCGGGGGATCCGGAAATCCTGGCCGAACTGCGCGCCCGTTCCAGCCCCTTCATCCTGCGTCGCCTCAAGAAGGAAGTGGCCGAGGACCTGCCGCCGAGGACGGAAATCGTGGCCTACTGCGAGCTGGATCCCCTGCAAAAGGAACTCTACGAGCGCATCCTCCTGGAAGTCAGGGAAAAGGTCAACGATACCGTGAACACCCACGGCATCGAGCGCTCCAGGATCACCATCCTGGACGGCCTCTTGAAGCTGCGCCAGGTTTGCTGCCACCCCCGACTGCTCAACCCTTCGGAAATCGACGTTTCCTCGAAACTGGAGCTCTTCATGGATCTGGTCGAGGGCCTGCTGCTGGAGGGCCACCGCGCCCTGGTCTTCTCCCAGTTCGTCAAGATGCTGGATTTGGTGAGGAAAAGATTGGACGAGCGCGGCATCGAATTCGAATACCTCGACGGGCGTACCCGCGATCGCCAGCTCCGCGTCGACCGCTTCAATTCCTCCGCCACCCCGCTTTTCCTGATTTCCCTGAAAGCGGGCGGAACGGGCATCAACCTAACCGGCGCCGACTACGTCATCCACTTCGATCCCTGGTGGAACCCCGCCGTGGAAGCCCAGGCCACCGATCGGGCCCACCGCATCGGCCAGTCGCGCCAGGTCTTCTCCTACAAGCTGATCGCCCGCGACACCATCGAGGAAAAAGTGCTGAAACTGCAGGAGCGCAAGAAAGCCCTCATTTCCGACGTCATCCTCTCCGAGGAAGGCATGGCCAAGCAGATCTCCCGCGACGACCTGGACTTCCTCTTCAGGGAATGAACTTCGAAAGAGCCGACAACTGAGACTGACGACCTCGGCCTGAAGTCCCTCGGAGGGCCTTCGGAGTCTCCCGATAATCGAACCCGGGTGGGCCTGGTGACCTCGGCGGCATCCTTCAAAGCTTCTTACAATGCGGATGCAAATCGAAAAAGGGGAGGAAAAAATTTTCCTCCCCCGAGATCAACGACCGATCGAAATGCTCACTCTTTGTCGAAGAGACTTTCATTAAGGGCGGGATTCTGACAGACCCCCATCTTTTCGCGGAGGGTGGGAATCAAATCCTCGATCCTCAATCGAACCTGCTTCATGGAGTCGCGCTCCCTCAGGGTGACGGACTTGTCATCCAGGCTATCGAAGTCGATCGTGACGCAGAAGGGGGTTCCGATCTCGTCCTGACGGCGGTAGCGTTTCCCGATCGAGCCGGTCTCGTCGTAGTCGGTCATCCAGTTCTTCCGGAGCTCCTCGTAGATGGCCTGGGAGGGCTTCTTCAGTTCGGGCTTCTTCGAGAGGGGCAGGACGGCGACCTTGATGGGCGCGAGGGCGGGGTGGAAACGCAGCACCACTCTGGTTTCGCCCTTCTCGTCGGTTTCCTCGTCGTAGGCATCGATCAAAAAGGCCAGCGTGCCGCGGTCCGCCCCGGCGGAAGGCTCGATGACGTAGGGGAAATATTTTTCCTTGGTTTCCTCGTTGAAATAGCTGAGGTCCTTGCCGGAGAACTCGGAATGCTGCTTGAGGTCGTAGTCGCCGCGGTTGGCGATCCCTTCCAGTTCGGACCAGCCGAAGGGGAAGAGGTATTCGATGTCCTGGCAGCCCTTGGCGTAGTGGGCCAATTCATCGCAGGCATGATTCCTCAACTTGAGGTTCTCTTTTTTCATGCCGTGCTGCAGGTACCAGTTAAAACGGGCCTGCACCCACTCTTCATAATAGCGATCCGCTTCTTCGGGAGGGCAGAAGTACTCGATCTCCATCTGCTCGAACT
>DOBT01000023.1:0-16014 GCA_003503675.1 Cyanobacteria bacterium UBA8530 | reverse complement strand
TGAAGGTCTTGAACATGAGGTTGAATTGGCGGGCCTCGGTCAACTCGCCGCCGCAGGACGGGCACTTGTCGCCCTCGACGTGGTCGGCCCTGAAGCGCTGTTTGCACTTCTTGCAGTCGACCAGGGGATCGGTGAAGNNTCACTGCTCGGAAAGATGAAGCCCCGCCGCTTGCTCAGGGAGACGATTTTTTCCATCACATCGGTTGGTTGTGCCATAGAAGGTTTTTCCTCTTTTCTCTTATTTTCGGATGGTGACGGAGTAGCCCTGGGAGTTGATCTCGTCGGCGACGGACAGGGCTCGATCCCGGCTGCTGAAGGCACCAATTTGGGCGTGGTACTGGCCTTGATCGAAGACCACCGTGGCGGCGATCCCGGCGGAGAGCAATTCGTCGGCCATCGACTGGGCGGCATCCTTGGTATCGTAGGCGCCGACCTGAACCCGGTAGACGTCGGGAGGCTGCGTGGCCTTGACGCTGGGCTCGGGGGCCGGGGTATAAACGACGATGTAGGGGGTCGGAGGNNGGGGTCGGGGTGGGCCAGGGGGTCGAAGTGGTCATCACCCTGGGCGTAGGGGTCACCAGCTCTCCCCCGAAGGGGTCCTGGTCCGGGGTCGGGCTCACCTCGGGGGATTCGTTCGGCCTCACCTCGGGAAGGACCGCTCCCTGGAAAAAGCTTTCGTTGGTATTGGGGTTCTTGATGGCCACCTGACTGGTGGCATGATAGGTGTAGAAGAAGCCGCCCGCGAAGGAGGCCGCGGCACAGGCCGCAAACACTACCCAATAGAGGGTCCCATGACCGTTACGGCTTCTCTTTGCCAAGATCCTTCCCCTGTCTTTCAGCGGCGGGAGGACTCACGGTCCCCGCCCAAAAGAAAATTATAGCAAAGCGGACGAAAGACGCCAAGGAGCGGCAAGTTGGCGAGAGGACGCCCGCGGGGGCGGGGGATTTGCTAGAATGAAGAAAAACAAAGGAGCNNGAAGAACCCCGTTCGCCTCTGAGGAAGCGCCATCACCAGTTGGCGGGCCTCGATCCCTTCATCCGTTCCTGCTATCCCCTCATCTACGTTTCTTCCTTCGAGGAACGGCGCTTCATCAGCAGCATCGAGGAGCGCTACGGGGCTCACCGCACCGTTTTCCAATGGACCTACACCAAGGGCCTGGTCAATCTCAAGCGGGGCATCGTGCATGATCCGAAGACGATCGGGGATCCGCTCGTCGCCCTCAACATCGCCGAGAAACTGGACGTCGGGGGAATCTTCATCTTTTCCGACCTGCACCCCTTCCTGGGCGAGGCCACCCCGATGAGAAACGCCACCGTCCGCCTGCTGCGCGACATCTATTCCAGCTCCAAGGCCTTCGGCAACACCCAAAAAACGGTCATTTTGCTTTCGCCCGTCTTCCAGATCCCCCCCGAACTCGAGAAGGAAATCCTGGTTTTCGATTTCCCCCTGCCCGATCTGGCCGAGCTGGAAAACTTGCTCGAGAAGCATATCCAGACCCAGAGCAGGATGGGGGCGGTGGTCCGCTTGGGGGCGGAGGACAGGCAAAAACTGCTCGACGCGGCGCTCGGACTCACCCTCGACGAGGCGGACAACGCCTTCAACGCGGCCTTCCTGAGCGACGGTTGCCTCGATGCCAGCGACATCGGACACATCCTGGCGGAAAAGCGATTGATCATCAGGAAATCCGGCATCCTGGAGTACTTCCCGGCGGCCGAGGGGATGGATGATATCGGCGGGCTCGAGAATTTGAAGGCCTGGCTGCTGAAGAGAAGGAAGGCCTTCACCCTGCAAGCCAGGGCCTTCGGCCTGCCCCAGCCCAAGGGGATCCTCTTGCTGGGGGTGCAGGGCTGCGGGAAAAGCTTGGCCGCCAAGGCGATCGCCAACGCCTGGGGCCTGCCCCTGCTGCGCTTCGACATGGGCAAGATCTTCGAGGGCCTCATCGGCAGCTCCGAGGAAAACGCCCGCCGAGCCATCAAGACCGCGGAATCCATCGCCCCCTGCATCTTCTGGATCGACGAAATCGACAAGGGCTTCGCCGGAATGGCCAGTTCCGGCTCGGTCGACGCCGGGGTGACCTCGCGGGTCTTCGGCTCCTTCATCACCTGGATGCAAGAAAAGAGTTCGCCGGTCTTCGTGGTGGCTACCGCCAACAACATCGGACAGCTGCCGCCCGAACTGCTTCGAAAGGGCCGCTTCGACGAGATTTTTTTCGTGGACCTGCCCTCCGCCCGAGAAAGGGAAATCATCTTCCAGATCCACATCGCAAAAAGGAAGCGATCGCCCGATCGCTATGCCGTCCCGCAACTCGCCCAGCTGACCGACGGCTTCTCGGGAGCCGAAATCGAGCAACTGGTCATCTCCGCCCTCTACGACGCCTTCGAGGAGGAAACCGAGCTGAGCAACCACCACCTCCTCGAATCGGCCCGAAAATCCGTTCCCCTCTCCGTGACGATGAGGGAACAGGTCGACGAGTTGCGCCAGTGGGCCAGAACCCGAACCGTCATGGCCTCGCGCCAAAATGCTTGAGCGCATCCTCTTCTTCCGTCAGCTGGCGGTTGCCCTGAAAAGCGGATTGCCCCTGGAAAGAGCCCTGCACATCCAGTCCACCCACACCAAGAAAAAAAAATTCCAGGCGGCCCTCGAGGGAACCTTGCGGGAGGTGCGCCGGGGAAAGAGCTTTTACGAAGCCCTCGCTCTGATAACCAAGAAGCACGGATTCTTTCAGCCCACCGATCTGGCCCTGGTCAAAGTCGGTGAGCGCTCGGGCCAGTTGCCCCAAACCCTCGAACTTCTCGCGGGCCAACTGGAAGACGCCTACAAGCTGAATCAAGTGTTGAAGGGAGGCTGCATCTACCCCATCGGGCTGCTTTACCTGAGCATCCTGCTCTTGCCGGCCCGCCTCCTCTTCCAACCGAACGGCCTCATGCCTTATCTATTCGAGATTTTTCCCGGGCTTTTCTGGACCACCCTCCTCCTCTTCCTCTTCTTCGGGGGGCTGAAGCATCCCCCGACCATGGCAGTCCTTTATCGGTTCTTCGTGGGCATCCCTTTTCTGGGCAAACCACTGCGAAAAGTCTTCCTGATTCGCTTCGCCACTCTTCTCGGGCTTTCCCACCGGGCGGGAATGGACGCGGCCGGCGCCCTCCGGCTGGCGGGTGAGACCACCCCCGATCCGGGCATCAAGCTGGCTTCGACCTTCGCTTCCATGGCCGCGGAAAGGGGAAAAAGCGTTTCGGAAGCCCTGGGGCGCTACCGAAAAATTTTTCCCGAAAGCTTTCTCGAACTGTATCAAACCGGCGAGGAATGCGGCACCCTCGACGAGATGCTCCTGAAGCAGGCCCAGATCTGGGACGACGAATTGAGGCCGGCCCTGAAGGGCCTGATGGACATCACCATGCGCATCGGCTTCCTGCTGATCATGACCCTGATAGCCGGCCAGGTGGCCTCTCAAATCCGGCTCCAGAACCAGGAAACGGAAAAGCAAATCAACGAACTGCTGAAATAAAAAAATTCAGACCGACGGCATCCTCGTCAACCAATCCTTCGCAGGAGGGCGCAGTCCATTTCTCTCGCGCCCTTACTTGAAATATAAATTAATTAATATATCATGATAGGTCGGCTTGCCGATGGCGCAGGCGATCACCGAGCAGGGAGGATCTCCATGGGTTTAGAGGTAAATCCCAATCCCCTCCAGGGACTGGGCAAGGTCAATCAAGAGAAACAATCGATCCCCTGGCCGGGACAGGAAAAGGAAATGAAGCCGCGTCCGGATCACGGCGAAACGAGCTATCGCGGTAGCGGCAAGCTCGCGGGTATGAAGGCCCTCGTCACGGGGGGCGACAGCGGCATCGGGAAAGCCGTCGCGATCGCCTTTGCCCGGGAGGGTGCCGATGTTTCGATCGCCTATTTGAACGAACACGAGGACGCCCAGGATACCGTGCAATGGGTCGAAAAGGCGGGGCGCCAGGCCCTGGCGATTCCCGGCGACCTGCAGGATGTCGAACATTGCCGCACGGTCGTTCGCCAAGCTTTCGAAAAATTCGGCCGCCTCGATATTCTGGTCAACAACGCGGCCTACCAGCATGAGTTGAAGGACTTTTCCCGACTGACCCCCGAGGAGCTCGAAAAAACCTTCCGAACCAACATCTTCGCCTATATCTGGTTGGCGCAAGCCGCGCTCGAGCACCTAAAGCAAGGGGGCATCATCATCAACACCGGTTCGGTCACCGGGCTCGAAGGCCACCCGACCCTGCTCGATTACTCGGCCACCAAGGGGGCCATCCATACCTTCACCAAATCCCTCGCCGGTGTCGTCGCCAGCCGCGGCATCCGGGTCAACTGCGTGGCTCCCGGCCCCGTATGGACTCCCCTGGTTCCGGCGACCACCTCGCCCGAGCATGTCGAAAAATCGGGCCAGAGCACCCTCTGGAAAAGGCCCGCTCAGCCCGCGGAAATCGCCCCTTCCTTCGTCTTTCTGGCTTCAAGCGATTCCCTGTTCTATACCGGCGAGATCCTGGCCCCCACCGGCAGTGTCTTGGCGCGTTGAGGAGGAGAGATGCCACAAAACACCTCCCTCCTGAATTGGCTCAAACAGCAGGTTCACCCTCTCAAGGGAAACGAGAGGGACTTCGATCCGGTTATGGATTTGATCGGGGAGGCCCGTATCGTTCTTTTGGGAGAGTCGAGCCACGGCACGTCCGAATTCTATACCACCCGAGCCGCCCTCTCCGAACGATTGATCAAGGAAAAGGGCTTCCAATTCGTTGCCATCGAAGGGGACTGGCCGGATGCGCTCCGAGTCGACCATTATGTCCGGGGCGCTCCGGGGAATCCCTTGGATTCCCTGAGGGGCTTCCGAAGCTTCCCCACCTGGATGTGGCGCAATACCGCAGTATTGGAGTTCATTCGCTGGCTGAGGAACCATAACGAGAACACCGAGAAAAAAGTCGGCTTCTACGGTCTGGATCTCTACAGCCTCTACACCTCGATGCAAGAGGTCCTGCGCTTTTTGAAAACCACGGATCAAACGGCCTACGAGAATGCAAAAAAACGCTATGCCTGCTTCCGGCCCTTTGGGCAGGACTCCCAGCTGTATGCGCTCCAAACCCGTTACCTCTCGGCTTCTTGCGAAGAAGAGGTGGCCGCCACCCTCGTCGAGCTCCAACGAAAACGCCGACGCCTCGCCGAACAAAGCTCCGAGGAAGCGGCCTTCGAAGCGGAACTCAACGCGCTGGCCGTTTCCGATGCCGAACGCTATTACCGCCACATGACCATGAGCGATGTCGTGAGTTGGAACATGCGCGACACCCACATGACCGCGGTGCTGGAGCGGCTCCTGGAAAGGCTCGGCCCCGACTCCAAGGCCATCGTCTGGGAACACAACACCCACATCGGAGATTTCCGGGCGACCAGCGAAGGGGCGGGGGGCTATCTCAACGTCGGGGAGCTGGTCCGCCAACGCTACGGAGATCAGGTGATCGCCCTCGGCTTCGGGACCTTCCAGGGGACCGTGACCGCCGCCTCCGCCTGGGATGGGCCGCCGGAATTCAAGCGCGTTCCCCCCGCCCGCCCGGACAGCTATGAGGAGGTTTTCCACCTCAGCGAGATCCCGCGTTTCTTCCTGGGATTGCGGGACCTCGATCCCCAGGGAAGCCCGCAGTCCTGGTTATTCGATTCCCATGAGGAGCGGGCGATCGGGGTCGTCTACCATCCGGAGTTCGAGAGCCTCGGCAACTACCTCAACACCCGACTGGGCGATCGCTACGATGGCTATTTCTTCTTCGATGAAACCCTGGCCCTCGAACCAATAGAATTTACCGAGTCCCCGGGAACGGAAACCTATCCTTCCGGTATCTGAAAGGGCCCGGAAACCGACCGACTAATTGGGGCTTATCTTCCGGATGCGGTGGTTTCCGGAGTCAGCCACGTATACGTTTCCCGTATTGTCCACCGCCAAACCGCAAGGTTGGTTGAACTGGGCGGTTTCTCCGGAGCCATCGCCAAATCCGGCGGTCCCCATCCCGGCCAGGGTCGAGACAACCCCTTGCGGCGAGATCATTTGGATTCGGTGACCAACGGTGTCCGCATAATACAGGTTACCAACCCCATCGATTGCCAACGCTCCTCCTGTACCAGGGTATTGGGCAACGCCTTCAGCCAAGACCGAGACCTGCCCCCCGGCGATTTTGAGGATCCTCATCCCATCGTCCCCGCGGTTCGCGGAAAACAAAGTTCCATCGGAAGCGATCGCGATGGAAATCGGACTGCTCAAGGAAGAGATACCGTCGAGCCCCCCTCCGGCAATTCTGGTGGCCTGGCCGTTTGGCGAAATCCGGTCGATGAAGGAATTCATGGAATCCGCCACGTACACGTTCCCGGCGGGATCCGAGATTCCGCCCATGGCATGATCAAAGGCCTCGCGTGTGCCGTCTTTCCCGTCACCGAAGAAAGCCTGGTAGCTCTGGCTTTCTCCGTTTGAAGAAAAACGGGTGATGCTCATCCGGAAGCTCCCCCCCGGGACAAAATAGACGTTTCCCGCCGCATCCGTCCCGATCCCGGATTCCCCGTCGCCTGAAAGGTTACTCGCAAAAGCCGAGACCATCCCGGCGGGAGAGATTTTTCGAATGGCCCTGTTTTGCGAATCCAAGACGAAGAGGTTGCCGGCGGCGTCGATGGCCATCGAGCCGGGGGCGTTGAAACGGGCGTTCGCCCCGGTGCCATTTTGCATGCCCGGGACCTCTCCTCCTGCCAGGGTGGAAACCGTCACCTTGAGCTTCAAAGCAGGAGCCGCGGTAGGAATCGGGGATGCCGCGGTACCGGAAAGGGCGCTCGGATAGGGAGTCGGTATAAAGGAAAGGGGATGGGGATCCTCCTTGCCTGCAACATCACACCCAACCGATACCAAGGTTGCCAGGATAAGCGAAAAAACCAAATTCGACCGCTTCTTCATCATTACCTCGAAAATCGTTCAATACAGGTTCAAGGGCTCCCCGGCGGATGCCCCTTTCGACTTTTCGGGAACCCGCAATCAGGCGACCATTGTATCTCGAAGGACTTCCGAATGGAAAGATTCGCACTTGGCAGCCGAGCCCATGCAGCATCAGCAAAGAAACATCCCAACAAAGCATCCTACCACACCATCGTCATGCGAACATGCCTCCATGGCAGCATTGCGACTTGTCCGCAAACCGCTCTTTTTCTGGACCGGAACGGCAAGCAATTTTCCCTCGAAGCCCTGCCGCCAATTCGGGAAAGCGGCGAGTTGAAAGGTCCGCTTCTTTATTGCCCCTATCCGAATCCTCTGCTAATCTGGCTGCACGTTTAACGGAAAGGATTTCGATTGACTTTCACTTGGCTCGACACGGGGCTTTTCTTCATTCTGCTGACCCAGGCGCTCGCGGGCATGCACAAGGGCCTGCTGCGCGGGATTTCCGATATCATCGGCTTCGCCCTCGTTGCCGGGGCCTTCCTGGTGGCCCCGCATGCGGCAGCCGGGCTTTCCCACACTCCGCTGGATCTGCCGCACTCGGTGTTCCTCATCGCGGTCCTGCTCTTGATTCCCGCCCGGATCCTCGCCATCAGGCTGACGAGCTTTTTTCGAGGCTCGCTGAACAAAGCCTGGCAAAAAAAGGCCGATCGGATTCTCGGAGTTCTGCCCGGGCTCGTCTGGGGTGGAGCCGCTTCGCTCGCTTTATCCCTGCTCTACGTCAATTTCCTGGGGATGCCGACGATGCAGAGCCCTCTGGCAAAAACCGTCCTGGCGCTCGGAAAAGCCCCCATCTCCTCGATACTCAAACAGGCCCACTCCTATCCTCGCATCCACCTCGACGCGGAGGGATGGCGCATCGAGAAGGTGGCCAATATGAACAAGCCTCTCTGAGAGCTTTCTTTCCCCGTTCGGTTATCCAGTGCCCTTTTCATGATCTCCGCGACGACCGGGGTCTTGGCATCCGCATAGTCCTGAACGTATTTCCACGCCCGTCGTGCGAGCTCACGTTTGGTATTCGCGTACCATTCTCGGTCGAGCGGATTCTCACGCAGCCAGTCACGGAAAGCCAGCATCCGCCCGATCTCCGAACAACCTTTCGGGAAGACATGCAGGTTGATGTCCTTATCCGGTCCCTTGAAGACGCGATGCTCGAACCAGTCGGGTTCCCGGATGCGGAGGACGTAGCCCGCCGCCTCGAGGTCGGGAAGGTAGGCCCCCTCGTTTGCGGTATCGGATAAGACAAGGACCATGTCGATGATCGGCTTTGCGGGGAGCCCGGGAACGCTGGTGGACCCGGCGTGCTCCGTTATCAGCCGAATCCGATCGGCTGATAATGGAACAGCGCCGGCCAAGTCGGGTCGTAGTCGACCACGACGACCTTCTGGGCGTACGGGACGATCGTGTAGGCTCGAATCTGAGCTTCGCGCTGAGAGGGCGAATGATTACCTTCCATAAGTCCCATGATGCTTTCGATATTGGAAAAAGGCTCGAACGTTTAGGCTAACCCGCTCGCCCGTAGATCTCCTTCACCCGCCCCACCTGTCCATCGGTGAGTCGCACCTTGATGCCGTGAGGATGAAAGGGCGATTTGGTCAGAATGTCCGCGACGATGCCCCGGGTGATATGGCCGGTGCGCTGATCGGCCTTGAGCACGATCCCCACCTCGAGGCCGGCAGAGATTTGTTGGCGTTCCTGCCCAGTCATGGTCCCCCCCTGCCACCGCTTCGGGTGGCCATTTCCCTTTAGTCGAAATGTCGTTTGATCTGCAAAGTGTAGCAGGCGATCGTCCCCTCCGTAAAGGCGATCGCCGTCCCCCTCGATGCGAGGGATAATCAAGGATATTGGACAAATGAATTGAATCCAACCTGGTCAAAGGACGGTATCTGAGGGTGTGGGCCAAAATAAAAGGATGCCGTCCCAAAAAGAAAGGCGGATTGACGCTAGAAGCACGTCAAGCCACCTCGTTGATAATACCACATCAACCCCTGGAAGAGAAACGGAAAGGGGCACCCCGGCGGAAAAGCCCTTTCGACTGCTCCCTCTTCTGAAAACACAGGCTCCTGGATGTTTTCTCTCCCAGTCATAGTTGTCGAGGGGCAGCGACAGAACGGTTTCGGGGTTCAGACGAACGGCCCCAGCCAAATTCTCGAAATGGCGCATGGAATAGAGTCGAACGGAAATTTTTCGGAGAATGCCGTTCGGCTCTATTCCAGGACCTTTTACGCGAGACGCAGTTGAGCCAAGCTGGCGCGATCGTTCCCGCCGCTGATGTTGGGGATGATTTTCAACTCGAGCAGGGTGACTCCATCGATATCGACCTTTTGATCTTCCGTCTCGGTGGTTGCGCCGCTCGGACTGAAGTTCCATTGCTGCCGCACGATATCGAGGAGAGATTCCCCTTTATCTGGCGACCATCGAAGCGAGAATTCCTGGGTGCGCTGCACGTCCCCTTCGATGAATTGCAGCCAGATCCGACGAAGCCGCTGGGGTTCCGCAAAAACTAACCGTATGGTTTGCTCTCCGGGGCTTGCGGCACGCCAACCCGGACCGCCATCAAGCAGAAGGGCGGATTCGATGGGGTAGGCTGCGTCCTCCGAGGTGATTTCCACTTCCGCTAGACGTTCCAGATCCAACCATTCCCCATCCGGGGCGGCGACGTTCTCGGAAGAAATGAGTCTTTTTCGCATCGATATTGCTCCTTCTGACCTGGTCTCAGCTGAATTACCTGTCTTTACCATGATACAACACCGCAGAGCTACGAAACGACTTCGCCTGTGGAAATGTCGAAAGCCCCGGGTTTACCTGGACTTTTTCCGAGTTCAGGGTAGAGAATCCGAACCGCCAACTATTGGCCGTTCCGGCTTTGGGGATCCAAATATCCCCGTAGGACTCGCCTGAAAAACTCTGCCCCCTACGACTTGGAAGGATCAGGTCGCCGCCATAAGGAATGTGGTATCATCGCAAATGAAAAGATTACTTGCTCCGTTCATCGCTCACGGATGGTCCTGGATGTGGAAGCCTACCAAGTACCTGCCCCTTTCGATGCTCCTGATTCCTTTCCTTTCGCTGGCGGGATGGGTCCTTTGGTTTGAACCGCAGCAGTTGGTGGTCCGGGAGATCGAACTCGAGCTGCCGCACCTGGCGCCTGCGCACGATGGCCTCCGCATCGCCCTCCTTTCCGATCTGCATGTGGGCACTCCCTATCGGGGTCTGTCGAATTTGAACGGGGTCGTCGGACGGGTGAACCAGGCGAAACCCGACCTCATCCTGTTTTTGGGCGACCTCGTGATCCAGGGGATCGTGGGTGGCGCCTGGGTTTCCCCCGAAGCCTGCGCGGTGAAACTCTCCGGACTCAGGGCGCCCTTGGGCGTCTATGGGGTAATGGGGAACCACGACTGGTGGCTGAATGCTCCCCGGGTAGCGACTGCTCTGGAACACGGCGGAATGACCCTGTTGGAAAACTCCTCGACGAGAATCGCCGTCAAAGGCTCTCCCCTCTGGCTCGCCGGCGTCAGCGACTTTAACGAGAAACAGGATGATCTGGACTCAGCCCTCCGAGGGATTCCCCAAGAACAGCCCGTCATCCTGCTGAGCCATAGCCCCGACATCTTCCCCGAAGTCCCGGACCGGATTTCCCTCACGGTGGCCGGACATACGCACGGGGGCCAGGTCAACCTGCCTTTTCTGGGGAGAATCTGGGTTCCATCCAAATACAAGCAACGCTACGCATCCGGTCATGTCATCGAGCAGGGCCGCCATCTCTTCGTCACCGTGGGAATCGGAAGCAGCATCCTGCCCATCCGTTTTCGCGTGCCGCCCGAGATCGTCATCTTGACCATCCGACCCACTTTGCCCGAGTCTCGACACCCGCGACAACCCTGGTGACACAACGGAGGAATCCGGGGTGAGGTGTATCGAGCTCCCCGCATCACCTTCCCCACGCTTCCCAGGCTCTCCTCGGAAATCCGGTCCATCTTGACCCGACCGCTGGTCGACTGTGCCGGGAAAACCTTGGCGTCATTCGGCCGGATCCTTTTACACCGGTTCCTGCCCCGTCGAGGCCAAAATTCCTCGAAGAAAAAAGCCGGTTCTCCGGTTGCATCTTCCACCTCGGCAGTTACTCACGGTTGCTCGACTGACTCGCCCTAGCAAAGAGGACTTCTTTGATGTCCAAACCGACCTCTACCGTCTGGCACGCTCTTCGAAAAGACATTAGGTTGGAATCATCAAGTCTTTATTAGGCCCTTAAAAGAACGTCGGAACTTTTGGAGTTTCGGGGAAATGACGAAGCGGCAGTACTGCTGATTCTCGTTGCGGGCGAAGTAATCATCGTGGTAGCCCTCTGCGGGGTAGAAGGCTTGCAACGGCTCGACCTGGGTCACGATGGGGGAATCGTAGGATTTTTGAAGCTCCTTGAGGAAGGCCAGTGCCTCCTCCCTTTGATGGTCATTGCCATAAAGGATAATCGACCGGTATTGAGGACCGATGTCGCTTCCGCTTCTATTTTCCGTGGTCGGATCGTGGATTTCAAAGAAGACCTCGAGGATGACCCGGAAAGGGATTTGCTTGGGATCGAAGGTGAGCAAAACGACCTCGGCATGTCCAGTCTTGCCCCCACAGACCTGCTCATAGGTCGGATTGGGGGTTTCCCCCCCCGCATAGCCTGACTGAACCTGAGTGACGCCCACCAACTGTTTGAAAATGGCTTCGAGACACCAAAAGCAACCCCCGCCGAGGGCCACGGATTCCCTGTCCTGTCGAATTTCTCGCATGCTCGTTTTTCTCCCCATCGATCGATTTCAATGCCATCTTACCGCATTACTTTGCGCGGTATCCCGCACCGATCTTCGCGATCACGGTCATACTCGCAGAGCAGGAACTCGAAGCAGCAGATGCCGCTGATCGGGCATTCCGTTCAGGGGTGGAGCTAGGCCCTCTCCGTGGAGTGTCGATAACGATCGAGAAGAACATCGACGTCGCGGGCTCAGCGACGCCGATGGGAGGGGTTTTTCCCGGAAATGATTCCCTACTGTGCCGCTTTGGTGGAAGGGACGGTAATGGTTCCGGCGACGATCTTCGCTTTGGCCGCCTCGATCTGGTCCTTGATGGGAGCGAGCAAAGCGCGATTGGCGTCGTTCTCGACATAGCCGACGGCTCCGTCGCTCAAGCCGTAGATGGTCTTTCCCCCCTTGAACCTCTTCCCGACAAAGTCCTTGATCGCCGTGTAGACGGCCATGTCCACCTTCTTGATCATGCTCGTCAATAGGTAGGGCCTTCGGGCAGCGTTCAGGAAAGAGGTTTGATCGATGTCCACCCCGATGCAGAGTTTTTGGGCATCGGCAGCCGCTTCGAGGACTCCCGTTCCGGTGGTGCCTGCGGCCTGGTAGATCACGTCGGCACCCGCGTTTATTTCCTGAGTAGCGAGCGAAGCCCCGAGATCCGGACGATCGAAGGAGCCTGCGTACTCGGAGAGGACCGTGATTTGAGGGTTGACGGATTTCGCGCCGGCAAGGTAACCCGCCTCGAAGCGTTCGATGACGGGAAGTCGGCCCCCGCCGATGAAGCCGATCTTTCCGGAGTTGCTTTTCAGTGCGGCGGCGACCCCGACGAGGTAAGAGCCTTCTTGCTCCTTGAAGAGGAGGCACTTCAGGTTGCTTGTTTCCTCCAAACCGTCCTGATCGCCGTCAACCACGGCGAACTTGACGTTGGGATACCGAGCCGCGGCCTTCTTGGCAAGATCGTTGTAGACGTAGCCCAGCGCGAAGACGAGATCGTTTTCCCTGGCCATCGACAGCAGTAACTCCTCGCGGTTCTCCCCGTCGGCATTCGGAATGACGTACTTGGTTTGGAGCACGTCCACCCCGAGTTCACTCTGGGCCTGTTTCATCCCGTTCACGGCCAAGAGGTTGAAACCATCATCGAAGGAGCTGCCGGTATCCATGACCACCACCACCTTGTACTTTGCAACCGTGCTTGCGCTCATTCCATTCGAGGTCTGACACCCCGATAAAAGCAGCGTCACCCCACTTGACAGGGCGATCGCCAAAGCTGTTTTGCCGTTTCTCATACTGAATTTTGCCTTTCGATAGAGCCGGAAGATTTACAGTGCAACTCTAGCAAATTGTTTAATGAATAGAAAGAAGCGTCGCCGGAACGAGGTGATCAAAGGTCTGGTTCGAAGTCGACAGGGCAAATTCTCGCCAATCGCATTCTGTCGCTTCAGGAGCCCTTATCTCCTTGTTGCCTTTGGTAAGGGCCGTCCATAACCCATATTTATTTGCCTCTTTCGTGGTAAGCCTCACTTAATTTAACTAACCGAAGCACCATTGCCTTTTTTGATTTTCTTACCCGGGTCGTAGAAAAATTGATGAAATCGCCGTGAAGAGGGAATAGGCTTAGCTGGCATGGCGGTTTTCCGGGACAGCTGATTCCTTTGGTCACGAATTTTCTCGTGTTCTTGAAATCAATACTCGAGATCGATCTTCCAAGAGCCTAGCTGAGCGATTTAAAGGGCTGCTATTGCTTGATTTGGGCGATCTCCATGACCTTCTCGAGGTAGGCGAAGAGCTCATCGTCCAGATCATAGCGATCGCGTATCTCGGGCTGCTCGCGCAGCATCTTTCCCAGCGCGTCCGCCAGCGCCAGTCCTTCGTCGACTGTCAGGGACTCCGGTCATTTAGCCCCCTTCGCTCCATGCATTCGGGCGTCCGATCCCCAATCAACCGAAAGCCTGACCTTACGACCGTTTCGGACAATTCCGAGAGCGCTGACTCTCTCGCAGGCCGCTTCCACGGCCAACATCATTTCTTTGTTCGGCGATGCCTTGATCCTGATATGTTCCAGCTTTCCTTCTAACGTTCGGGTCCCGGGTAAAGAGAGGATGTATCGCATAAATCCATACAGGGACAACCGCATCCCCCCGAAGTACTCTCGCAACACCCACTCGCAAATCAAGGCAAAACCTAGCTTGAAGACCGTCATGACCTGATCCAGCTCGGTATCAGCCTGGTAGATCTCTTTGCGGCTTTCAAGCTCCGCTTTGCGGGTCTCCAGCGTAGGGAGGCGTTTCTTGAGTTCCTCCAACTTGGATTCCTGAACCTGCCGGGTTTGCTCGGCTTCCCGAACCGACGTTTCCGCTACTTGGAAGCGTTCTCGTTCAACTTTTGTCGTTTCGATTCGCCCTTGCAGGATCTCCGTTGAGGGATTATTCGCTTCTACTTCGGTCGACACCAGTTCATCATGGCGGACCCGGCGTGCTTTGGCTACGTTCAGACGGCGACGTGCAGCCACAAGGGCCAAACTCGCTTCCTTCAAAGTCTCTTCACCCTTGCCGATGCGGATCCGCAGCCGATCATGCTGAGCTTTCAGCTTGTCGAGTTCCGTAAGGACCGTAAAGTTCTGGACCAGTCGCTTGCCGTAACCATGAACCCTCTTGACAGGTGAGCCTGGCCAGGTGCAGGTCGAGGACAGGCGCCAGCGAGTAGTCCGGCGAGTCCAGGGAGTTCCGGATGTCGTCCAGCGAGAAGCCCAGCTGCCGCAGAGACAAGATGCGCTGCAGTCGCACCACGTCGGCCTCCGTGTACAGGCGGTGCCCCGCCTCAGTACGCGCGGAGGGCCTCAGCAAGCCGACCTCTTCGTAATAGTGCAGCGTCCGCACGGAAAGTTGCGTTCGCTTCGCTATCTCTCCGACCTTCCAAGTCCCAGAGTGCATTGCGCCTTTACCTTTCGAGGAGCAAGGTGATTCCTACGAGACCTACACTACGACCTCACCTCGCGTGAGGTTCAAGAGGGTGGCCCAAAGTTTTTTTCGCCCCACCTTGTTAGGCCGTAGCCTTCAACACCGTGACCGAATAGTGATCGAGGTCGCCACCAATTCCTATAGATTGGAATCACGGATCGTTGTGGTTTCCACTGGAATTGCTCGAAACTACTTTTTTCAAAAGTGTAACAGAGTTGCCGCCATTTTCTCGACCACATCCTTTCGCAATGGCGTTTCTCATCGAAGCTCTTCATTGGCAATCGCGCTCTTGGATGGATAGCGCGTCCGGAAGACAAGGCCAGGCCTTATCTTCCGGTTGACAATTATTGACCGGCGTGCGATTATTGAACGGCGTTCAAAACCAGAACACGTTCAAGCAATGAGGAGCGGTCATGAGCATTCAGGAGCGCAGAGCGCGGGAGCGTGAGGAAAGGCGAGATTGCATCCTCCAAGCGGCCCAGGCGATCATCGCGGAAGAAGGGATCGAGAAGCTCTCGGTTCGCAAGATCGCGAGCCGGATCGAGTACTCGCCGTCCCTCATCTACCACTACTTTCAAGACAAGGAAGAGATCCTGCATCACCTGATGGGGGGGGTGTACAAGGCCATCCTCGAGGCGATCGCCCCTTATCAATTCTCGGAAGAACCGCCCGAGGAAAAAATTAAAGCCTCGACGCGGAAATATATCGAAATGGCGCTCCAGATGCCCGATGCCTACAAGGCCATCATGCTCAGCAGCGTTCCGGGAACACTCGCTCACACCTCCATCTTGTTCAAGGACGCCCGCCAAAAGCGACCTGCCTTGGGCATGCTTTGCCAGTACCTGGAGGAGCTCGGATGGGAAAACGAGGAACAAATCGAACGGACGGCTCAGGTCTATTGGTGCGCGACCTTTGGGCTAATCATCCGAATGATCACCGAGAAAGACCTCGATCACATGCAAATCGAGAGGCTGATCGAAAACTACCTCCACTTCATCTTGGGAGGAATTCAGCAAAGCGTTACCTGTAGAAAGGAAGAGCAATGAGGGTCATGAAAACTGTTAGGGATCGTCGCGCGAGTTGGAGCGCAGTGCTTTTCGCTTCGACTTTCATCGCTTGCACGAATGGGGCAAGCGCCCAGGAAATCGAAAGCAAAACCTATCTGCATTCCATCGATACCTGCCCAATCTCGCCCCTGATCAAGATCTACGCCGTACACTACAACTACGAGTTCTCTCCCCGAAACGAGCTGATCACCGGACTTGGCTACACCAACATCGATTATCC
>DOBT01000048.1 GCA_003503675.1 Cyanobacteria bacterium UBA8530 | reverse complement strand
CAGGGTGTTGCCGTTGGCGAGGCGGGTGGCGAAGGTGGGGTGGCTGAGGGTACCGTTGGTGCCGTTGCCGCAACCCCAGACCGTGGTTCCGTTGCGGTCGATTTCGACCACCCTGTTGTTGCCGGAGTCGACGATGAGGGTGTTGCCGTTGGNNTCGGCGACGAGGACGTTGCCGGTGGAGGTGCGGGAAACCCCTCTGGGTTGGTCGACGCCACCGAAGAAGAGGGCGACTTTACCATCGTACTTCTTGCTGAGGGAACCGGTGGAGGTGTATTCGGCGGCCTTGTTGGCGAGGGTGTCGGCGACGAGGACGTTACCGGTCTGGCGGATGAAGCGGGCCATGTTCGCGCCCTTGGTTCTGTAGTCCATGGTGACGTTGTGCCAGGTATCGACTTCGAGGAGCCTCGCCGTGGTGGAAATCAGGGTGTGGCCAGCCCGGGGACCGGCGGAAACGGGGTAGAGCTCGACGACCAGGGGCACCGAGCCACCGTCCTTGACGGCGACGTCGCAGGAAAGGTCGGTGAAGCCGTTGCAGGAAATCCTGATTTTCTGCTGACCGGCGGGAACGCTCTTGATGGTGAATTGGCCGTTGGTGTCGGTGGTGGCGGAAAGCTTGGCGTTGATGACTTCGACGAGGGCTCCGGGGGCCGGGCGACCGGTGCCGCTGACCTTGACGGTGCCGCTGAGGATGCCGCCGCCGCCTTGGCCCTTGAGGATGATCTGGGCGAGGGTCTTTTCGGTGCCCGAAACGCGCAGGGAGTTAGCGGAGCCGGTGACACCGCCCTTTTCGGCGATCACGGAGTAGTTGGTGCCGGGGGCGACGTTCTCGAAGTTGACGGTTCCGTCTTCGCTTGTGGTCGATTCGGTGACGACGTTGTTGGAAGCGTCGCGCAACTGGACGGTCGCATCCGCCGCGGGCTCCTGTTCGTCGAGGACGGTGACGATGATGACGCCACCCTGACCCTCGCCGTCTTCGTCGCCGGTCATGATGGGGTTGCGACCGCAGCCTGCGAGGAGGGCGAAGGAGAGAATCAGTGCCAGAGCCAACAGAAGCTTTTTCATCTCTTTCTCCTTTCCTTCCAGACCGGTTCGTTGGACCGTAAAATGATTATAGTAATGGCGCGGGGATTCTTGCCTTAAGATTCGGTAAAACTAAGGGGCGATGAAGAAGCGGAGCGGGGTGTTGGCTTTGGCGAAGGCAGTGGCTTTGCTGGCGTCGGCTTTGTCGGACTTGACGGAGGTCATGGACCAGGCGTAGCGGGCTCCCTTGGTGAGCATCATACTCCAGACCACGGGGATGGTGCCGATGAGCTTGCCGGAATCACCGTAGTTGAGGCCAACGCCGCCGCCGGTGGAACCATCCTTGTAGCCGACCCACATGGGCATCATGGTCGTCGCACTGAACACCTCGACGTAGCATCCGTCGCAACCCTGGACATCATCCCAGGTGAAGTTGGTGTTGTTGGTCGGGGTGGTGCTGCCGATAGGCAACGCTTCGGGATGAACCATTTTGGGAGCGAGGATGGGCTGGATGGGGGTGACGCCGCTGTTGCCGGTGGCGATGACGCGCCCCATGGAGTCGAGGGCCTGAACCTTGTAGTTGTAGATCCTGCCGGGCTGAAGGTTGCCGTAAACCTTGCCGCCGTCGACGAAGAAACCGAGATTGCCGGTGGTGTTGCCGATGGAGGAATATTTGCTAATGTCTTCGATGTTGTCGTTGTCGATGGCCCTCAGGACGCGGTAGGAATTGGCGTTCTGAACCTTGCCCCAGGTGATGGTGGCGGAGACCGAGACGACGCGGACGTTGTTGGCGATGACGCCNNCTTCGAGACGGCGGGAACCGTGGGGATGGGGCGCAGGACGTTGGTCGGGACGTCGTTGGGGTCCCGGCTAGGGGTCGTAGGAGCGGGGTCCTGCTTGGGAACGCTGGTGTCATCGGAGGGCCGAGTGACGGACTTGTCGGACGAAGTATCGGTCTGACCGCGGCTGGGAAGCTCGCCGCCGCAGCCGGGGAGGAGGCTGAGAGTCGTCGCGAGGATCACAAGGGCGAGCACCTTGCTAGCGATTGTTCTTTCCAACATGACCGACCTCCCTCTCAACTTGACGGCTTATGAACACCTAATAGTATATAGCGACCGCATCGCGAAAGTTGCTTCCTCTGAGTTAAAGCCGGAATAAGGTTGGATAAACACTTCCCTAAAGTTGGCAGCCCCTCCCCTTAACCGAAGAAAAACCTCCCGAACAGTCCCCTTTCCGGCTCCTTTTCGCAATCCCCCCGCAACCTGGAAAGGAAGGCTTGTTTACACATGCTTGCTAGGATTGCGCGGAGGAACGAAAGGGGGGCCCATGAAGAGTCTGCGGATATTGGCGGTTCTAACCCTGATCTTGGTGGGCTGCGGGGTGAAGAACCCGACAAGGACGCAACTCTCCCCCAACAAGGATTACTATCCCGGCATGGTCTCGATCAATCCGGTCATCGAAGCGGTGGGCGATTTCAAGGTCATCACCGTCGGCGGCGGCCCGGTCCCAGGCTCGGTCGACGGGATAGGCATGAATGCCCGCTTCAACCGTCCCGAGGNNCCTCTACGTCGCCGACACCGGCAACTACCTGATCCGCAAGGTGGACCCCTCGGGACAGGTGACGACGGTGGCGGGCAGCACCCTGGGCAGCGAGGACGGCAAGGGTTCGGCAGCCCGCTTCATGGGGCCGACCGATCTCGCATTCGAGCCGAACGGCGACCTTCTGGTCGCGGACTTCAACCGGATCCGCCGAGTATCCCCCGATGGAACGGTGACGACGGTGGCCTTGAAGGACTCCCTCGGAAACCCGGTCAAGTACGTGGAGGTCTTCGGAGTCCTCTACCCGGGCGACGGGCAAATCTACGTCAGCACCATCCACCGGATCGACCGGATCGCCCAGGATGGACGGGTGACCACGCTGGCGGGCGGAATGCAGGCCGGCTATGCCGACGGCAAGGGAATCGCGGCCTACTTCAACCTTCCCCGCAAGATGGCCCTCTTGGGAGACAAGATCGTGGTGGCGGATTTCGGGAACCTGCGCCTGCGCGAAGTGACCATGCAAGGGGTGGTGACGACCAGGACCATCGCGGGTACGGGTGACCTCGGATACGTGGACGGCCCCGCCGGCAGCGCCCTCATGAACTTCCCCATCGGAGTGGCGGCCGATCAGAATGGCATCCTCTACGTCGCGGACACCTACAACCAGGCCATCCGCCAGGTCTCGCCCGACGGGAAGATCGAGACCCTGGCCGGCAACAACACCTACGGCTATCAGGACGGCAGCGGCATCCAGGCCAACTTCGCCCAGCCCTCCGACGTCGAGGTGAGCCGAGACGGAACCTGGGTCTACGTCGCCGACACCGGCAACAACGCCATCCGGCTGATAAAAAAAGAACGGTGATCCGAAAAGAGTGACAAAAATAATGAAAAGAGTAACGAAAATCCTGAAAAAAATAATGAAAGAGGTTCGAGAATGAAAAAGAAGCGGTGGCAAGTCGTTCCGGTCGCCCTCTCCCTCCTCTTGCTGGGCTGCAGCCACGCCGTTCAGCCGACAGGGGTGACCCCCTCTCCCTCTCCGACGGCGAGCGGGACCCCCAAGCCAGTGGCGAGCAAGAGTCCGCCCGTTCAACTTTCCCCGACTCCCACTCCCGCCGCCACGGCCACCCCCGCCCCCTTCGTGGCGAAGCTCCTCGTCCGCTCTTTCGCAGGAAACGGGGAAACCGGCTCCTGGGGAGACGAGGGGCTTGCCCTCGAGGCCAACCTGAAGGGGCCGGCCGGGATCACGGTGGACCGCCTCGGCAACGCCTATTTCGCGGACTATGACAGCCACCGGGTGAAATGGGTCGACGGCGCGGGCACCATCCACAACTTCGCGGGAATGGGGGCCCAGGGCTTCTCGGGAGACGGCGGGCCGGCGGTGGACGCCCAGCTCCACTATCCCTTCGGGGTGACCTTGTCTCCGGACGGGGAGGTGGCGATCGCCGATTTCTCCAACGCCCGCATCCGCGTCGTCGACAAAAACGGGATCATCCGCACCGCGGTGGGGGGCGGCATCGAGAAGAGCGACGGAACCGACGCCACCCAGTACTCCCTGAGCGGGCCAACCCAGGTCGCCTATGCCCCCGATGGGACCATGTACATCGACGACTTCCTGGGCAACAAAATCCTCAAAGTGAAGGAAGGAAAGGTGTCTCTCCTGGCGGGAGACGGCACCGCGGGCTTCGCGGGGGACGGTGGGCAAGCGACTGCCGGCAAGTTCAACCAGCCGTCCGGGATCGCCCTGGACTCCAAGGGCAACCTCTTCGTCGCGGACTACGGAAACCATCGAATCAGAAAGATTGCGCCGGACGGGACTCTCTCGACGGTTGCCGGCAGTTCGGCCTTCGGCTCGACGGGTGACGGAGGTCCCGCCGTGGACGCCCAGCTCAACCAGCCGGCCGGAGTGGCCGTAGACGGCGCGGGCAACCTCCTCGTGGTCGATACCGGCAACAACCGCATCAGGAAGATAGCGCCGGACGGAAAGATCTATTCCCTGGCGGGAAGTGGCCTGCCGGGATTCTTCGGGGAAAACCAGGATGCCTCGATCGCTCAGTTCGACGGCCCCCTCTCCCTGGGGATCGCCCCGGGAGGAAGGCTCCTCGTCTCGGACTACCGCAACAAGCGCCTGAGAATCCTGATTCCCTCCAATTAAAAAAGTGAGAAGTGANNAGTGAAGAGTGAGGAGTGATGAGTGGCTCCTCACTCCTTACTCGAGTCTGATGGCGCCGCCGTAGAGACCACCCTGGTTCGCCTTCAATTCGAAGCGCCAGTCGCGGCGGTTTTCGAAGAGGTAGTAAGCCGCGCTCCAGGGCCGCAGGTTTCCGTTGAAAACGCTCGAGGTGGATCGCTGAGGGAGGATCCCGTCGAGTTGAACCGTGCCGTAACGCCTCCTCAGGTCGACGCCAGAGGAATAAGCGAAGCGGGGTTCGGTGGGAAGGCGCAGGCCGCTGAGGTAGTTGGCGGTGATCCAGTCCGCGAAGAAGGAGGAGAAATCGCTCCCCCGGGCGGCCAAAATCTTCTCCAGGCAGGGGATGCCCGCCAGATCGGACTTGACGGCTTCGCGCAGGGCTGCCGGATTCTGGTCGAAGAGGAAGCGGCAGAAGAGGTAGCTGAGACCATAGGAAAAGCCGCGGGGATTGCCGGCCCAATCGGTGAGGGAGTAGGCCTGGGGACGGGAAAGATAAGAATTGATGTCCCTGGCCACGTCCTCGTTCCCTCCCGACAGCCCGTAGCCGCAGAGGTCCATCCCCAACATGGCGAAGCCCTCGTTGAGCCAAGTGTCCTCGGAGACCTGATGCCCCAAGGTCTTCTGGTTGAAGACCACCAGGTGGGTGAACTCGTGGGCCAGGGTCCCGAAGGCGGTCACGGTGGGATGGGTGAAGAGGTTGTCGGTCAGGAAGATCACTTCCTTGTTGTTGCCGTTTACCTGGCCGGGGAGGGCATCGCGACTCCAGAAGTATCCGAGCAGCCCCTTTTCCTTACCGAAGTTGTCCACCGCCGGCGAGATCACCACGAAGAGGCGATCGTCCTTGTCGATGCCCGGTTTGGGCTCTGAGCCGAACTCCCGGGTGATGGTGGGATAGATCGTCTGCTCGAAGGCCTGGGAGAGCTTCTGGAGGTTGTCGTCCGAGACCGTGGCTTGAGAATCGACGTAGTAGTAGGCGTGTTGGCCGGTGAAACGGCGGTGGGTGGTCCTTTTGAGATCGCCGCTGCCGTCGGGGTTGGAGTTTCCGGTGTTGATCCAGAACTCTTCGACGTTGCCGGCGCTTTGCACCTTGAAGGAAGGGGCGGGCCGGGCTTTCAGGAAGCGGGAGCTTTCGGTGAAACCGGCCTCCTGGCCTGCCAGGCCAGGGTTGTCCTGCACCCGGAAAAGGTAGGGGGTTGCCGGGGCACCGCCGCCGATGACCAGGGCGAGGCGGTTGGAGGAAGAAAATGCCAGGTTGCCGGTCTGGCCGGGCTGAAGGGTGAAGCGGTAAAGCAAGCCCCCGGCGTAGCTGCGCACGTCGAGCGGGGCCAGCGGGGAAAGAGACGGAACGGATAATTGGCAGCCGCCCAACAGCAGGGAAAGGAACAAAAGGATGAATCTTTTCATGCCCCCCCCCTTTCTTCCTAGTTGAGGTAGCCCCTCAAATTTTCCTTCTGGGAGCAGCCGCGCAGCTTGGAGAGGGCCTTCGCCTCGATCTGGCGAACCCTTTCCCTGGTGACGCCCATCTCGTGCCCGATCCCCTCGAGGGTGCGCTGAAGCTCCCCGTCGAGGCCGAAGCGGCGGCGCACGACGTAGCGCTCACGTTCGGTAAGGTGGGTCTCGAGCAGGAGGTTGACGTCCTCGGAAAGCATCTGGCTCATGACCGCTGCGGGCGGACTGGCTGTATACTGGTCCTTGATGATATCGCCGAGGCGGCTGTCCTCTTCCTTGCCGATGGGGGTCTCGAGCGAAATGGGTTCGCGATCGGCCTTGGTGATCTCGCGAAGGCGCTCGACGGTGATCTCCAGTTCGGCGGAAACTTCGTATTCGTTCGGTTGGCGGCCGAGGCGCTGAGACATGATGCGGATGGTTTTCTTGACCCGGCTGATGGTCTCGACCATGTGGACGGGAACCCGGATCACCCTGCCCTGGTCGGCGATGGCCCTGGTGATGGCCTGGCGAATCCACCAGNNAGGCGGAGGTTGGAGGAAATCAGGATTCCCTTGGCCCGGGCGTCGCCGTCCCAGATGCGGCGAGCCAGGTCGAGCTCCTCGGCATGGGTCAGGAGACGATGGCGTCCGATTTCCTGAAGGTAGATGCGGATCGAGTCGTCGGTTTGCTCGGTGGGCTTGGTCTCGACGTGGGTATCGGGAAGTTCGGACGTGGCCTCGAACTCCTGATTCTCCTCCGGTTGAACCGCAGGAGGCGCTTCCTCGAAGATTTCAGCAACCGGTAGCTCGAGCATCTCCATCGCAATATTGGACAAACCGGGCACCTCCTATGGGTCTTTCACCCGATGATCGGGCGCAAAGGATATTCAAAGTGATTGATAATCATTATAATCTTTTTTTGGACAACATGCCATGATNNCGATCGATCTACAAGGAATACGCCGGCCTCTACGACAAAAGCGGGCAGCACCGCTTCAGTCAGAGGATGGTCCCGTACTGCCGCAGCACCTGGGCCTCCCTCTTTCTGAAGCCTCGCTCCCTGCTCGAACTCGCTTGTGGCACCGGAACGGCCGCCATCCTCTTCTCACGAACGGGGCTCGAGGTGACCGGAGTGGACCGCTCTCCAGAGATGCTGGAAAGAGCGCGGAAGAAACGCGGCTCAAAAGCCGTCACCTGGGTCGAGGGGGANNCTTTCTTTTCGATCTGGCCACCGAATTCGCCCTGGCCCGGGAATGGGGGAACTCGGTGGAGGTGGTCTCGTCGCCGGACCTCTTCCAGGTTTGGCGTTCCCGCTACGAGGAGGAAAAAAAGACCGCGACGCTCGAGTTGACCTTCTTCCAGCGTGAAAAGGGGGACCGCTTCAGGAAGATCGAGGAGGTCCACCAACACCGGGCCATTCCTCCCGAAGAAGTGACCGAAAGCCTGAGAGAAGCCGGTTTCCGGCTGGAGGGCGCCTACGCCTGCTTCACCCAGGAACCGCCGCTCGCTGACACCTACCGGACAGTCTACGTGGCCCGGCGTGCTATACAAGTTGGAAAATAGCGGCTATCATTTTCATGAATGCGCTGTTTTCTTTCGAAAAGAGGGTTTTTTTGCCGAGATTCCTATGGTTCCTGCTTTGCTTGACGCTCTGGGCGGCCGGGGCGGCGGCTGAGCCGATATCCCGGCAGGACGCGCCCCCCCGAGTTTCGTCAAACCAGAACCACTGGTGGGACCAGCTTCAAGAAGCCGATGCCCTGGTCAATCAAGGGGACTGGCCCAAAGCCACGACAAAGCTCCAGGCCCTGCTCTTCCAGGTGCCCCCACCCGTTCGCGCCATGATTCACCTTCGATTGGCCTCCATCTTCGCCAATCAAGAGGATTGGCCCAAGGCCATCCATAACGGAAAGCTCGCGATCCAGGCCGCCCCGAGCAACGGTTGGGTCTACCTCCCCGTGGCCAAGATCCTCCACGCGGCGGGCAAGCCCCAGGAGGCGGTCGCCACCTGCCGCGCGGCTCTCAAGAACGATCCGGCCGTCAAGGATGCCGCCCAGGACCTGCTCTCCGAAATAAGCGACAACGGCCTACCGAGCTGGGGCATTCTCTTGGGCGGAGCGCTCGGACTGAGCGGCGGGGGAGCCTTCCTTTTCTGGCGGAGAAAAAAGAAAAAGGAAGTGATCCTGCCAGTCCGTTCGAACGACTACTCCTTGCCCAATTACTATCCCATCACGGGCCATGCCTACAACCCGGGCGACCTGATCGGCCACTACCGGATCCTTTCGGTGGTGGGAAGCACCCTGCACTCCATCCTCTACTGCGCCCTGGACCCTCACCTCGACCGCAAGGTCGCCCTCAAACAAGTCAACCCCGGGATAGGGATCAAGGGGGATGCCCCCATCATGCGCTTCCAAAAAGAGGTGAAGAGCCTCATCGCCCTGTCGAACCATCACGCCGGGGTGGTCAAGGTCTACGATTTCATTGAACCGGGCATGCTGGTGATGGAGTGGGTGGACGGTCAGACCCTGGAAGAAGCCTGGGAATACCTGGGAGTCGATCGAGTGCTCGAGATCGGGATGGAGCTCTGCAACATCCTCGATTTCGCCCATTCCATGGCGATCGTTCACCGGGACATCAAGCCCAGCAACATCATGCTGACCAATCAAACCCACCAGATCCGCCTGCTCGACTTCGGAATCGCCAAGAACGCCACCCTGGGAACCTCCAGCCTCACACTCGACGGCTCCGTTCCGATAGGAACCTTCGCCTACATGGCCCCGGAACAATTCGCCGCTCCCAACCAGGCCCAGCAGGCCGCGGACGTCTATTCCCTCGGCTTGACCCTGTACCGGGTCATCACCGGAGAACTGCCGACGGACCCCTGGTTCGGTCCCCGCACCTTCTCCCTGACCCCCGAGGACGAGTTCAGAAGCATCGACGAGGAAAGCCATGCCGTCAAGAAGTTCCTTTCCGAACACGAGGAAGAAAAAGAAAACCTCTGGATTGCCGAGCTGGATCAGGCCATCCGCAAGGCCTTCCGCGAGAATCCCCGCGAGCGCTATGGAAATGCCAGGGAGTTCGGCGACAAACTGAAGGGCCTCTGGCACCACATCGGCAACCGCCCCCATCGGCAATCTGAAATGAAGGGCTAAAATGGCACAAGTCATCGTGGCGGGCACCCCCGCCAATGAATTCGAGAAGACCGTGACGAGGACCCTGAGCCACCTCTCCGACGAATTCCTCGTCCTCACCAACGTCGTCCTTCCCGGGTATTACCACAAGCTGTCCAACGTCGAACTCGACGTGATCCTGATCGGGCCTCATGCCATCTACGCCATCGAGACCAAGTACTGGCAGGGGGAAGTCCACGGCCACCTCAACCAGAAGAACTGGGTCATCAAGCGCGAAGGGAATTCCCCCCACGTGGTCGAGAACCCGCTCCAGCGCTCGGAAATGAAGGCCAAGACCCTGAACACCTTCCTTTCGCGCTGGAACTCCGGCTTGATGGGAAAGATGCCCATCCGGGCCATGGTGGTGCTGCCCCCCAACACCCCGACCTTCATCGACAACCCTTCCGACGTCGACGTGGTCGGCCTCGAAGACCTGCTGCCGAGGATCCTCAACCAGGCCCGCACCATGAACGAAGAAGCCACCCATCACCAGGTCAAATTGATTTCCCAGCACCTGGTCGGGAACTCCTTGCCCTCGGAAGAGGGACTGCCCTTCGAGAACTATCGAATCCTCAGCGTCATCAAGCGCACCCCGAGAGCCGTCTCCTACAAGGCCGTCAACGCCTTCACCGAACGTCAGGTCTTCATCAAGCGCTTCATCGCCGACATCAACCAACCCGAAGGGAAGCTGGCCCTCTGGAAGAACCGGGCCGTTCGGGAGGCGAGGGCCACCAGCCGCCTCTCCCATCCCAACGTCGTTTCCATCCTCGACGTCCTCGAAGACCAGGGCAACATCTACATCATCTCGGAATGGATCAACGGCTGGCCCCTTTCCGATCGAATCGGGGGACTGGAGATTTCCACCGTCCTCGACCTCATGATCCAGGCCTGCCGCGGCCTCGACTTCGTCCATCAGAACTTCGTCATCCACCGTAACCTCAGCCCCTCCTGCCTCCTGATCGCGGGACATAGCGCCAAGATCACCAACTTCTCCTATTCCCGCATCGAAGGGGACCCCTCCATCGCCTACACCGAGATGATCGAGGGGAGGGACGAGGCCTACGTCGCCCCCGAACTCTTCAGCGGCGCCTCCAAGATCAATCCGGCGAGCGACGTCTATAGCCTGGGCGCCACCCTCTACCACGTCCTCACCGGGAGCAAGCCGAACGGATTCCTGTCCCGACAGCCCCTGATTCCCCCGAGCGAACTCAACCCGAAGATCTCGAACGAACTCGCCGCCTGCATCCTGGACGCCATGCAGCCCATGCCTTCCAAGAGGATTCCCACCGCCGCCGCCCTCGCCGATCGCCTGGAAAGCTTGCAGTAGTCCCCTCTTCCAGGGTGGAAGGCGAGGACGGACGTCTCGAGCGGGGAAAATTCTCCCCGCTTTTTTTCTCCTTTTCTTGCAACATTTCTTTACAGGATCTACAATGTCGCGTTGACATTTGCGAAGGAGGGGGAAATGCTCGTTGCCTACGCCATCAGCCCCGAGGGAGTATCGGAAGCGGAGATCCGAAAGCTCTGCAGGCAATGGTATTCCTGGAATCAGGAGCGTCCCGCCGGGATCGGAAAGCTGCGCCTGAAGGGGGACCGAAGGCTGTTGCGAGGGCAGACCCATGTGGAGGAGACCGAAGGACTCGGCTGGCTCATGGAGCGCCTCAGGAAGCTCAGCGAAAAATTCCCCCTTTGTCCCTGCTACCTCTCGGGCGGAGTCTTTCTGGGCATCCTCAAGGGGGGCGAATTCCTGCTGAGCGAGGAAAAAAAGGCGCTGTCGGCCTGAAAAAGGGCGCGGAAAATTCCGCGCCCTTTCCTTTTTTCTTTTAACTGATGACCGGTACCAACTCGAACTTCTCGACGTCGACCAAACCCTGATCGGTGATCTTCAATTCGGGAATCACCGAGAGAGCCAGGAAGGCCATGGTCATGAAGGGATTGAGCACGGTGACGTCGAGTTGCTGCTGGCAGATGCGCTGAAGGTTCTCCAGCTTCTTGGCGACGTAGGGGACCGAATCCTCGGTCATGAGGCCCGCAATCGGCAAAGGCAGGGAGTCCAGAACCCTGCCGTCCCGCACGGCCACCAAGCCGCCCTGTTGGTCGACGATCCGCTCGACCGCATGCTGCATGTCGGCATCGGAACAGCCGACGACGATGATGTTGTGGGCGTCGTGGGCCACGGTCGAGGCGATCGCCCCCCGCTTCATCCCGAAGCCCTTCACGAAGCCGACCCCGACGTTGCCGGTGGCCTTGTGTCGCTCCACCACCGCGATCTTGGCGATGTCCTGATTGGGATCCAACCGCACGATGCCGTCCACCACCGGGAGGGTGGCCTCGACGTTGTGAGACCAGGCTTGACCGGGGACGACGCCGATCACCTTGACCTTCTGTTTTTCGGGTTCCTCGGAGTGGATGTCCCACTTCTCGGGAGAAAGCTTGCCGACCGAAACGGTGTTGACCACCCTCGAGGTGTCGGCCTTCTTGGAGCCGAACAAGGGATGTCCGCCCTGGGCGACGACGTGGCCGCGCTGGATGGTGTACTCGACGTTGAAATCGTTGAAGGAGTCGATCACGATCATGTCGGCCTGGAAGCCGGGGGCGATCGCCCCCAGACGGGGAAGATGGAAGTAGCGGGCGGTGTTGATGGTGGCCATCCTGACGGCGATCATGGGGTCTAGACCCAGGGCGATCGCCTTCTTGACGATGGCGTTGATGTGGCCCTCGTCCATCAAGTCAGAGGGATGGCGGTCATCGGTGACGAAGAGGCAGCGGTGGTGGTTGGCCCAGGTGATGGCGGGCAGAAGGTCCGCCAGATTGCGGGCGGTGGAGCCTTCCCTGACCATGACGTGCATGCCGAGCCGGAGCTTCTCGAGGGCCTCGAGGGGATTGACGCACTCGTGGTCGGACATGATCCCCGAGATGATGTAGGCGTTGAGGTCCTTGCCGGTAAGACCGGGGGCATGGCCGTCGATGATCATGTCGTGGGCCATGGCCAGCTTTCCGAGCAGGTCCTCGTCGGCGTTCAGGACCCCGGGGAAGTTCATGATCTCGCCCATCCCCAGCACCCGGCGCTTGAGGAGGAAATCGGCCAGATCGTAAGCCATGAGGGTATCGCCCGCCGTCTCGAAAGGGGAAGCGGGGACGCAGGAGGGGACCATGGCGTAAACCCCGAGCGGCACCCCTTTGGAGGAGCTCATCATGAAGGAAACGCCATCCAGGCCTCTGACGTTGGCGATCTCGTGGGGATCGATCACGATGGCCGTGGTTCCCAGGGGAACGACCGTGCGAGCGTACTCGGGGATGGTGACCATCGAACTCTCGATGTGGACATGGCCGTCGATCAAACCCGGCAAAAGCATCTTCCCCTTGAGGTCGATGACCTGCTCTGCTTGAAGGTAGTCAACGCCGACCCCCACGACGAGCTCCTGATAGATCGCCACGTTGGTGAGATAGACCTCCCCACTGAGGACATTGACCAGTTGCGCGTTCTTTAGCAAAAGGGTCGCCTCGCGGTGGCCGCGGGCAACTCCGATGGATTCTCTCAGCCCCATTGCTCCTCCTTCATTCACTCGATTAGAGGAAGTATACGATGGGACAAAGGACAAAACAAGATTTCAGAGCCGCTCCGAGAACCGCTTTTGCCTCAGGTGGACACCGACATGCTCTCGTCGTCGGAGCGTTTTCGGGTCCAGCGGTTCGGTTGGGGATAATCTTTCTCTTTCTGGGAGGTGTTCTTCGAAGGAGTGGTCGAGATGCGGATGTCCGTCGTGGTGAGGTTCTGGGAAGCCAGGATGGCCCGAATGGAGGAAAGGGAGGTCTCCAGGAGGGGCTTGGCCTGACTGGCCGCGAAGATCTCCACCGCCACGTGGCGGTCCACCATGGAGAGGGTGAGCTGGAGTTCCCCCAGGTGGGGCGGATCCAACTGCACCGTGAGCTGGGTGAGGCTCTTACCGCCCGCATCGAGCTTCTGGACCTCGGCCGCGACCCACTGGGGGAACACGGAAGGCGAGAGATGAAGGGGGGCCTGATTGAACAGCTCGGTCGGCTCTACCTTGACGAAAGCGGGGGGCAGGGGAAAGAAGACCTGCAGGGGAGGAGTTGCCTGGGATTCGGTGGAAAGGGGCGCGGAAAGGGAAGCGGAGCGGGAATGAGCAGGGGAATCCTCTTGCGGAGTTAAATCGACCGGAATCCAGGGTAGAAGGGCGGGAGAAACGAGAACGGCCCCGGAGGCCAAGGCCAGCTCCTCTAGGAAACTCGGATCGTCCTTCTCTTCGGGCAGGAAGGGGCGGGAATCCTTCTTCTCGACTCTTTCCGCCTTATCGGCTCTTTCGGGCCTTTCCACCTTGGGGGCGATGNNGCGGGGGGGGGAGATTCATCATGGAGCCGCCCCTTTCTAAAGATCTCGCTTTTCTTTCATTTGCTGGGCGATCTTCGCGCTCTCGAGCAAGCCATCGATCCAGGGAGAACCGGAAGAAACTTCCGCTTCCTTCTCTTCTACGGCTTCTTCGGCTTCCTTTTCTTCCGCATCGAGGCGCCGCTTCTTGAGGAAGATGGTGTTGGCCATCTCGTCGAGATTGATGGCCTCGATGCGCTTCTCCTCGTTTCTCCACTTCANNCTTTTCCTTGTCGCGGTGCTTCTCCATGATGGAGCGCTCCTTGGAGGTCTCGATATAGCGCTTCTTGGCTTCATCGACCGCGGCCTGGGCCTTGGTGAGCTTGTCCTTCTGGTCCTTGACCTTGCCGTCGAGCGAGGAAACGTAGTCGTTGGAAGCCTGGACGTCGTTGGCGCGTCCGGCAGAAAGCTGATCCCCCATCTGCCTCTGGGCGGAGGAATGGCGGGCGGTGAGCTGATCCAGGAGGTCCTGCTGGACGTCCCGCTGGTGATTGGCGTCCGAGAGGCCCTGCTTGGCCTTCTCCTCCTTCTTCGCCCGGAAATCGAGCACCTTCTGGAGTTTGTATAGGAATTTGGCCATTACTTGGGACCGAGAAGAGGGGCCAGCAAATTCCGCCAGAAGGAGGTCTTCTTCTTCTTGAACTTGTTTTCGACGGCCTTCTTCTCGGACTTCGGCTTCTCCGTCTTGCTATTCTTCCCCTTCTTGCCCTTTTTCCCCTTCTTCTCCATCTTTTCCTTGAGCTCTTCCTCTTCCTTGATGACCGCTTCGACCTGGCGCAGCCACTTGGTGGCCACGGGATCCCTGGGAGCGAGCTTCAAGGCGGTCTTCAGTTCGGAGACGGCATAGGTCGGCCAGCCATGCTTTTGATAGGCGACCCCGAGCATGGTGTGGTACTGGGGAACGCCGGGCGAAAGACGGACGGCTTCCTTGAAGGAATCGACCGCCATTCTCAGATCGGTTTTGAAATAAGCGAGGCCTTCGTTGTACTTCCGTTCGGCGGACATTCGACGGGGATCGTCGTCGGCGATGGCCGGCGCGACCTTCTCCTCGTTCTCCTGCAGGACGGACTCGGTCATCCCGGAGCGCAACCGGCGGTCGAAGTTGTAATCGGCCCGCTGCTGCTTGTCCTTGAGGACGTTGTGGGCCTGGGAGACCTTCGAGAATCGCTCGGCAGCCTCCTGCTGCTCATCGGGCTTGCCGACGAAGCGATCGGGATGAAGTTCTATCGCCAGCTTCCTGTACGCCCTCTTGATCTCGACGTCGTCGGCATTCTCTTCGACGCCCAGGATGGCGTAAAGGTCTTCGATTACCTCCATTCCCTCTCCTCAATCCTAGTCATAGAGCCCCAGCACCGTTTCCAAACGGCTGAAGGCATCGCGCCCCAACAAACCATCCTCGCCATCGAGGTCATCCATCTTGAGGATCCTTCCCGCGATTGCCAGGCAATCGACGACCGCTCCGCTCACGGGATGATGGGTCCACTCGGGCAGGGTCTCCGGTCGGAGCCGCGCCGCCTTGCTCCAGTACGCCTGCGCAGCCTGGTAATAGGCGCGCCCGTCGGGCTCGGCGCAAGCCAGACAGCAATGGCCAGCCAGCTCGAACCCCAAGCCCAGGCAGCAAAGAGCCCCCTGGTCCTCGTCTTCAAAGGAATCGATCTTCCGGATGGCCTCCTCTACGAAAATCACGGCCCTCAAGAGGATCGCTCGCGAGGTTCGGGGACGCTCCGCCTTCTGGAAGAGAGCGCCGGCATCGAGCAGGAGACGGATCCGGCGGTGAAAGGAACCGAAAGAGGGCTCGTCGTAGCGCAGGATCTCCCCACCGGTCGCCCCGAAGCCCAGATGCCTTTGCGCCACCAATTCGAGGCAGCGGGCAGCCTGATACACCTGGCCGGATTGCTCCATTCGCCGGGCGATTCGAACCCCTTCTTCCTCGGACTCTTCGATGGCCCGCAAGATGGTCTCATGAACTACTTCTTGCATACTATCTATTTTCTACCCACTTTCGCCGGTTTTTCCCACGTCGAGACAAAAGCAAGCAAAGAGTGCCTTCTCCTGGTGTAAAATGGGGAGCGCCGAAAGTCATTATAATACGTTCTGGCGAGGCTCCGTCAAGTTTGGAGGATACATGCGCACGATTCAGAGGCTCCCCCTACCGCTTTCCAACCAGATCGCCGCCGGAGAGGTGATCGAGCGGCCTGCCTCGGTCGTCAAGGAACTCCTCGAGAACTCGCTCGACGCCGACGCCCGCTCCATTCGCATCGAGGTGCGCGACGGGGGCAAGAACATTCGCATCACCGACGACGGAACCGGCATCTCGCCTGAAGACGCCCCCCTGGCCTTCGAGAGGTTCGCCACCAGCAAGCTGAAGTCCTTCGACGACCTCTACCAGCTCGAGACCATGGGCTTCAGGGGAGAGGCCCTCGCCTCGATAGCCGCCGTCGCCAGGGTGGACCTCACTACCAGAAGGAGGGAAAGCGAGGAGGGAACAAAGATCAGGATCGACGAGGGGGGAATGAAAATCAGCCCCTGCGGCTGCCCGGAAGGCACCACCATCTTCGTCCAGGACCTCTTCTACGGAACTCCGGCCCGCCTCAAGTTCCTCAAGTCACCCGCCACGGAGAACGCCAACATTCAGGATACCGTCATCGCCCTGGCCCTGGCCAACCCCACGGTGGGCTTCTCTCTCACCGTCCAGGACCGGGAGGTCCTGAACACCTTCGGCTGCCGGAACCTGAAGGATGCCGCCTGCGCCCTCTTCAATGAAGGAAAAAAATTGGTCTTCGTCGAAGCCTCCGACGATCTCATCCGCATCGAGGGACTTTGCAGCCCCCCCGACCTCTTCCGGGCCGATCGCCAGAAACAATGGTTCTTCATCAACGGTCGCTGGATCCGCCACCCGGCCATCCAGAAGGCCGCCGAGAGCTGCTACCTCGGCCAGATCCCGTCGAACCGCTTCCCCTTCCTCATCCTCTCCCTCCGGCTCGACCCCGAGCGCCTCGACGTCAACGTCCACCCCAACAAGCGCGAAGTCAGGATGAACACCCCCCAGGGCCTGTTCTCCCTGGTCAAGGAAGCCGTGGCCCAGGCCATCTACAGCAAGAAACTGCTCGACGGCGCAGAAATCCGCCTCGAAGCCGAGGAAAAAAAATTCGAAAGGCCTCCCCTATCCGACTGGCGGCCCGAAAGAAAAAAAGAAATTTTCGAAAATTTCTCGACGTCCGAACGGCTTCCCGAAAGAAAATTTGAAAGCTTCGAAAGTTTCTCGGCCCCCGATCGGCTGCCCGAAAGAAAAAATGAAAAAGCTGAAAATTTGCCTTGGGAAGAAATGAAGTTACTGGGGCAGTTGCACAAGACCTATCTGTTGTTGGAGCATCCCTTGGGGCTTTATCTCATCGACCAGCACAACTCCCATGAGAGGGTCATTTTCGAGGACCTGGCCCCGGCGGCCCTGGAGCGCCAGGAGCTGTTGCTTCCCATCTTTCTGCGCCTCGACGCCCTTCAGATGGCCCGTTTGGAGGAAGAAAAAGACCTCTTTTTCGACCTGGGCTTCGAAATCGAAAAAAGCGAAAACCTCGAATACCTCGTTCGGTGTGCTCCGGCCATCCTGCCCTATTCGGAGATCGAGGGAACCATCTTCGAGCTGATCGGTGGGGAAGGAGGGGGGATGGGGCAAGAAGAGCGGTGGCGGGCCCAGATCGCCTGCAAGGCTGCCATCAAGGCCGGCGAGACCCTTTCCATGGAAAGGATGGGGCAGCTCCTAGCGCGCCTGAAGAACTGCCCCCAACCTCTCACCTGTCCCCATGGACGTCCGACCGGTTTCCTGCTCTCACTTGGAGAGTTGCACCGCCGGGTTCTTCGATAAATTCGTCGACTCCTCTGAGATTTCCTCGAAGAGCAACTTTTCGTCCCCCAATTCGACGCGGATCTCGCTGCCCACTTTGAACCTTCCGGCAAGGAGGTCGAGGGCCAAGGGGTTGAGCAGCTCCTTCTGGATGACCCGCTTGAGGGGACGCGCCCCGAATACCGGGTCGTAGCCGCTGAGAGAAAGCCATTCCCTTGCTTCCTTGCTCAGGTGGAGGGTTATCTTTCTGTCCACCAGCCTATCTTGCAGGCGTGCGAGCTGGATTTCCACGATCTGCGCGATCTCGCCGGGATTCAGGGGCTCGAAAACCACGGTATCGTCGATGCGGTTGAGGAATTCCGGCCGAAAGTGCCGGCGCAGTTCCAGTTGGACTGCCGCGAAGATCTCCTCTTTCTGGGCGGGGGAGGCGGTGGGCAGCTCCATCAGGATGGAGCTCGCCAGGTTGCTGGTCATGATCACCACGGAGTTCTTGAAATCGACGGTCCGGCCCTGGCCGTCCGTCAACCGCCCGTCGTCCAGGAGTTGAAGCAGAATGTTGAAGACGTCCGGGTGGGCCTTTTCGACCTCGTCGAAGAGGATGACCGAATAGGGCTTCCTACGCACGGCCTCCGTGAGCTGCCCCCCCTCGTCGTAGCCGACGTAGCCCGNNCCCCGGTGGGACCGAGGAAGAGGAAAGAACCGATGGGGCGGTTGGGGTCCTGAATGCCGGCTCTCGCCCTTCGGACCGCGTCCGAGACCGCCTTCACGGCCTTGCCCTGTCCCACCACCCTCTTCGAGAGGCGCGACTCCATGGAAACGAGTTTCGACAGTTCGCTTTCGAGCATGCGGGCGACGGGGATCCCCGTCCACTTG